>NZ_JAELVH010000073.1 GCF_019399235.1 Streptomyces poriferorum | reverse complement strand
GAGCCCACCACCCGCGCGCGAGAGTGTCAATGCGCGTGGTCGCTGTGGTGCAAATGCCCGATATGACGGTCACGGTGAAGGGTTCTCCGTGCTCGGCGGCACACGCGAAAGACCACGCCGAATGGCCGAAACAAGCGGACGTTTTACGGAGAACCCGCCCCGGGGGAACGGAATGTGACCCGGAGCACGTTGAGCTCGTTGTCATGACGCCTACGTCTGCGGCCGCGTCCGCTGGGTAGGTCTGCTGTGTCCTGCTCTCCACGGCCAGGAGGCCCTCATGCCCGCCGCTGCGCAGCTTCTGCTCTCCGCCCTGTCCAAACAGGTACCGGGTCCCGCCCCGTACATCAGCGCGCTCCCGGCCACCCCCAGCACGCCCGGCCCGCTCACGAGCGAGGCGCCGCTGGCCGACGCCATACCCCTGACCAGCGAGCCTCCGCTCGCCGACGCCACACCTCTGACCAGCGAACCCCCGCTCGCCGTCCTCGCCCCGCTGACCAGCGAGCCGGCTTCTTCCGGCAGCGCTCGGGGCATGGAGTCCCCAGGAGTCTGAATGGGCTTGTCCCGGCTCGCCGCACTGCACGGCGTCGCCACCTCCTTCTCCCCGTCCACCGATGTCACGGTGCCCGTCCCCGAGGGCACGGTCGTCGCGGTGCTCGCCGCGCTCGGCGTCGACGCCACAACGCCGGAAGCGGTACGGGAGGCGCTCGCCGCCGCCGAGTCCGCGGCCGGCTCCCGGCTGCTCCCTGCCACGCTGGTGGTCTGGGCCGGAGAGCCCCTGCCCCCGGCCCTGACCGCGCTGCCGCCCGGCACGGAGCTGACGGTCCGCCCGGAGGAGCCCGCCGGAGCCCCGCCGGTCCCGATGCGCGTTCCCGCCGGGGGTACGGTTCCGGCCGAATCCCGCCCGGCCGACGCCCGGGCCGCGACGGACCCCGCAGCGCCCGCCACGCACGAGGCCCTGCCCGGCTGGTGGGCCGAGCCGCCGCCGGGGGTGCACCGGCTGACCGTCCGGGTGCCGGGCGCGCCGGGCCGGGGGAGCGGCTCGGGCAGGCCGGTGACGGAGACCTGCACGCTCGTGGCCGCCCCGGCACGCGTGCCGCAGCCGCCCGCACGCAGCCACGGCTTCCTCGTCCAGCTCTACTCCCTGCTCTCCGCCCGCTCCTGGGGCATGGGCGACCTCGGCGACCTCGCCGATCTCGCTTCCTGGTCCGGGCGCTGCCTCGGAGCCGGCTTCGTCCAGGTCAACCCGCTGCACGCCGCGGTCCTCGGCACGCCCACCGACCCCTCGCCCTACCGCCCGTCCTCGCGGCGGTTCCCGGACCCCGTGCACCTGCACATCGAGTCCGTCCCGGAGTACGGGCACGCGCCCGACCCCGCCGCCCTCGACGACCTGCGCCGCCGGGCCGCCGAACTCAGCGAGGCGGTGCTGAACAAGGGCGCCCTGATCGACCGGGACGCCGTCTGGGAGCTCAAGCGGCAGGCCCTCGACATCCTCGTCGGCGTCCCACTCACGCCCGGCCGCCGCGCCGCCTACTGCGACTTCCTCGCCGAGCAGGGGCAGGCACTGGAGGACCACGCCCTGTGGTGCGCCCTCGCCGAGGTGCACGGCTCCGACTGGCACACCTGGCCGGCCGGCCTGCGCGACCCGCGCTCCAAGGAGACCGCCCGCGCCCGCGGTGAACTGCTGGACCGGGTCGACTTCCACTCCCGGCTCGCCTGGCTGACCGACTCCCAGCTCGCCGCCGCCCAGCGCGCCGCGAAGGACGCGGGCATGGCCGTCGGGATCGTGCACGACCTCGCCGTGGGTGTGCACCCCGGCGGCGCCGACACCTGGGCCCAGCAGGACGCCTTCGCCCACGGCATGTCCGTCGGCGCACCCCCGGACGCCTTCAACGCCCGCGGCCAGGACTGGGGACTGCCGCCCTGGAGACCCGACGCCCTCGCCGCGTCCGGCTACGCCCCCTACCGAGGACTCCTGCGCGGCCTCCTCGCGCACGCCGGGGCCCTGCGCATCGACCACGTCATGGGCCTCTTCCGGCTCTGGTGGGTGCCCGAGGGGCGTCCGCCCACCGAGGGCACCTACGTCAGCCACGACGCGGAGGCGATGCTCGCCGTCCTCGTCCTGGAGGCCCACCGCGCCGGCACCGTCGTCATAGGGGAGGACCTCGGCACCGTGGAACCGGGCGTCCGCGAGGCGCTCGCCCGCCGCGGCGTCCTCGGGACCTCCGTGCTCTGGTTCGAGCGCGACTGGTCGGGCACCGGCCGCCCGCTCGCCCCGGAGGAATGGCGCGAGGACTGCCTGGCCACCGCCACCACCCACGACCTGCCGTCCACCGCCGCCCGGCTGACCGGCGACCATGTGACGCTGCGCCACCGCCTCGGCCTGCTCACCCGCCCGCTGGACGAGGAGCGCACCGAGGACGGCACCGACACCGCGGAGTGGCTCGGCCTCCTCTCCCGCCTCGGCCTGCTCCCCGAGGGCGGCGACGACGAGGAGGCCGCCGTCCGCGCCGTCCACCGCTTCCTGCTGCGCACCCCCGCCCGCATGGCCGGCGTCTGGCTCCCCGACACCATCGGTGACCGCCGCCCGCAGAACCTGCCGGGCACCTGGGACCAGTACCCCAACTGGCGGCTGCCCATCGCCGATGCCGAGGGCAGTCCGGTCACCCTGGAGGAACTCGCCGCCTCACCCCGGCTGCACCGGCTGATGGAAGTCCTCCGACCCCGTCAGGAGCCTCCGGGGACCCGTACGGCACCCCCGGGCGCGCGGCCCTCGTAGGCGTTCGCTACGTTTGCACCGTGGACAAGAAGAACGCTATGCGCGCCGGCGCGGTCGCTGCCGGAACGACGCTGATGATGCTGCTGATGTCGTCCCCCGCGCTCGCGCTCACCCGCGACGACGGCGACGACCCGGGACCGGGCCTGAGCGCGATCGACACGATCGGTCTGTTCGTCGTGGCCCCCCTGGCCCTGTTCGCGGTCATCGCGGGCCTGGTCATGGTCCTCGACAAGTCCAAGAAGCAGGCCTAGTCCCCCCACCGGACACCCAGGACATCCCGGGTGCGCCGCCGGTACCCACGTACCGAGCGGCGCATTCGCATGTCCGGAGCGGGAACGGGGGCCGGGGCGGAGCACAGCACGCCCGGTAGGTTGCGGCCATGATCGAGTGGGACGTCAAGAAGCTCCGCATCCTGCGCACCCTGCGCGACCGGGGCACCGTCACCGCGGCCGCCGAGGCGCTGCTGATGACCCCGTCGGCCGTCTCCCAGCAGCTCTCCAACCTCTCCAGGCAGCTCGGCGTACCCCTGCTGGTGGCGCAGGGCCGGCGCGTGCGCCTGACCGACGCCGCCCACCTGGTGCTCCGCCACGCCGAGGCGGTCTTCGCCCAACTGGAGCGCGCCGACGCCGAACTGACCGGGTATCTGCACGGTGAGGCGGGCGAGGTGCGGATCGCGGCGTTCGCCACCGCCGTGCCCGCGCTGGTCGTGCCGGCCGTGCAGGCGCTGCGGGACGAGGACCGGCCGGGGCCGGACGTCCGGGTCCGGGAGGCCGAGGCGGCGCAGGCCTACGAACTCCTCGTCGCCGGTGAGGTGGACCTGGCGCTGTCCCTGGCCGCCCACGCCCCGACCGCGCGCGACCCCCGCTTCGCCGTGCTGCCACTGCTCGCGGACCCGCTGGACGTGGCGCTGCCGGCCGGCCACCGGCTCGCGGACGCGCCCGGGCTGCGGCTGGCGGACCTGTCGGCCGAGCCCTGGATCTTCGGCGGCTCGGGCCCCTGGTCCGAGATCACCACAGCCGCGTGCGAGGCCGCGGGCTTCGTCCCGGAGCAGGCGCACAGCGCCTCCGGGTGGACCGCGATCCTCGCCATGGTCGAGGCGGGCATGGGCATCGCGCTGATCCCCCGCATGGCGTCGGCGGAGCGGCAGAGCCGGGACGGCGTGGTGCTGCGCGTCCTCGAAGCGGACCTGCCGCGGCGCCATGTGGTGGCCGCGGTCCGGCAGGGGGCCGCGCAGGGCCCGGCGGTGGCCCGGGTGCTCGCGGCGCTGCGCGAGGCAGCGCAACCATTCAGCCATCCTTAACGATTCATGCGAAAACTTTCGATGGACCTAATGACTTCTGTCGTACGACAGTGAACACATGACCTTCGAACAGAATGAGAACCACCACGAGGACCCCCACGCCAACGACGCGGCCCCATACGGCGGTGGTGACCCGTACGCCGACTACCGCACCACCGAACTCCCCTTCACCGAGCTCGTCGACCTCGCCGACCGCCGTCTCGGCGCGGGCGTGATCGCCGCCAACGACGAGTTCTTCGCCCAGCGCGAGAACCTCCTGGTCCGCGAACGTGCCGTCTTCGACCCCGAGCACTTCGGTCACAAGGGCAAGATCATGGACGGCTGGGAGACCCGCCGCCGGCGCGGCGCGGACGCCGCCCACCCGTTCCCCGCCCCGGACGAGCACGACTGGGCCCTCATCCGGCTCGGCGCCCCCGGCATCATCCGCGGCATCGTCGTCGACACCGCCCACTTCCGCGGCAACTACCCTCAGCGCGTCTCGGTCCAGGCGGCCTCCGTCGCGGGCTCGCCCGGCCCCGCCGAACTCCTCGCCGACGACGTGAAGTGGGAGGAGCTCGTCCCGCCGACCCCCGTACGCGGCCACGCCGCCAACGGCTTCGAGATCACCGGCGGCCGCCGCTACACACACCTGCGCCTGCGCCAGCACCCCGACGGCGGCATCGCCCGCCTGCGGGTGCACGGTGAGGTGCTCCCCGACCCGTCCTGGCTCGCGACGCTCGGCACCTTCGACCTGATCTCGGTCCTGAACGGCGGCAGTTACGAGGACGCCTCGGACCGCTTCTACTCCTCGCCGACCCAGATCATCCTGCCCGGCACGTCCCGCAAGATGGACGACGGCTGGGAGAACCGCCGCCGCCGCGTCCGCGACACCAACGACTGGGTCCGCTTCCGGCTCCCCGCCCAGGGCGCGGTCCGCGCGGTCGAGATCGACACGGCGTACCTCAAGGGCAACGCGGCCGGCTGGATCGCCCTCCAGGGCCGTAACGGCGAGACCGGCGAGTGGTTCGAGATCATCCCGCGCACCAGGCTCCAGCCCGACACCCTGCACCGCTTCCCGCTCCGCGCCCAGGCCGTCGTCACCCACGTGCGCCTCGACGCCTTCCCCGACGGCGGAGTGGCCAGGATGCGCCTGCACGGCTCGCTGACGGAGTCGGGTGCGGCCGGACTGGCCCGCCGCTACGAGGAGTCGGGCGCGTAGGGCCTCTCGTCCGGACGGGGCCTGCCCCTCCCCGACCACCGCCCGGCGAACGGCTGAGCCCCGCGCCCCGTTCGCCGGGCGGTTCACCAGGCATCCCGCCACGCGAGAGGGCCCGGACCGGCTTGGCGCGCCGGTCCGGGCCCTCGACTGTTTCCGCGGGGCCGTCAGAGCAGCGTGTTGTACCCGCTGATCGTCGACGTGTCGCCCGCGCCCGTGACCTTGACGCGTGCCGCGTACGGAGCCGTCGCGCTGCCCGTAGCCCGGTACAGCCACAGCACACCGGACGTGTCCTGGACGACCAGGTCGGCCCGGCCGTCGTCGGTCAGGTCACCGGGCGAGGACATCGAGCGGTACGCGCTCCAGCCGCCGCCGACCCTGGTCCGTGCCGCGAACGGAGACGCCGCCGTGCCGGTGCCCTTGTACAGCCACAGCACGCCCGACGTGTCGCGGGCCAGCAGGTCCGCCCTGCCGTCGCCCGTCACGTCGCCCGATCCGGTGAGCTCGTTGTAGCCGCCCCAGCCGCCGCCGACCCTGGTCCGCACGGCGAACGGGGCCGTGTTGGTGCCGGTGCCCTTGTACAGCCACAGCACGCCCGACGTGTCGCGGGCCAGCAGGTCCGCCCTGCCGTCGCCCGTCAGGTCCGTGACACCCGCCAGCTTGTTGTAGACGTTCCAGCCGGCGCCGACCTTGGTCCGCCCCGCGAGGGTGTTCCAGTCGCCGCTCGTGCGGTAGTGCCACAGCACACCGGACGTGTCCCGGCCGACCAGGCCGCCACCGCCCGCCTGCACGGTGACGGGCGCGAGCTTGGTGAGCTGGTTGTAGATGTTCCAGCCGTGGCCGACGATCTCCTCGTAGTCGCGGAAGGGCTGCGAGGCGCTTCCGGTCCCGTGGTGGTAGCGGAGCAGCCCGTCCTTGCCGCGGGCCAGGAGCAGGTGGTGCGGCCTGACCGGGTACGGGCTGTCGATCACGAAGTGACTCGACGTCTCGGGGTTGTGGGTGCCCCAGTTGTAGACCTCGTACACCGCGGAGGCATCGACCTTCCACGCCGCCATCTTCGCTCCGGCGGTGAGCGTGTAGTCGATCGTGACGTCGCCCGGCGTGATGTCGCAGCGGACCTCGCCGCCGTAGGCCACCGATCCCAGCGTGTGGTCGCAGGTCGTGTTGTCGCCACGCGAGACCGAGTCGATCCGGATGTCGGCCTCGGACTCCTCCCACCCGCGCTGGCCCTCCGACGGGCCGAACATGATCGAGAGATGCCCCGCGTCCACCGCGTGCACGGTGATCGACTGGGTGACCGAGTCGCCCGCCTTCAGCGTCGGCGTGTTCAGTGCGAGCGTGTTCTGCGCGACGTGCTCGGCCGACTTGACCGTGATGGTACGGGCGGCGTGCAGACCGTCCTCGGAGTACGTCGCCGCGGTCTGGGCCTCCTTGACCGCCTTGTCGACGTTCGTGCCGCTCGGCGCGTACGCCAGCCCCAGATAGGCCGTGGTGCCGTGCGCGGCCGTGGCCGTGGCCGAGACCTCCGGATAGGAGATGTCGCCGTGGGCGTCACAGAGATAGACACCGGCGGTCGCGGCCGCCTTGCAGCCCGATTCGAGCGAGACCGCGAGGCCCGCCGGCACACCGCCGGCCGCCCAGGCCGGGTCGTTCAGCTGCTTCTTGCTCAGGGCGTAGACCAGGGTCCCGTCGGCCTCGTTGTACCAGGAGTCCGGACGGAGCTCGGCCCGCCCCTCGCCGGGCATGAGCGTCCAGTCGCGCCCCATCTCAAAGGCGAAACTGTCGACCGCGGCGGCTGGCATCGCCCCGGCGAGAGCGCCAGTGGCAAGAAGCGCCACCGAGCCCGAAACGGCCAGGATTCTTCGCATTCAACATCCCCCCGAATGAAGGCGGCAGCCCAGCTGCCGCGAAACGCCAGGTACCCCCATGGCGTGCCCGGAACCTACACCACAGGGTCACTTCGCCTTCACCGGGGCCTCACCCGCCCCACGCGAAAGCGGGGGCGGGGTGTCGTGGACACCCGCCCCCGCTTTCGGCCGTACCTACGCGGTGGCTGCCGCGGCGTCCGCGGCCCGGGCCTTCAGCGCCCGCTCCACACCCGACCGCGACTCCGACATCAGCCGGCGCAGCGCCGCACCCGGCTCCGCCGAGGCCAGCCAGGCGTCCGTGGCGTCCAGGGTCTCCTGCGAGACGTGGAGCGCCGGGTAGAGACCGATGGCGACCTGCTGCGCCATCTCGTGGCTCCGCGAGTCCCAGACGTCCTTCACCGCGGCGAAGAACTTCTCGGTGTACGGGGCGAGCAGCTCACGCTGGTCGGTCTGGACGAACCCGCCGATGACCGCCTCCTGGAGGGAGTTCGGCAGCTTGTCGGACTCGACGACCGAGGCCCACGCCTCCGCCTTCGCCTCCTGGGAGGGCCGCGCCGCACGGGCCGCCGCCGCGTGGCGTTCGCCCGCCGCGGTCCGGTCGCGCGCGTACTCGGCGTCGATCTCCTCGTCGTCGAGCAGCCCGGTGGCGGCCAGCCGCTCCACGAAGGCCCAGCGCAGCTCGGTGTCGACGGCCAGGCCCTCGATCGCCTCGGTGCCGTCGAGCAGCGCCTGCAGCAGATCGAGCTGCTGCGGGTTGCGGGCCGTCGCCGCGAACGCGCGGGCCCACGCCAGCTGGTGGTCGCTGCCCGGCTCCGCCGCGCGCAGGTGCGCGAGCGTCGCCTCGGTCCACTGGGTCAGACCCGCCTCGCGCCACTCCGGCGCCGCGTACATGTCCAACGCCATCTTCACCTGACGGTGCAGCGACTGGACGACGCCGATGTCCGACTCCTTGCCCACCCCGGACAGGACGAGCGAGAGGTAGTCGCGCGTGGCCAGTTCGCCGTCGCGCGTCATGTCCCACGCCGACGCCCAGCACAGGGCGCGCGGCAGCGACTCTGTGAAGTCGCCCAGGTGCTCCGTGACGACCCGCAGCGACTCCTCGTCGAGGCGGACCTTCGCGTACGAGAGGTCGTCGTCGTTGAGGAGGATGACGGCCGGGCGCGCGGTGCCGGCCGGGAACGGCACGGTGGTGCGCTCGCCGTCGACGTCCAGCTCGATCCGGTCCGTCCGGACGAGCTTGCCGGACGCGGCGTCGAGGCCGTAGCAGCCGATCGCGATCCGGTGCGGCCGCAGCGTCGGCTCGCCCTTCGCGCCGGCGGGCAGCGCGGGCGCCTCCTGGAGGACGGTGAACGAGGTGACGTGACCGTTCGCGTCCGTCTCGATCTCCGGGCGCAGGATGTTGATGCCGGCCGTCTCCAGCCACGCCTTCGACCAGGTCTTCAGGTCGCGGCCGGAGGTCTTCTCCAGCGCGCCCAGCAGGTCGGACAGGCGCGTGTTGCCGAACGCGTGAGCCTTGAAGTACGCCTGGACGCCCTGGAAGAACGCGTCCGTGCCGACGTACGCCACCAGCTGCTTCAGGACCGAGGCGCCCTTGGCGTACGTGATGCCGTCGAAGTTGACCAGGACGTCGTCCAGGTCACGGATGTCCGCCATGATCGGGTGCGTAGAGGGCAGCTGGTCCTGGCGGTACGCCCACGTCTTCATGGAGTTGGCGAACGTCGTCCAGGAGTGCGGCCACTGCGAGCCGTCGGCGTACGCCAGGCAGGCGATCGACGTGTAGGTGGCGAACGACTCGTTCAGCCACAGGTCGTTCCACCACTCCATGGTCACGAGGTCGCCGAACCACATGTGGGCCAGCTCGTGCAGGATCGTCTCGGCCCGCGTCTCGTACGCCGCGTCCGTCACCTTGGAGCGGAAGACGTACTGGTCGCGGATGGTGACCGCGCCCGCGTTCTCCATCGCGCCCGCGTTGAACTCCGGGACGAAGAGCTGGTCGTACTTGGCGAACGGGTACGCGTAGTCGAACTTCTCCTGGAACCAGTCGAAGCCCAGCCGCGTCACGTCGAAGATCGCGTCCGCGTCGAGGTACTCGGCGAGCGAGGGGCGGCAGTAGATGCCGAGCGGGACGGACTGGCCGTCCTTCTCGTAGCTGCTGTGCACCGAGTGGTACGGACCCACGATCAGCGCCGTGATGTACGTGGAGATGCGCGGCGTCGGCTCGAACGACCAGACGTCGTCCTTGGGCTCCGGCGTCGGCGAGTTGGAGATCACGGTCCAGCCGGACGGGGCCTTCACGGTGAACCGGAAGGTCGCCTTCAGGTCTGGCTGCTCGAAGCTCGCGAAGACGCGGCGCGCGTCCGGGACCTCGAACTGGGTGTACAGGTAGGCCTGCTCGTCGACCGGGTCGACGAAGCGGTGCAGGCCCTCGCCCGTGTTGGTGTACGAGCAGTCGGCGACGACCTTCAGCTCGTTGGAACCCGCCACCAGATGCGCCAGCGCGATCCGGGAGTCACGGAACACGGCCGCGACGTCCAGGGCCCTGCCGTTCAGCTCGACCTCGTGGACCGCCGGGGCGACCAGGTCGATGAAGGTCTCCGCACCGGCTTCGGCGGAGTCGAAGCGCACGGTGGTGACGGACCGGTAGGTCCCACCCTCCTGCGCTCCGGAGAGGTCGAGATCGATCTCGTACGCGTCCACGGTCAGCAGGCGCGCCCGCTCCTGTGCCTCTTCGCGGGTCAGATTCGTGCCAGGCACGCGGTCATCTCCTTGATATGTGATGTTTCCGGTCATCCTTCCACGTGACCCGCACCGAGGGCGATGTCCATTTTCCGCCGGACCGCGCGGGTGGGGCGGGCCATTCTCGTCATATGACCAGTTACGAGGCACGCGCGATCGACCCGGCCGCGCTGAAGGAACTCCGGGACACGGACGACGCGGGGCGCCCCTGCGTCCCGTACACCGCCACGGACGCGGGCAGCCCGCTGCGCTGCTGCCTGCGGGGCAACGAGGTGGGGGAGAGGATCGCCCTCGTGTCGTACGCGCCGCTGCGGCGCTGGGCGGCGGCCACCTGGGCCCGCCCCGGGGCGTACGACGAGCAGGGCCCGGTCTTCATCCACGCCGAGGAGTGCGAGGGGCCGGCGGCGGACCGGCCCGGCTATCCGTTCTCCCGGGCGGGCGCGCTGCGCACCGTCCGCCGCTACGACGCGGACGGGCATATCGTCGGCGGCCGGCTGATGGAGATCCCGGCGGACGAGGAGCGGGGCTACGACGAGGCCATCACGGAGGCGTTCGCCGACCCGGAGGTGGCGCTGGTGCACGTCAGGGCCGTCGAGTACGGCTGCTGGCACTTCGAGGTGCGGCGCCCCTGAGCCACCCCGGGGACAACGGGGCCCGGGGGCCTGCCCCCGGTTTCGGGAAGGGGCGGGGAGGGGACGGCTTCGCGCAGCGGCACCGCACCCGCACCCGCCCCCCGGCGTCAGCCGGCAAGCTCCACCGCGACCAGCTCCGCGATCTGGACCGCGTTCAGCGCGGCACCCTTGCGCAGGTTGTCGTTGGAGACGAACAGCGCCAGACCGTGCTCCACGGTCTCGTCGACCCGGATCCGCCCGACGAAGGACGCGTCCTGGCCGGCGGCCTGGAGCGGGGTGGGGATCTCCGAGAGCTCGACGCCCGGCGCGTCCTTCAGCAGCTCGTACGCGCGCTCCACGCTGATCGGGCGGGCGAAGCGGGCGTTGACCTGGAGCGAGTGACCGGAGAAGACCGGGACGCGGACACAGGTGCCGGACACCTTCAGCTCCGGGATCTCCAGGATCTTGCGGGACTCGTTGCGGAGCTTCTGCTCCTCGTCCGTCTCGAAGGACCCGTCGTCGACGATCGCGCCGGCCAGCGGCAGCACGTTGAAGGCGATGGGGCGCTTGTAGACGCCCGGCTCGGGGAAGTCGACGGCGCCGCCGTCGTGGGTCAGCTTGTCGGCGTCGGCGACGACCTTGGAAGCCTGGCCGTGCAGCTCGGCCACGCCGGCCACGCCGGAGCCGGACACCGCCTGGTACGTGGCGACGGTCAGCGTCCGGAGACCGGCCTCGTCGTGCAGCGGGCGCAGCACGGGCATGGCGGCCATCGTGGTGCAGTTCGGGTTGGCGATGATGCCCTTGGGCCGGTTCGCGATCGCGTGTGCGTTGACCTCGGAGACGACCAGCGGAACCTCGGGGTCCTTGCGCCAGGCGGAGGAGTTGTCGATCACGACGGCGCCCTGCGAGGCCACCTTCTCGGCGAGCGCCTTCGACGTCGCGCCACCGGCCGAGAACAGCACGATGTCCAGGCCCGTGTAGTCGGCCGTGGAGGCGTCCTCGACGGTGATGTCGGTGCCCTCGTAGGTGATCGTGGAGCCCGCGGAGCGTGCGGAGGCGAAGAGCCGCAGTTCGGCGACCGGGAACTTCCGCTCGGCCAGGATGCTGCGCATGACTGTGCCGACCTGACCGGTGGCGCCGACGATTCCGACCTTCACGGGGACTCCTTCAAACGTACGAACGGGCACGGTTGCCGCTTCATGATGCGTCTGTCCACGGCTTCCTTGTCCAATCCATTGTCCGGCCTGCGGACAGGTGGCGCGCAGCACAGTGGGGCGGGCGCCCGTTGAGCGCCCGCCCCACTGTCGTACGGATCACATGGTCACCGCGATGCGGTTACGGCGTGACCTTCTCGATCACGACGCTGCCGGTGCCCGCGGCGGTGCCGCGGGCATTCACCAGCTGGACCTCACCGAAGAACTGCCGGCCCTCGGGGGCCGCCCCGGCGACCGCGACCTCGGCACCGACCTGGGCCGACTCGCCGGAGGCCAGGTCGACGGCCTTCGACTCGTCGACGTTGATCGTGCCGAGCGACGGCGCGTAGTACACGTCGCGGTAGTCGTACTCGGTCGTGCCGGCCGGGACGTCGTAGCCCTGGATGACGACCGTGTACGTGCCCGCGGCGGGCTTCACCAGACTGACGGACTCCTCGGAACCGGCCGTGGTGGAGGCACCCACCTCGGTCGCGCCCTTGTAGACGTACAGGTCGAGGTCCGCGTTGGCGTCCGAGGTGCCGCCGATGGCGACGTCCAGCTTCTCGACGCCCTCACCGATGGTGACCTCCTTCACGTACTCGTCGCCCGTGGACATCGACGGACGCTCGACGTCGGCCGAGCCCAGCGAGCCGCCCTTGAGCTTGCCCGTCAGGTCACCGGCGTTGTTGGTGACCGTCCAGTCCACCGCGGCCGGGGTGCCGATCTTGGCCTCGGCGATGGTCTGCACCGCCGGGTCGAAGGTCGCGCCGAGCAGCGAGACATCCAGCTTGTACGGGTTGTCCAGCAGCGGCGACGTACGCCGGGCCTCGACCTCGATCTCCCAGACACCGGCCTGCGGGTCGGCGTACGAGCGCACGTCGGGGCGGCAGGTGTTGGCCGGGTTCTCGTAGTTCGGGTAGCAGAACGGCGTTCCGCTGTCCTCCACCGCGACCCCGTACGGGTGGATGGAGATGAAGCGGGTCTGGCTGCCCGAGCGCAGGGCGCTCATGGCGACCTCGAGGGTCTTGGCGCCCTCCGGCACGGTCACGAAGTACGACGTGGTGCCGTTGCGCTGCACCGAGCCGGACGCCGTGTACGCGTAGGCCGGCTTCACGAGCTCCTTGGAGACGACGACCGTGGCGAGGATCTGCTGGTCCACGCCGGAGGTCTTCGCGTCGTCGACCTGCAGGATCGCGCTGTGCACGCCCGCGCTGCCCGGCTTCGCCTGGACCTTGACCGTGACCGGCTTGCCGAGCGGCAGCGAGACGGTCTTCGAACCGGTCAGCGTGAACGTGCCGTCGTTGTACTTCCAGGACAGCTTGTGGCTGACGTTCTTGTCCGGGCCCGTGGTGCGGGTGACCGTGACGTCGTACGACTTCTTCTGGCCGGCCTTGAGGCCGCCCTCGCGGTCGTACAGACCGGTGCCGAAGCCGGGGGTCTTCAGCGCGAAGTCGATCGCGGTGTCGACCGGGGCCTTGACGGTGTACTCGTGCGCCGGGGTGCCCTGCTTCTCGATCTGCTTCCAGGCGCCGACGATGTTGATCAGACCGGCACCCTGGGCGTGCGCGGGCACTCCCTTGATCTGGGTGGCGGTGCTGGTCAGCGCGGTGCGCAGATCGGCCGGCGGCAGCTCGATGTGCTTCTGCTTCGCGGCGGACAGCAGCAGCGCGGTCGCGCCGGCGGCCTGCGGGGAGGCCATCGACGTGCCCTGGAGCATGGAGTAGCCGGCCGGGAGGGAGTAGCCCGCCTCCTTGACCGGACCGCCGGGCAGCCAGGTCTGCGTCGAGTTGATCGCCGCGCCGGGAGCCGTCAGGGTCGGCGTGAAGCCGCCGTCCTCACGCGGACCGCGCGAGGAGAACGGCATCATGTCGTACTTCTTGGTGACGCCGGAGCCGTAGTTCGCGGCCCAGGTGTCCTTGGAGATGGACGCGCCGACCGAGATGACGTGGTCGGCGAGGCCGGGGTCACCGATGGTGTTGATGCCGGGGCCTTCGTTGCCGGCCGAGATGACCAGCTGGACGCCGTAGATGTCGATGAGGCGCTTGTACAGCTCCGCGCGGGCGTTGTTGCCGTCGTTGAGCGGCGGCAGTCCGCCGATCGACATGTTGACGACGTCGACGCCGCGGTTCACGACGAGGTCGATCATGCCCTCGGTGAGCGCGATGTTGGTGCAGCCGCCGGACCAGGTGCAGGCGCGCGAGGAGACGATCTTCGCGCCGGGCGCGGCACCGTTCATCTTGCCGCCGAACAGGCCGTTCGCGGCGGTGATGCCCGCGACGTGCGTGCCGTGCTCGGACTCGATGACACCGATGTTGACGAAGTCGGACGTGTCGCCCGCCGCGTTGTACACGACGTCACTGCGGGTCTCGACGACGAACGGGATGCGCTCGACGACGTCGGTCCGCGGGTCGTCCGTACCGAAGTAGGAGACCTGGTGCTTCTCCTTGTACGGCTTGAGGACGGCGTCGTCGGAGAAGTCCGCGTTGCCGTTCAGGTCCACTCGGGTGGTGCCGGTGACCGGGTCGTAGAGGACGCCCCACGTGTCGGTGGTGTCACCGTCGCGGTTGAGGTCGCCCGCCATGTCGCCACCCTTGGTGGCGGCCTCCTTGAACACCTTGATCCGGTACGAACCCGCCGGGGCCGAGTAGGTACGGCCGTCGTAGGTGAACGTCGGGCCGGAAACGGCGTCCGTCATCCGCAGCCAGGTGCCGTCGCCGTCACTGACCGGGTCGGTGGCCGTCACCCAGTCGGTGATCTTGCGCTCACCGGTGCTGGTCTTCTGCAGCGCCGGGTGGCCGAGGTCGACACCCGAGTCGAGGATGCCGATGGTCACGCCGCGGCCGTCGGCCTTCGGGTGCTGCTTGACGAAGTCGACCGCACCCGTCTCGAAGGACGGGTTGTACGGGTTCTTCGCCGGGGTGTTCTTCCCGGGCGCCGGGTAGGTCCCCGTCGACTTCACCGAGGCCCGGCTGCCGGTCGCCCGGTCGGCCGACGGCGTCGGGTCGTCCAGCACGATCTCCTGCTTGAGATCGATGCCGTGGACGGAGGACAGCTTCGAGGCCGCCTTGATGGTGGCCTCGGCGGCCGCGGTGGGCACGGTGGCCCGCACATAGCCGAGCTTGTCGTAGGCCTGCCCGAGCACGGAGCCCTTGACGGCGTCCAGCTGCTCGGTGACCTGCTCGGTCGCACCGGGAGCGGTGGCGACCATCATCGTGATGTTCTTCTCGCCCTTGGCCTTCGCCTTGGTGAGAACGTCGGCGTCGGCCGTGCCGAGCTTGTCCGCCGTACTGCCGCCGGCGGCGGTCTTGACGGGCGCGGGGGCCGGCGCGTCGGCCGCGAAGACGGGGGCGGCGCCGGTGGCGGCCAGGGCGGCCACCAGTCCGGCGGCGGCCGCGACGCGGGCCACGCGTCTCGCCCCGGGTATGGAGCTGGGGGATTCGGAGGTCATCAGCATCCCTGTATGTGAAAGAGAGAGTCCGGAAATCGGTACCGGATGACCGCTCACCCTTTCGTAAATGACAGGGGTTTGTGGAGAGTTGTGAGGGGCGAGTTGCGGACATGGCGGACTTCCGCCAGTGGGGCCGAAGCGTCATGCGGGACGAAACAGCTCATACGTGGCGGATGGAGGGGTCTCGCCGGGCCCCGGCGGACGGAACGGCCTTCACCGGGGCAGGATCATCACGTACGCGGCGGGCTCACGGTCGGCCGCCGCCATCAACGCCGTCCGCACCACGGTCGCCTGCTGCTCCCGTGCGTCCCGCAGCTTGCCCGGGCTGAGGTGGACGACGGTGACGCCCAGCCGCTCCAGGTGCTCGCGCCGCGCGGCGTACGCGGACCACTCGGCCTCGTGCTCCCGCCGGCGGTGGTCGTCGTCGAGCCGGCTGTGGCGCGGGGCCCTGGTGTCCAGCTCCACGGCCACCGCCTCCTCGGGCCAGAAGGCGTCGACCGCGCCCAGATGCGGGCCGCCGGGCAGCCGCAGGTCCACGTTCCACAGGGGCTCCGGAAGCCCGTGGGCCCGCACCATGTCGTACAGCCGCTCCTCCGCCAGCGCCCGGCCCTCGGCGAGCAGCGAGTCCACGGCGTTCACCACCTGTGGGCGGTCGAGCACCTTGGCGCGGTTCAACTCGCCGACCACGACGGCAGGTTCGCAGTGGCCGCCGCGGACCGCCTCGGTGAGCAGCCGGCGTACGGCATGGGCGTCCCCGAGCCCGGCGACGGCGTCCGCGAGGGCGCGGGCCACCGGCGCCACCGGCAGGCCGTCCACCTGTTCCGGCCGCGGCAGATCGGAACTGCGCACCAGGCGGACGTACCGGGCCGAGCGCAGCCGCCGGATGCGGGGCACCAGGACGTCGACGCGGTCCGTGGCGAGGGCGGGCGGCGCGGCGGCGAAGCCGTACAGCGAGAGCGCGGCAAGGCCGGTGATCATCGCCTCGCCGTATCCTGGATCCGCGCCTTCGGCCTGCTCCGGGACGGTCCGCCGCCCGGAGGCCGGGGGTCGTCCCGCGTACAGCAGGGCCGACCGCAGCCGCTCGTGGCCGCTGAGCCGCCCCGGGTGCAGGACGAAGACACCGGGCAGGGGCTCCTGCCACGGCCCGCCGGTGCGGCACTGTTCGGCGGCCTGTGCGGGGGAGACCCCGTGGGCCTTCAACTGGGAGGCGGACAGCACGCGTTGACGGGCGGCGGAGGTGACGCGGAAGTGGCAGGGGGAGAGCGGGGTGTTCGGGTTCATGCTCCGGTGTATCCCGCTCGGGGCCCGGGCCTTAACCCCTGTTACAGGCCCGTCGACATTCCAGGACAACGCCGTCCTAAAGTACGGACGTTCGACACCCGAAAAGGGCGGACCCGCCGGGGATTATGAGCCGGTCACCGGGGGCGCACCCCGGCCCCCGAGCGCCGCACGCGCACGCCCTCAGCCGCTCCGGTCCGGCCCGTCCGGCCCGTCCGGCGTTTGAGGACGGATCCCTCGCCGAGGTGAACGGCACCCCGGCGAGGGCGTCACAACGGACGACCCGAACCGCCCTCAGACGGCTCCGCCTTCAGACGGCTCCGCCTTCAGACGGCTCCGCCTTCAGACGGCTCCGCTCTCAGACGGCTCCGCCGTCACACGCCTGGGCCCGCAGCGCCCGGCCCAGGTCGTCCCGGGCCTCCAGCACCAGCCGCCGCAGCGCCGGCGCCGCATCCGCGTGCTCCGCCAGCCACGCGTCCGTCGCCGCCAGGGTGGCGGGGTCGTCCTGAAGGTCCGGGAACAGGCCCTTGACCACGGCCATCCCGATCTGGATGGACCGCTCGGCCCACACCCGTTCGATCACCTCGAAGTACCGGGCCGCGTACGGCGCCAGCAGCTCCCGCTGCGAGGACTGCGAGAAGCCCAGGATCGTGGCCTCCACCAGCGCGTTGGACAGGACGTCGGACTCCACGACGCCCGCCCACGCCTGAGCCTTCACCGCGGCCGACGGGCGCGAGGCCAGGCAGCGCACGTGGTGCCGCTTGCCGGACGCCGTGTCGTCGCGGGCCAGTTCGGCGTCGATGGCCGCCTCGTCGGCGACCCCGTGCGAGACCAGCGGGGACAGGAACGCCCACCGGAGCTCCTGGTCGACGTCGAGCCCGTCGATCCGGGCCGTGCCGTCGAGCAGCCCGGACAGCAGCTGGAAGTCCGTGTCCGATGAGGCGACCGCGGCGAAGAAGCGGGCCCAGGCCAGCTGGGGCTCGCTGCCCGGCGCCGCGCGCCGCAGCTCGCGCAGCGCGCCTTCGGCCAGTGCCCGGCCGCCCTCCTCGCGCCACGACGGGGCGGCGTAGTGCGTCAGCGCCGTCCGGGTCCAGGTGTGCAGCATCTGGAGCACGCCGATGTCGGTCTCCCGGCCGGAGAAGGCCAGGACGAGCGAGACGAAGTCGCGGGCCGGCATCAGCCCGTCCCGGGTGAGGCTCCACAGCGCGGACCAGCACAGGGCCCGCGCGAGCGGGTCCGTGATGTCGCCCAGGTGTTCCCGGAGCGTGGCCAGCGACACCTCGTCGAAGCGGACCTTGCAGTACGTCAGGTCGTCGTCGTTGACGAGGATCAGCTCGGGCCGCTCGGCCCCGGCCAGCTCCGCGATCACGGTGCGCGGACCCGCCACATCCGCCTCGGCCCGGGCGTAACGCACCAGTTCACCTTCGGGCGTACGCCGGTACAGGCCGACCGCGACCCGGTGCGGACGCAGTTCCGGGTGGGACTCGGCCGCCTCCTGGAGGACGGCCAGCTCGGTGATCCGGCCCGCGGCGTCGTAGGTCGCCACCGGAGTCAGCGAGTTGACACCGGCGGTCTGAAGCCAGGAGCGCGACCAGGAGGTCATGTCCCGGCCGGAGGTCTCGGCCAGCACCGACAGCAGGTCACCCAGCTGCGTGTTGCCGTACGCGTGCTTCTTGAAGTAGCGCCGCGCGCCCTCCAGGAACGCGTCCCGCCCCACATACGCCACCAGCTGCTTGAGCACCGAGGCGCCCTTGGCGTACGTGATGCCGTCGAAGTTCAGCTTGGCGTCCTCCAGGTCACGGATGTCGGCCGTGATCGGGTGGGTGGACGGCAGCTGGTCGGCGCGGTAGGCCCAGGACTTGCGGTTGTTGGCGAAGGTGATCCAGCCGTCCTCGAAGCGGGTGGACTCCACCATCGCGAAGACGCCCATGAAGTCGGCGAAGGACTCCTTCAGCCACAGGTCGTCCCACCACTGCATGGTGACGAGGTCGCCGAACCACATGTGCGCCATCTCGTGCAGGATGACGTTGGCCCGGCTCTCGTACGCCGCCCGCGTCACCTTCCCGCGGAAGATGTACTCCTCGCGGAACGTGACACAGCCCGGGTTCTCCATCGCGCCGAGGTTGTACTCGGGCACGAAGGCCTGGTCGTACTTGCCGAACGGGTACGGGTAGTCGAAGTTGTCGTGGAAGAAGTCCAGACCCTGCTTGGTGATCAGGAAGACGTCGTCCGCGTCGAAGTGCCGGGCGAGCCCCTTGCGGCACATCGCGCCGAGCGGGATGTCCAGCGTCGTGCCGTCACTGAGCGTGCGGCTGTAGGAGTCGGTCACGTAGTGGTACGGACCGGCGACGACCGCCGTGATGTAAGTCGAGATCGGCTTCGTCTCGGCGAACCGCCACACCCCGCCGTCGCGGGACTCCTCGGCCCCGTTGCTCCAGACCGTCCACTCCTCGGGGGCCGTCACCCGGAAGCGGAAGGGAGCCTTGAGGTCGGGCTGCTCGAAGTTGGCGAAGACGCGCCGCGCGTCCGCCGGCTCGTACTGCGTGTAGAGGTAGACCTCGCCGTCCTCCGGGTCGACGAAGCGGTGCATGCCCTCGCCGGTCCTGCTGTACGCGCACTGCGCGTCGACCACCAGGACGTGTTCGCCCTCCGACAGGTCCGCCAGGGTCACGCGGACCCCGTCGAAGACGGTGGCCGGGTCGAGCGCCGTGCCGTCCAGGGTCACCGCGTTCACGGACGGGGCGATCAGATCGGCGAACGTCGTCGCACCGGCACGCGCCGAGCGGAACCGGATCGTCGTCACCGAACGGAAGGTCCGCGGACCGGAGGTCTGCTCGCCCTCCCCGTCGGGCCCACCGACCGCGGAACGGACGTCGAGCACGACGTCGTATCCGTCGACGGTCAGCAGCTCGGCCCGCTCACGGGCCTCGTCGCGGGACAGGTTCTCACCGGGCACGAGCACACTCCTTTGTGTCACGTTCGAATACTTTGATCCTCCCATGCCGTCATCCGGCCCGGCGTGCGGGAATGGCGGAACCGCCCGGCGGTGTTCTCGGGCACAGGATGCGAACGGTCCTCATGAGGAGAGAGATGTCTGACAACAGCACGGTGACCGGCAAGACCCCCGCCGATTTCTGGTTCGACCCGCTCTGCCCCTGGGCCTGGATGACCTCCCGCTGGATGCTGGAGGTGGAGAAGGTCCGCGACGTCGAGGTCCGCTGGCACGTGATGAGCCTGGCCGTGCTCAACGAGAACCGGCTGGACGAGCTGCCCGACGAGTACCGCGACATGCTGGAGAACAAGGCCTGGGGCCCGGTCCGCGTGGTGATCGCCGCCCAGCAGAAGCACGGCGACGACATCGTCGGCCCGCTGTACACCGCGCTCGGCACCCGTTTCCACAACCAGGGCGAGGGCCCCACCCGTGAGGCGGTCGAGGGCGCGCTGAAGGATGTCGGCCTGCCGGCCGAGCTCGCGGAGTACGCCGACTCCGACGCGTACGACACCGAACTGCGCGCCTCCCACCAGGAGGGCATCGACAAGGTCGGCCAGGACGTCGGCACCCCGGTCATCGCGGTGCCGGGCGCGGACGGCGAGCAGATCGCCTTCTTCGGCCCGGTCGTCACCCCCGCCCCGAAGGGCGAGGACGCGGCGAAGCTGTGGGACGGCACGCTGCTCGTCGCGTCGATCCCCGGCTTCTACGAGATCAAGCGGACCCGCACGCAGGGCCCCGTCTTCGACTGACCGTGTGCGCTGCGGGGCCGGGCACCGCCCGGCCCCGCAGCCCGCGCCCCTCAGCCGTACAGCGCGTCCAGCCCCGGCAGCCGCAGCGCCACCCGCTCCGCGTCGTCGAAGTCGAAGTCCCACTCCGGGTCGAGGTCGGGGTAGTCGATGGTGAACGCGTCCTGCGGCAGCTCCTCGCCCGTCGCCTCCCGGTACGCGTCCCACGCCACCCCGAGCACGTCCTCGCACTCCAGATCGGCGCCCTCGGCCGCCGCGGCCCTGACCACCGGCAGACCGGCCAGCGCGTCCGGGTCGGCCACCACCCGCTCGAACACCTCCCGGCCCTGCGCTATCAGCCAGCCCCGGAAGTAGTCGAAACCGTCGTCCGAGCAGCCGCCGTTGATCGTGTACGCCGCGGCCCAGAGCGGGGCCCGGTAGGAAGTCGCCATCAGGTCCCACAGCAACTGCTGCGCGGTGAGGATCTCGTCGGCCGGCCGCTCGGCGAGCAGCGCCGCCACCCGCTCGGCAACGGCCTCGGCGTCGGCGGGGTCGACGACCAGGGTGCGCGCGTCGTCGATCAGCTTCCAGAAGTCCTTGGTGTCCATGGGACGAAGCATGCGGCAGGGGTCTGACATCGACCGGCCCGTACCGCTGCCCGCACACGGAAGGCCCCCGCGAGTCACGTCCTCGCGGGGGCCTTCCTTCATCCGCCTGCCCGGTGAAGGTTGAGAAGACGATCACGAGGCAGGACGTTCTCGGTGCGCCGGAGTTCAGGGAGCGAGCAGCAGGACGTCCGCGCGCTCCTTGGCGGCCGCGTAGCGCTTGGCGACGTCCTGCCAGTTGACGACGCGCCACATCGCCTCGATGAAGTCGACCTTCTGGTTCTTGTACTGGAGGTAGAAGGCGTGCTCCCAGGCGTCGAAGACCAGGACCGGGACCGAGCCCTGGCCCACGTTGCCCTGGTGGTCGTAGACCTGCTCGACGATCAGCTTGCCGCTGAGCGGCTCGTACGCGAGGACGCCCCAGCCGGAGCCCTGCGTGGTGGCCGCGGCCTTCGTCAGCTGCGACTTGAAGCCCGCGAAGGAGCCGAACGAGTCGGTGATCGCGTCCGCGAGGTCGCCGACCCCGTCCGCGGCCAGGGGCTCGCCGCCGCCGTCGCCGGTCATGTTGTGCCAGTAGATCGAGTGGAGGATGTGGCCGGAGAGGTGGAACGCGAGGTTCTTCTGGAGCCCGTTGACCGCGCCCCAGGCCTCCTTGTCCCGTGCCTCCGCCAGCTGCTCCAGGGTGTCGTTGGCGCCCTTCACGTAGGCGGCGTGGTGCTTGTCGTGATGGAGCTCGATGATCTGCGGATTGATGACCGGTTCGAGCGCCGCGTAGTCGTACGGGAGTTCCGGGAGCGTGTACGTGGCCATGATCGAACCCTCCAGCTGCTGAACTTTTGTTATTGCAACCTATATGCAGGAGCAGGCTAACAGCAGGAGTGGGTGAGGGGTCATCAGCCTTTCGGCGTAGGGCCACGGCCCCCGCAGACACTTCCGGGGCACGAAAAACGCCGGGCGGGCCCGAGTGATCGGGCCCGCCCGGCGTCTTCGCGTACCGGGGCTACTTGTCCGCGGCCGCCGCGGAACGCCGCTGCCGTACGACCCCGATCGCGATCAGGACCGCCGTCAGCGCACCCGTGGCCAGCAGCTGGTCACGGGTGTCGGGCTGGCGGAGCATCAGGACGAAGATGCCGGCCATGGCGAGGAGCGCCACCACCGTCAGGCCCGGGAAGAGCCACATCCGCACCACCAGCTTCTCCGGCGCCTCGCGCTCCAGCCGTGCGCGCAGGATCAGCTGGGAGGCCGCGATGAAGATCCACACGACCAGGATCACCGCGCCGATCATGTTGAGCAGCCACGGGAACACGTCGTCCGGGCGCCAGTAGCTGAGCAGCACGCACAGGAAGCCGAACACGGACGAGACCAGGACCGCCGTGCGTGGGACGCCGGAGGTGACCCGGCCGAGCCGCTTCGGGCCCTGGCCGCGGGCGACCAGCGAGCAGGCCATGCGGGAGGCGCCGTAGATGTTCGCGTTCATCGCCGAGAGCAGCGCCACCAGGATGACCACGTTCATGATCTCCGCCGCGCCGCTGATGCCGAGGTGGTCCAGGGCCGCGTAGAACGGGCCCACCTCCACGACCTTCGCGTCGTCCCACGGGACCAGCGTGACGATGACCGCCATCGAGCCGACGTAGAACAGCGCGATCCGCCACATCGCCGTGCGCACGGCCCTCGCGACACCCTGCACCGGGTTCTCGGACTCCGCCGCGGCGATGGTGACCGTCTCCAGGCCGCCGTACGCGAAGACGGAGGCCAGCAGCCCGATGACCAGGCCCTCGGAACCGTTCGGCATGAAGCCGCCCTCACCGCTGAGGTTGGCCGTGCCCGGGGCGTCCGTGCCCGGGAGCACACCGAGGATCGCCAGTACGCCCAGCACCAGGAACAGCGTGATCGCGGCGACCTTGAGCGCCGCGAACCAGAACTCGAACTCGCCGAACTTCGTCACCGAGGCCAGGTTCGCCCCCAGGAACACCACCATGAACAGCGCCACCCAGGCCCACTCCGGGGTCCCGGGCAGCCAGCCGCCGATGATCTGCGCGGCGCCGATGCCCTCCAGGCCGACGGCGACACAGAGCAGCACCCAGAACGCCCAGCCGACCGTGAATCCCGCCCACGGCCCGATCGCCCGCTCGGCGTGGACGGAGAACGAACCGGAGGCCGGGTTGGCCGCCGACATCTCGCCGAGCATGCGCATCACGAGCATGACCAGCAGCCCGGAGACCGCGTAGGCGATGACGATCGAGGGCCCGGCGGCGGCGATGCCCGCGCCGGAGCCGACGAAGAGTCCGGCGCCGATGACACCGCCGAGGGCGATCATCGACAGATGGCGCTGCTTGAGTCCGTGGGTGAGGGCCGAGTCGCTTCCGGTACCGGAGGCGACGGCCGGGGAGCCTGTGGGGGGAGGCGCGGAGGTCCGAGGCATGGACGAGCTCTGTTCGGTCGGCGAGACGGGGGACGTGTACACAGTCTGAACACGCGCCCCGTTCACGAGGAACAGCCGTCCGCTATACGGTCACCAGGCTCACACGCCGCGCACACCCGGCCGTGTGGAGCCGCCCCCGGCCATGAACCGTCGTTTTAGAGGGAATTCACAGTCGGCACGCCCAAGGCCTGCCCGCGCGG
The DNA here is from genome assembly GCF_019399235.1 of Streptomyces poriferorum. Taxonomy (GTDB): domain Bacteria; phylum Actinomycetota; class Actinomycetes; order Streptomycetales; family Streptomycetaceae; genus Streptomyces; species Streptomyces poriferorum. The sequence goes on along the minus strand of NZ_JAELVH010000073.1, from coordinate 44,988 downwards.
CGGATGCCGCATCCGTTCCCACCTCCGTGACGAGCATCACGCCCCGACGTGATTGCATGCCGATCTTTGTGCGAACCCCACCAATCCCTCAACCGTCCCTTTGTGGGCCGCTGATGGTGATCCAGCCATGCTCCGTCGGCTAACGTCAGCCCCAGTCTGTCCCCACCTGCCCTCACCCCGCGGAGTCCCGATGAGCACTGCTGCCGCCGCCCCCGTCCGTACCGGAGCGGTCCTCGCCGATCTGCTGCCCGCCGCCCGGCACCGCTACGCCGTGGACACCGCCCTGGTGCTCGGCGGCGCCGCCCTGACCGGCATAGCGGCCCAGATCGCCGTCCCGGTCCCCGGCTCCCCGGTCCCGGTCACCGGCCAGACCTTCGCCGCGCTCCTGGTCGGCACCGCGCTCGGCGCCCGCCGCGGCTTCCTCGCGCTCGCCGTGTACGCGCTCGTCGGCATGGCCGGCATGCCGTGGTTCTCCGCCGGCAGCTCCGGGCCGGGCGGTGCCTCGTTCGGCTACGTGCTCGGCATGCTGCTCGCCGCCACCGTCGTCGGCGGCCTGGCCCGCCGCGGCGGCGACCGCTCCGTGCTGCGCACCGCGGGCACGATGGTCCTCGGCTCGGCGATCATCTACGCCGTCGGCGTGCCCTACCTGGCGCTGTCCACCGGTATGTCGGCGAGCGCCGCGATCGCGGCCGGCCTGACGCCGTTCCTGCTCGGCGACGCGCTGAAGGCGGCGCTCGCGATGGGCGCGCTGCCGGCGTCCTGGAAGCTCATCGGCCGTCGCGGCTGATCCCGTAACTCCCTCCGAAGAGGCTCGCCGGGTCGTGACGCGTCACCAGACCGGCGAGCCTCTCGCGTGTCCGGAGGCCGTGGAACCCCTGCGTACGGTCCCCGCCGCCGAAGGAGAAGTTCAGCGAACGGCCGACGACCAGCGGCCCCAGGACCGCGGCCACCTCCTCGTACAGGGCCCGGACCGATGCCAAATCCGTACCGTCGAGCGGTGACAGCAGCCGCAGGAGGTAGCCGGCGTCCCGGTACGGGACCGCGTTGCCGGGGTCCGGGGCGGCGGCCAGGGCGCCGCCCAGATGGTTGAGCTGCACCACGGTCATCATCGGCGCCTTCCGCCCGGTCAGCTCCAGCACCCGCGCCGCACGGTCGGGATCGATCCCGCTCAGCATCAGCCCGTCCCCGTAGTAGGCGTGCGGGAACGGCGGATCGCTGTGGATGGTGTGGCTGTCGGTGTACGGCATCTCCCGCAGCGAGTCGGACGGCGCGGGGCCGGTCCCCCGCAGCGGGGCTACGAGGCGTTCGCCCTCGGCCGCGGAGCCGGTGTACGCCACCCGCACCGAGATCACGTACCGGCCGCGCAACTCCCGCGGCACCTGCGGGATGTCCGGGTACACGAGCGCGCCGACGGAGGAGGTCAGCGTGACGGGAACGGTCCGGGTCCACTCCAGGTAGCGCCGGAGCACCTGTGCACCGGCCTCCCCGTCGCCGTCGAAGGCGAGCGAGCCGCCGTACAGCCGGGCCACCGGCACCAGCCCGGTCTCCATCCCGGTCACCACGCCCAGCCGGTGCCCTCCGCCGCGCAGCCCCCAGAACAGCTCGGGCTCGTCCTCGGCGGTGACATGACGCGGCACCCCGTCCCCCGTCACCACGTCGAACGAGCGGACCAGGTCGGCGGCGTAGCCGAACTCCCGGGCCAGCACGCGCAGCCCGCCGCCGAGCGTGTACGAGACGGCGCCGACCCCGGGGGAGGAGCCGTTCAGCGGCGCGAGCCCGTGCGGGGCCGCGGCCTCGATCACCTGGCCCCAGGTGGCACCCGCGCCGATTCGGGCGGTGCGGCGCACCGGATCGACGAGGACCGAGTCCATGGCGCGGGTGACGATCAGGACGCCGCCCTCGACAGGTCCGGCCAGCCCGTGGCCGGTGGCGTGGACGCCCACTCGGAGCCCGTCGCGGGCGGCCCGGGTCACGGCGGTGCGTACGTCCTCGGCGCCGGCGGCCTCGACGACGAGGTCGGGGCGGATCGCGAAACCGGTCTGGTATCCGGTGGGGGCGGCAGTCATGGCGGAGGCTCTCCAGTCGCTCGCTCGATGCGCTGACGACGGAGAGCCTCCCCGCTATACCTGACAACGTCCGTCAGGTATGGATGATCACCTCTCGCCGGTCACGGCCGGCTCACCGCTCCGGCGCCTGCGCGCCTCGCGGACCAGCGACACGGCCACCACCAGCACCGCGACCAGCAGCGAGAGCAGCACCTGCTCGCGTCCCGCGTCGTCGGTCAGCATGTAGACCAGCACGAACGAGATCATCGCGATGGTCGCCCAGGTCAGATACGGGAAGAGCCACATCCGTACGACGAGCTTCTCGGGCGACTCGCGCAGGATGATGCCGCGCATCCGCAGCTGGGTGAAGCAGATGACCAGCCAGACGAACAGGGCGACCGCGCCGGACGAGTTCAGCAGGAACGCGAAGACGGTGTCGGGCCACTGGTAGTTGAAGAAGACGGCCACGAACCCGAAGACGACGGAGGAGAGGATCGCCGCCTGCGGCACGCCCCGCTTGTTGGTCCGGGCGAACGCCTTGGGGGCGTCACCGCGGCCGCCGAGCGAGAAGGCCATCCGGGAGGCCGTGTAGAGGCCGGAGTTGAGGCAGGACAGCACGGCCGTCAGCACGATGACGTCCATCACCTGGCCGGCGTGCGGAATGCCGATGACGTCGAGCGCGGCGACGTAGCTGCCCTTCTCGACGATTGACGGGTCGTTCCACGGCAGCAGCGTCAGCACGATGAAGATCGAGCCCAGGTAGAAGACGGCGATCCGCCAGATCACGCTGTTGGTGGCCTTCTGGACGGCGCGCTGCGGGTTCTCCGACTCTCCGGCCGCCAGCGTGACGATCTCGCTGCCCATGAAGGAGAAGACGACCATCAGCACCCCGGTGAGGATCGCGCCCGGACCCTCGGGGAAGAAGCCGCCGGTGTCGGTGAGGTGGGAGAGGCCCGATCCGGCGTGGTCCGATCCGGGCAGCACGCCGAAGACGGCGAGCAGACCGACGATCACGAACGCGCCGATCGCGACCACCTTGATCCCGGCGAACCAGAACTCGAACTCACCGTACGAACCGACCGAGACCAGGTTCGTCGCGGTCAGCACCAGCATCACGATCAGGGCCCAGCCCCACTGCGGGACGCCCGGCACCCAGCTCTCCAGGATCTTGGCACCCGCCGTGGCCTCGACGGCGAGCACCACGACCCAGAAGAACCAGTACAGCCAGCCGATCGAGAACCCGGCCCAGCGGCCCAGCGCCTGGTCGGCGTAGGTGGAGAAGGAGCCCGAGGCGGGGCGGGCGGCCGCCATCTCGCCGAGCATCCGCATCACGAAGACGACCATCAGGCCGACCAGTGCGTACGACAGCAGGATCGCCGGTCCGGCGGCGGCGATGCCGGCCCCGGAGCCCACGAACAGGCCCGCGCCGATCACACCGCCGATCGCGATCATCGAGAGGTGACGGTTCTTGAGACCGGCCTGGAGCCCGCCCTGGGACTCCGTCCGGTCCGAACGGTCCGGCCCGTCGGGCTGGTGGCCCGGCCCTGCCAGAGTCGTCTGCGACGTCATGGATCGAATCCTTACGTTTCCGGATCACTCGGTTGCGTTGCCGGCCGCACCGCGGTGGCGGAACGGCAAGCGATGCATTGAAGCCCGGCGAACCCCGAAAGCGGAACCCCTCATTCCGATTCGTTGACCGGATCGTTGCCTCAGTGGCTTTGCGCACACAGGGCCCGCACATCGGGGCCACACCGCACCCCGTCGTCGGTTACCCGGCGTCGCTCGTGCCACACTCCTCCCATGCGCGTGTACCTCGGATCCGACCATGCCGGTTACGAACTCAAGAACCACCTCGTCGAGTGGCTCGATGCACAGGGCCACGAAGTCGTCGACTGCGGTCCCCACATCTATGACGCCCAGGACGACTACCCGCCGTTCTGCCTCCGTGCCGCCGAGAAGACGGCCGCGGACCCGGACAGCCTCGGCATCGTGATCGGCGGCTCCGGCAACGGCGAGCAGATGGCCGCGAACAAGGTGAAGGGCGTCCGCGCCGCACTCGCCTGGAGCGAGCAGACCGCCGCGCTGGGCCGCGAGCACAACAACGCCAACGTGATCTCCATCGGCGGCCGGATGCACACCGCCGAGGAGTCCACCAAGTTCGTGGAGATCTTCCTCTCCACCCCGTACTCGGGCGAGGAGCGGCACACCCGCCGCATCGAGATGCTCACCGCGTACGAGAACACCGGCGAGCTCCCCCCGATCCCGGCCCACCACCCGCAGCAGGGCTGACCACCCCATATCCTGAACTGTGCCGCCGGTACCCCCCGGCGGCACAGCCATGTCCGCCCGCGCCTCACCGAGGAGACCCGCAGCCGTGCCCGAGGGACACACCATCCACCGCCTCGCGGACGACCACCGGGACAGGTTCGCCGGACGGCCCGCGCGGGTGAGCAGCCCGCAGGGAAAGTTCTCCGACAGCGCCGCCCTCCTCGACGGCCGGACCCTGGACGCCGCGGAAGCCCACGGCAAGCACCTCTTCCTCGGCTTCGAGGACACCGGCTGGGTCCACATCCACCTCGGCCTGTTCGGCAAGCTCGGATTCGGTACGGTCCCGGCCCCGCCGCCCACCGACACGGTCCGCCTCCGCCTCCTGAACGACGCGCACCACGCGGACCTGCGCGGCCCCACCACCTGCGCGCTGATCACCGACGCCGAGAAGCACGCGATACACGACCGGCTGGGCCCCGACCCGCTGCGCGAGGGCGATGACGGCGAGCGGGCCTGGCAGCGGATCTCCCGCAGCCGGATCACCGTGGCCGCTCTCCTCATGGACCAGAAGGTCGTCGCGGGCGTGGGCAACGTCTACCGGGCCGAGGTGCTGTTCCGGCACGGCATCGACCCGTACCGGGCCGGCAAGGACCTCACCCGCCGCGAGTGGGACGCGGTCTGGTCGGACCTGGGCGCGCTGATGCGCGAGGGCGTACGGAACAACCGCATCGACACCGTGCGCCCCGAGCACCTGCCCGAGGCGATGGGCCGCCCGCCGCGCGTGGACGACCACGGCGGTGAGGTGTACGTCTACCGGCGCGCCCGGCAGGCGTGCCACATCTGCGGCACGGAGATCCGCACGGCGGACCTGGCGGCCCGGAACCTTTTCTGGTGCCCGGGATGCCAGCCCGCGTAGCACCGACGCACCCCCGGCACGTCAAGCCCGTCCGGCACGTCAAGCCCGTCCGGCGATTGAGGACATGGCCCGTCGCCGGACGGACCCGCACCCGTCTAGAACCCCCGGGGCAACCACGGCGCCACGTCGGACACGAACGCCGACGACGCCTCCGCCACCGCCCCGGCCCGCAGCTCCCGGACCCGCCCGGCCAGGGCCAGTGAGCCCAGGGACTCGCCGCCCAGGTACGCGGTGCCCAACTCCCGTACGGACAGCGCCAGATCAGCCGCGTCCTCGGTGCGCTTGCACGACGCGCCGCCCTTCGCGTCGGCGGTCAGCCGCCAACGTCCGGCGTTCCAGGGGCAGAACGCGTCCTCGACCTCGAACACCAGGTCCAGCGGTCCCCGGTAGGTCCGCGCCTCCAGCGCGGCGCCCACGTCCACCAGCCGCAGATGGAGCGAGTCCCGCTGCCGGATGTCGCACCGCCGCACGTCCGACACCAGATGCAGCACCGCGTCGTCCGTCGGCCGGTTCCGTGCCTCGATCGTCGAGGTCAGGTCGATCGCGAAGAGGAACCTCCACAGCGCCGCATAGGCCGCCGGGTCGAGCGCCGCCAGATCGCTCACCACGATGCGTCCCTTGGGGCCCGCATTGTCCCAGTCCGGCTTGATGTGGTAGTTCGTGTAGCCGACGAGTTCGCCGTCACGTTCCGCCAGCAGACACTGCAGGGCCGAGCCGCCGGCGCGTGAACTCTCCGGGTCGATCAGTGACTTGCGCTCCCAGCCGGGGCCGTGGGCAGGGGTGCCCGGACGGCCCGGTACCAGCCGCGCGTACACGCTCTCGCACGCGTCGACCGCCTCGTCCTTGCGGGCGTACCGCAGCCGGACCTCGTCCGTGCCCTCGGGCACGCTCAGCCGCACCCGGTCCGTGTCGATCGCCAGGGACATCTGGCGGGTCGCCGCCCCGTACCCGAAGCGGCCGTAGATCTCCGGCTCCGACGCAGTCAGCACCGCGATCGGCTCACCCAGGGCCCGTACGTCGTCGAGCTGGCGGCGCATCATCGAGGTCAGCAGGCCGCGCCTGCGGTGCGTGGACGCGACGCTCACCATCGTGACCCCGGCCGCGGGGACCAGCGCTCCGCCGGGCACGGCCAGCCGGAAGGTGAACGCGCCCGTCGTCGCGACCACGTCGTCGCCGTCCCAGATCCCGATCGACCGCTCGTACTCGGTAACGGACCGGTACTGCTCGCGCTGCTCAGCGGGCTCCTGGGACCCGCCGAACGCGAGCTCCAGGGACGAGAACCACTGGTTCCATTCGGAAGGCTGCAAAACACGGAGCTCTGTTGTCATATGCCATCCCTACCAGGGCTTTCTCAGCGAGGCGAGTCGTTTTCGAACACATTGTCACAGGGGTCCCCCTGCACCGGAGCCCGCCGGGTGGATAAGGTCCCCGCAATGGCCCGACGCGCAGGAGCAGAGACTTATCCGGCCCGATTGAGGAAATCGGCGCACCGGGTACGCACCACGCTGCGCCGGTCCGGGGTCGACTACTTCCGCGGGGACGGCTCGGACTGGATCGCCTTGGTCGCGCTGCTGCTGACCATTCCCGCGATCACCTGCGCGACCCTGCTGAACCCCGTGTGGTGCTCGCCGACCGCGCTCGTGCTGCCGATCGTCGCCGGCGGCCTGCTGCTGCGGCCCGCCAGCCTGCTCGGCCTGTACGCGACCGCCGCCGCGGCCCTGATCGTGGAGTCCCTCTGGCTCGGCCCGTACGAGGACGGCCCGGCCAGGGTCACCCCGGGCACCGTGCTGACGGTCGCCGCCTGCGGGTTCCTCGGCCTGATCCTCGCCCAGTTCCGGGCCAGGGTCGGCGTGCCGTGGCGACGCGGCGGCACCATGCTCTTCGACCTGCGCGAACGCATCCGGATCCAGAGCGCGCTGCCCCGCCTCCCGCAGGGATGGCACCGCGAGATGTCGCTGCGCCCGGCCGGCGGCCAGTCCTTCTCCGGGGACTTCGTCGTGGCGGCCCGCACCAACGGCGGCCGCACCCTGGAGGCAGTGCTCACCGATGTCTCCGGCAAGGGCATGGACGCCGGCTCCCGGGCGCTGCTGCTCTCCGGTGCCTTCGGCGGACTGCTCGGATCGTTGCCGCCGCACGGTTTCCTGCCCGCGGCCAACGGCTATCTGCTGCGCCAGGACTGGGACGAGGGCTTCGCCACCTCCATCCATCTGGTGCTGGACCTGGAGTCGGGCGACTACGAACTCCTCTCGGCAGGCCACCCGCCGGCCCTCCAGCTCCACGCCGGCAGCGGCCAGTGGGAGGAGATGGCGGCGGAGGGCCCGCTGCTCGGGGTCTACGACGGGGCGGAGTTCGACGCCGTGAAGGGCCACCTGGCGCCCGGCGACGTCCTGATGCTGTTCACCGACGGTCTGGTGGAGACATCCGACCGGGACATCGCGGAAGGCATCGACCGGCTGACGGGCGAGGCCGACCGCTATGTCACCACGGGCTTCGAGGGCGCGGCCTGGCATCTCATCGAGGCCTGCGCCAAGGACGTCAACGACGACCGGGCGCTGCTGCTGCTGTCGCGCCGGTCCTGAATCCGGAACCGTACAGAACCGGTTCGAAACGGACGTTCGTCAACGAGGACAGGCCCATCACCGGATCGGGAGTGGAACCCCTTCGCGCCCGCCGGGCAGCAGCCGGGCAAGCCAGTGCGAGCGCCCTGCGGCCAGGGGAGCCAGGACCGCGAGGACCAGGACATAGCCCGCGATGAACGGGGAGAGCCGTTCGTCCAGCCCCGCGCCCGCCGCCATCGTGGCGAGGATCAGGGCGAACTCGCCACGCGCCACCAGGGTCGTGGAGATGTTCGCCGTGGCCTGCGGGCCGAACGCGTACACCTTGGCGGCGGCGAGTCCCGCGACGACGTTCATGGCGAGGGTCACCGCCACGGCGGCCAGCACCGGCCACAGCACGGTCGGCAGGTCGCCGGGGTTGATGGAGAGGCCGAACGCGAAGAAGAAGATCGCTCCGAAGGCGTCGCGCAGCGGGTGGACCAGCTTGAGGATGCGTTCCCCGGAGGTGGTGCTGCCGAGCATCAGGCCCACCATGAAGGCGCCGATGGCGTCCGCCACGCCGAACCACTCCGAGATCCCGGCCACGAGGACGGCGGCGCCGAGGAAGGAGATGACGAGGAGTTCGTCGTCCCGGGTGTTGATGAGCTTGCCGATGACCTTGGTGCCGAACCGGGCGGCCAGCGCGAGGATGAGCAGGAATCCGAAGGCCTTGCCGCCGTCGACCGCGGCCGACGCGAGGCTGTCGGCGCCCGAGAGGATGGGCTGGAGGGCCGCCAGGTACAGGGCGAGGAACACGTCCTCGACGACGATGATGCCGAGGATCGGCTTGGTCTCCGGGTTGCCGATGCGGCCGAGGTCCACCAGGACCTTGGTGACGATGGCCGACGAGGAGATGCCGAGCACCCCGGCGAGGACCAGCGCCTCCGACGTGCCCCAGCCCAGCGCGAAGCCGAAGCCGAGTCCGGCACCGACGTTCAGGGCGAGATAGGCGCCGCCCGCGACCGCCATCTTGCGGCCGCCCGCTTTGAGGTCGTCGAGGTGGAACTCCAGGCCGAGGTAGAAGAGCAGCAGGACCAGACCGAGTGCGGAGAGCATCTCCAGGTCGTGCGGGTCGGCGACGAGAACGATGCCGGGGGTGTGCGGGCCGAGGAGGATCCCGGCCAGGATGAACAGGGGGATGGTCGGCAGTCCGATGCGGCTGCCGACGCGGGCGAGGACTGCGGCGGCGAGGAAGGCGCCGCCCATGGCGATGAGCGTGTCTGCGTGTCCGATGAGCTTGTTCCTTCGCGGGGTCGTCGGTCGTCGGGTGGTCGGTCTTCGGGTCAAGAGAGCGTCAAGGAATCGTCAGTAATTAGTTTACCGAATGATTGACGTTGCAACTATGACGGCCCCGGAGGCCCCGCGGCGGGAAGGGGCGGGCGTCGGTGGCGCGGCCTCTCCTAGGCTCGGACGATGACCGCATCACGAGCACAGCTGACCCTGGCCGAAGTAGAGGCGATCGCCCGCGAGGCCCACGCCGCACAGCGGGACAAGGCGGGCAGGCCGTACGGCGAGCACCTCGCGGCCGTCGCCGAGGGGGTGCGGGCGCGGGGCGGCAGCGACGACCAGATCGCCGCGGCGTGGCTGCACGACGCGGTCGAGGACGACGCCCTGACGGAGCGGTGGCTGGCCGATGCCGCGCTTCCGCAGCAGGTCAAGGACATGGTGCTGGCCGTCACCAAGCGGGACGGCGAGGAGACGGCGGCGTACACCCGGCGCATCCTGGCCACGCCCGGCGCCCTGCTGATCAAGGAGGCCGACCTCGCACACAACGCCGACCCGGCCCGCCTCGCGGCGCTGGAACCGGCGACCCGTACCCGGCTGAGCGAGAAGTATGCGCTGGTACGGGGTCTGCTCGGGCTCACCGCCCCGCAACCGCCCGCCGACCAGCAGGATTGAGCCAACACGTCGGAGCCCGGCCCATGAGCGGGCCGGGCTCCGACGTGTTCAGTCGTCCGGGGGTGCGATGTCCGGCTCTCAGAGCTTCGCGGACTCCCGCCGGAAGGCCCAGTTCATGTCCGGCTCGGTCACGCAGCGCAGGGCGCGTCGCACCGGCGGCGTGCACAGCAGCGTCACCCCGGCCGCGGCGACGACGCTGACCAGCACCAGACCGGTCGGGGAGATCAGCCACTCGTTCCGGTCGAAGACACCGGCGTACGTGGCGCCCTTCACCATGAACCCGTGCAGCAGGTAGCCGCAGATCGTGCCGGCCCCGAGGACCGTGAACCACATGTGGCGCCGCGGGACCAGGGACAGGAAGGCGGCGGTGAGCAGCGTCGCGCAGCCGAACAGCGCGAACGTCATCACCACGCCGGTCCACCACGGGTTGCCCATGTCCTGGGCGGACGAGTTGTGCAGGAACCAGCCCAGCTCCATCCGGGGCGCCGCCCAGTAGGCGAAGACCAGCGCGACCGCGAACAGCGGCAGGGCGAGCAGCCGCACCTCGCGGCGGCGGACCAACTGGAAATGCTCGGGCTTGAGTTGGAGCCCGAGCACGAAGTACGGCAGGAACTGCAGGACGCGCGGCAGGTCGAGATCGTCACCGATGCCGGGGGCGAGCGAGGCAAGGGACGCGATGACGAGCGAGACCGCCAACGGGTGGCGCAGGCTGCGCCACAGAGGTGTGGTGAGCCGCCAGATGAACAGGGCGGCCAGGAACCAGGTCAGGTACCAGGGCTCGGTCAGGGTGATCGGGGCTCCGGGATCGTCCGCGTACCGCCGGAACAGCGAGTACGCCGTCTCGAACACCACGTACGGCACGGCGACCCCGGTGACCAGACGCTTCACCTTGGCCGGGCTCATGTCGAACGAACGTGAGAAATAACCGGAGATGATGATGAAAGCCGGCATGTGGAACGTGTACGTCACCATGTACAGCGCACGCGCGGCCCTGCTCCCGTCCATGACCGGCACCCACGAGTGGGCCACCGCGACCAGCACGATGGCCAGGTACTTGGCATTGTCGAAGTAGGCGTCACGCCTCTTCGCGCCGACCGCCTGCGCAGGCCGGGCGGGGGCCGGTGCGGGAGCGTCGTCCGTCGCCGACGGTGCTTGGCGTCTGGGCTCCGACTCCCGGGTCGCCGGTGGGAGCGTGGCCCTCTGAAATACGTTCGGAGCTTGGAACATCTCAGGCACCCTAGACGCCTCGATTGCCATTCGTAAAACCACCGTCGGATATTGCGTGTTCCCGTCGGGTCAAATGTCAAACCATCGAAATCTGTCCGGTATGGACGTGTTAATCCCGCTTAAATCGTGCATATCGGCCGGGAGTTGAGGTGAGTGAATTACGTCTCTCCCGGACACGGGTAATGCCTGTGAATAAACTGTGTGGGTACAGAAACGACCGCCGTTGCAATTGCGGCGACGTCCGGGATTTCCGCTGCTGAGCGCCCCTGTGTCGTCCGTGCGGCTGCCCGGCCGGGCCCGGGCCCGGACCCGTCAAGTGACCGGCGCACAGGGGGCGCAAGGGGCGCAAGTTGGCGCGATATCGCCAGGTCGATTCGTCACCTGGCAGCGACCACAGGGGAGTTGGTGGCACGATGGACGGCAACGGAGGAGTGCGCGGCCGCACACCTCCGGGCCGGCAAGGCGGACCGACCGAGGGTGTGAGCAGTCGTGGCCATTTCGCTGTCTGTGGTGCTTCTTTTCGCGATCATCCTGGTGGTCATGATTCGAGGCGGATCCATCAAGGCCGGACCCGCGATCGTCGCGGCGCTGTTCGGCTTCTTCCTGGCATCGACCGGCATGGCGCCGTCGATCCAGAGGTTCATGGACTCGATAGCGCAGAGCATCAACCAGATCAGCTTCTGAGGACTCCGGCCCGGGGCGGTGCGACCGCCCCGGCGGACGCACCCCGGGACACGCGAAGGGCCCGGTCCGGCGGACATTCCCGAGGGGATCCGCCGGGCCGGGCCCGAAGCATGGAGCGGGCGACGGGAATCGAACCCGCGTAGCTAGTTTGGAAGACTAGGGCTCTACCATTGAGCTACGCCCGCATGCAGTGCACCGCAGGTCACGGGGACCGCGGCACGAGAAGCATCGTAGCGGGTCGCGGACCCGGTCCGCACACCCGATGGCGACGCGCGGCGCGGAGTCCGGCGACGCCCGCGTAAAACGTCCGATGCACCGCCTGTCTGCATGTACCCTACGTGTCGCACCGACGGGGTGTGGCGCAGCTTGGTAGCGCGTCCGCTTTGGGAGCGGAAGGTCGTCGGTTCGAATCCGGCCACCCCGACCACCGGCAAGATCGCATTGTGGGAGTTCTCCCCCTTGCCGTTACTATGCAAAATGCGTGCCCGTGTGTCTGATGTACCGGGCTCGGTCCGCGAAGCCGCCTCCTGTGCGGTGGAGCAGAACCCCAAGAAGTCAGCCACCAAGGAGACCGAACCGTGAAGAGCGCCGTGGAGACCCTGAACCCGACCCGGGTTCGGCTCAGCATTGAGGTGCCCTTCGAGGAGCTCAAGGACAGCCTCGACGCGGCGTACAAGAAGATCAACCAGCAGGTCACGGTGAAGGGGTTCCGCAAGGGCAAGATCCCCAACCGGGTCATCGACCAGCGGTTCGGCCGTGGCGCAGTGCTGGAGGAGGCCGTCAACGACGCGCTCCCGAAGTTCTACACCGAGGCCGTCAACGAGGGTGAGCTCAACGTCCTCGGCCAGCCGGAGGTCGACATCACGGAGCTGAAGGACGGCGAACTGCTCTCCTTCACCGCCGAGGTTGACGTACGCCCCGAGATCGAGATCCCGGACTACTCCGGCATCGAGGTCACCGTCGACGCCCTCGAGGTCAGCGACGAGGACGTCGAGAAGGCCGTGGAGCAGCTCCGTGAGCGCTTCGCCTCGACCAACCCGGTCGAGCGCGCCGCCGTCGAGGGTGACGTCGTCACCATCGACCTGCAGGCCAAGGTCGAGGGCGAGGTCCTCGAGGACGGCGTGGCCGAGGGTGTCTCGTACACCATCGGTTCCGGCGAGCTCCTCGAAGGCATCGACGACGCCGTGACCGGCCTGGAGGCCGGTGGCGAGGCCACCTTCACCTCCGCGCTGAAGGGCGGCTCCGCCGAGGGCAAGGACGCGGAGGTCACCGTCAAGGTCACCGCCGTCGCCGCCCGTGAGCTCCCCGAGCTGGACGACGAGTTCGCCCAGATGGCCAGCGAGTTCGACACGCTGGACGAGCTGAAGGCGGACAGCCGCAAGCGCCTCGAGGACACCAAGCAGTACGAGCAGGCCACCCAGGCCCAGGAGCGCGTCCTCGAGGAGCTGCTGAAGCTCGCCGAGGTCCCGATCCCCGAGAAGCTGCTCGCGGACGAGGTCCAGACCCGCAAGCACAACCTCGAGCACCACCAGCTCGGCCAGATGGGTCTCGACCTCGAGAAGTACCTGGAGATCCAGGGCAAGACCCTCGAGGAGTTCGAGGCCGAGACGTCCGAGCAGGCCGTCAAGGGCATCAAGACCCAGTTCATCCTGGACGAGCTCGTCAACAAGGAGAAGCTGAACGTCAACCAGGAGGAGCTCACCGAGCACCTCCTGCGGCGCGCGCAGTCCTCCGGCATGAGCCCCGACCAGTTCGCCCAGGCCGTCGTCGAGGGCGGCCAGGTCCCGATGCTCGTCGGCGAGGTCGCCCGCGGCAAGGCGCTGGCCGTGGTCGTCGAGGCTGCCAAGGTCATCGACACCAACGGTGAGGTCGTCGAGCTGGAGGACGACGAAGAGGCAGCGGAGGAGGCAACCGAGGTGGTCGAGGCCGCCGAGGGCACCGCCGACGCCGCCGAGGAGAAGACCGAGGCCTGAGCCTCGCGCTGATACCCGCACGACGGGCTCCGGACGCCACCGCGTCCGGAGCCCGTCGTCGTATCGGCGGACGCCGCCCACAACCCTTGTGCGGACTGCGGAGCTTGCGCTCCCAGCGAACAGTTGCGGAAGCGGGATGGCGTTGTCCCACCTGCGCGTTAGGGTCCATGAAGAGGAAGGGTCGGGGAGTCCCGGCCCACCCGGTACGAAGACGCTGAGACGGCCGGAGCCGTCAGAGACGAGCAGGTGGATACGTGACGAATCTGATGCCCTACGCCGCCGGAGAGCCGTCCCTCGGTGGAGGCCTCGGTGACCAGGTCTACAGCCGACTGCTCGGCGAACGCATCATCTTCCTCGGTCAGCAGGTCGACGATGACATCGCCAACAAGATCACCGCGCAGCTGCTCCTCCTTGCCGCCGAGCCGGACAAGGACATCTACCTCTACATCAACAGCCCCGGTGGTTCGGTGACGGCCGGCATGGCGGTCTACGACACCATGCAGTACATCCCGAACGACGTCGTCACCATCGGTATGGGCATGGCGGCCTCGATGGGCCAGTTCCTGCTCACCGGCGGCGCCGCCGGCAAGCGCTTCGCGCTCCCGAACACCGACATCCTCATGCACCAGGGTTCGGCCGGTATCGGCGGTACGGCCTCGGACATCAAGATCCAGGCCCAGTACCTGCTGCGCACCAAGCAGCGGATGGCGGAGATCACCGCCCGCCACTCCGGCCAGACCGTGGAGACGATCATCCGCGACGGCGACCGTGACCGCTGGTACACCGCGGAGGAGGCCAAGGAGTACGGCCTCATCGACGAGATCATCACGGTCGCATCGGGCGTTCCGGGCGGCGGCGGCACCGGCGCCTGACCCGGCCAGCGCCGGATCGCGCCGCACCGCACCGCTTTTCTCTCGTACACCGAGACACCCAGCCACAGAACGCCACCAGGATGGTGAACACCCACATGAACAACTTCCCCGGCGCGTCCGCGAACGGCCTCTACACCGGCCCGCAGGTGGACAACCGCTACATCGTCCCGCGCTTCGTGGAGCGCACCTCGCAGGGCGTGCGCGAGTACGACCCGTACGCGAAGCTCTTCGAGGAGCGCGTGATCTTCCTCGGCGTGCAGATCGACGACGCGTCCGCCAACGACGTCATGGCGCAGCTGCTGTGCCTGGAGTCGATGGACCCGGACCGCGACATCTCGATCTACATCAACAGCCCCGGCGGCTCGTTCACCGCGCTCACCGCGATCTACGACACGATGCAGTTCGTGAAGCCGGACATCCAGACGGTCTGCATGGGCCAGGCGGCCTCCGCCGCCGCCGTGCTGCTCGCCGCGGGCACGCCGGGCAAGCGCCTGGCGCTGCCGAACGCCCGCGTACTGATCCACCAGCCGTCCTCGCAGACCGGCCGTGAGCAGCTCTCCGACCTGGAGATCGCGGCCAACGAGATCCTGCGGATGCGGGCCCAGCTGGAGGAACTGCTGGCCAAGCACTCCACCACGCCGATCGAGAAGATCCGTGACGACATCGAGCGGGACAAGATCCTGACCGCCGATGACGCCCTGGCCTACGGTCTGGTCGACCAGATCGTCGCGACCCGTAAGAGCGCGGCCGGAGCGGCCGCCTGACGTCGGCCTTTACCCCTTGGCGCGGCAGGGTCACCGGCCCCGGCCGTGTGAACCGTGCCAAGGGGGGCCCGAACGGGGGCCCAGGCAAGGTACCGTCGGATAGAGGCACCAGGAGCCGCTGAACCAGGCGTCTCCCAGGCGAAGGGGAAGCACCTCGTGGCACGCATCGGTGATGGCGGCGACCTGCTCAAGTGCTCGTTCTGCGGAAAGAGCCAGAAGCAGGTGAAGAAGCTCATCGCGGGACCCGGTGTGTACATCTGCGACGAGTGCATCGATCTCTGCAACGAGATCATCGAGGAGGAGCTCGCGGAGACGAGCGAGGTCCGCTGGGAGGAACTTCCCAAGCCCCGCGAGATCTACGAGTTCCTCGAGGGGTACGTCGTCGGGCAGGAGCCCGCGAAGAAGGCCCTCTCGGTCGCGGTGTACAACCACTACAAGCGGGTCCAGGCAGGCGAGAACGGCGGCGGCGCGAACCGCGACGACGCGATCGAACTCGCCAAGTCCAACATCCTGCTGCTCGGCCCCACGGGCTCGGGCAAGACCCTCCTCGCGCAGACACTGGCCCGCATGCTCAACGTCCCGTTCGCCATCGCGGACGCGACGGCGCTGACGGAGGCCGGCTACGTCGGCGAGGACGTCGAGAACATCCTGCTGAAGCTGATCCAGGCCGCGGACTACGACGTCAAGAAGGCCGAGACCGGGATCATCTACATCGACGAGATCGACAAGGTCGCCCGCAAGAGCGAGAACCCGTCGATCACCCGCGATGTCTCCGGCGAGGGCGTCCAGCAGGCCCTGCTGAAGATCCTGGAGGGCACCACCGCCTCCGTCCCGCCGCAGGGCGGCCGGAAGCACCCGCACCAGGAGTTCATCCAGATCGACACGACGAACGTGCTGTTCATCGTGGGCGGCGCCTTCTCCGGCCTCGAGAAGATCATCGAGTCCCGGGCCGGCGCCAAGGGCATCGGCTTCGGCGCCACGATCCGCTCCAAGCGCGAGATCCAGGCGAGCGACCAGTTCCAGGAGGTCATGCCGGAGGACCTGGTGAAGTTCGGGATGATCCCCGAGTTCATCGGCCGCCTCCCGGTCCTGACCTCGGTCCACAACCTGGACCGCGAGGCGCTGCTCCAGATCCTCATCGAGCCGCGCAACGCCCTGGTGAAGCAGTACCAGCGGCTGTTCGAACTCGACGGTGTGGAGCTGGAGTTCGAGCGCGAGGCGCTGGAGGCCATCGCCGACCAGGCGATCCTGCGCCAGACCGGCGCGCGCGGCCTGCGCGCCATCATGGAGGAGGTCCTCCAGTCGGTGATGTACGAGGTGCCGTCCCGCAAGGACGTCGCCCGGGTCGTCATCACGGCGGACGTGGTCCGCAACAACGTCAACCCGACGCTGGTCCCGCGCGAGCCGCGGACGATCGGCAAGGGTGACGAGGGGCGGCACGAGAAGTCGGCGTAGCCGCGGATCGCGTGTAACGCGAAGGGGCGCCCCACCGGTTCAGCCGGTGGGGCGCCCCTTCGCGTTGCGTGGGTCAGATCTTGGTGCGGGAGGTGTTGTAGAGCTTGGCGGTGATGCCCGCCACCTCGCCCTGATCCATCCCCTTGCCGGTCATGGAGAGGGCCACGTCCACGCCCAGCACGGTGCCCACGGTGCTGTAGTCGGCCCAGACGCAGATGGGGATGGTGAATTCCTTCGGCCCCTTGGCGGCAGTGCCGTCGCCGTCCTTGTTCAGCACCTTGAGGTCCTGGCACTTCATGAGGGCACCCTTGAAGCCGTCCGGCGTGACGGACTTGGGGCTGCCGACACGCTCGACCTCCATCCCGTCCTCGCCCTTCGTGAACTCCGACTCCGCATTGTTGAACGCGTTGTCGATGACCTTCGCCGGGTCGGTGACGTCACCCCAGTAGCCCGAGAGTGTGATCGACTTGCCCGCGAGCGGGTTCTCCTCGGTGCCCGACTGGTAATTGGCGCCCGCCTTCTGAGGGTTCTTGATGCCGAGACCGTCGAGCCTGGTCTTCTCTTCCCCTGTCGGCGCTCCCGACTCCCCGGAACCGGCCTGCTTCTTGTAGCCGTCCAGCGCCGCCGCCGGCGTCAGCTTGTACCCCTTGGTGGAGTCAGCGACGTCGCTGTTGCTGGCACCGTCCGACGTAAGGAAGTACGCCGCGCCCGCGATGACCGCCAGCGCCACGATCACGCCGCCCACGATCAGGCCGGTCTTCTTCTTCGGCGGGGCGGCCGGCGGGAAGCCCGGCTGCTGGCCGTAGGCCGGCTGGCCGCCGTACGGGGGAGTGGGGGGCTGCTGGCCGTAGGGGCCGGGCTGCTGGGCCTGCGGGTAGCCGTAGCCGGGCTGGCCCTGCGGCTGGCCCTGCGGCGGCTGGCCGCCGTAGGGGCCCGGCTGCTGGCCGTACGGTCCGGGCTGGCCCTGCGGCGGCTGGCCACCGTACGGGCCCGGCTGGTTGTAGCTCATCTGCGGTGTCCCCTGTTCGTGATGCTTATGCGTTCCGAACATCCTGACGGACGGCCCGGGGGCGTGGGGCACCGGGAGGGAGACCGTTACTGAACAAACCGGTTTCAGTGCATGACTGTGACGGCCCTAAACTGTGGGCGTGACCGAGAACGCAGCGCAGCAGCCAGCCAGCAACCCCGAACTGCCGACCCAGTACACGCCGGCCGAGGTAGAGGGGAAGCTGTACGAGCGCTGGGTAGAACGCGGTTACTTCAAGGCGGACGAGAACAGCGACAAGCCGCCGTACTCCATCGTCATCCCGCCGCCCAACGTCACCGGATCCCTGCACCTGGGACACGCCTTCGAGCACACACTGATCGACGCCCTGGTCCGCCGCAAGCGGATGCAGGGGTTCGAGGCGCTCTACCAGCCGGGCATGGACCATGCCGGCATCGCCACCCAGAACGTCGTCGAGCGCGAGCTCGCCAAGGAGGGCAAGTCCCGCCACGACCTGGGCCGTGAGGCCTTCGTCGAGCGCGTCTGGCAGTGGAAGAACGAGTCCGGCGGCCAGATCTCCGGCCAGATGCGCCGTCTCGGCGAGGGCGTCGACTGGTCCCGTGAGCGCTTCACCATGGACGAGGGCCTGTCCAAGGCCGTCCAGACCGTCTTCAAGCAGATGTACGACGACGAGCTGATCTACCGTGCCGAGCGCATCATCAACTGGTGCCCGCGCTGTCTCACCGCGATCTCGGACATCGAGGTCGAGTACCAGGAGGACGACGGCGAGCTCGTCTCCATGCAGTACGGCGAGGGCGACGAGACCATCGTCGTCGCCACCACCCGCGCCGAGACGATGCTCGGTGACACCGCCGTCGCCGTCCACCCCGACGACGAGCGCTACAAGCACCTGGTCGGCAAGCAGATCAAGCTGCCGCTGACCGACCGCACCATCCCGGTCGTCGCCGACCACCACGTCGACCCCGAGTTCGGCACCGGCGCCGTCAAGGTGACCCCTGCGCACGACCCGAACGACTTCGAGATCGGCAAGCGCCACGACCTGCCGTTCCTCACGGTCCTCGACGAGCGCGCCGTCATCACGGCCCCCGGCCCCTTCCAGGGCCTGGACCGCCTGGAGGCCCGTTCCGCCATCGTCGCCGCCCTGCGCGCCGAGGGCCGGATCGTCGCCGAGAAGCGGCCGTACGTCCACTCCGTCGGCCACTGCTCGCGCTGCAAGACCACCATCGAGCCGCGCCTCTCCCTCCAGTGGTGGGTCAAGGTCGCGCCGCTCGCCGAGGCGGCCGGTGACGCCGTCCGTGACGGCAAGGTCAAGATCCACCCGCAGGAGATGGAGAAGCGCTACTTCGACTGGGTCGACAACCTCCACGACTGGTGCATCTCGCGCCAGCTCTGGTGGGGCCACCGCATCCCCGTCTGGTACGGCCCGGGCGGCGAGGTCGTCTGCGTCGGACCGGACGACGAGGCGCCCACCGGCGAGGGCTGGACCCAGGACAGCGACGTCCTGGACACCTGGTTCTCCTCCGGCCTGTGGCCGTTCTCCACGCTCGGCTGGCCCGAACAGACCGACAGCCTCGCGAAGTTCTACCCGAACTCCGTCATGGTCACCGGCTACGACATCCTCTTCTTCTGGGTCGCCCGGATGATGATGTTCGGCCTGTACGTCAACGACGGCGTCCCGCCGTTCGGGACGATCGTCCTGCACGGCATGGTCCGCGACGAGCACGGCAAGAAGATGTCGAAGTCCTTCGGCAACGTGGTCAACCCGCTGGACTGGATGGACAAGTACGGCTCCGACGCGCTGCGCTTCACGCTCGCGCGCGGCGCCAACCCCGGCACCGACGTCCCGATCGGCGAGGAGTGGGTCCAGGGTTCCGCCAAGTTCTCCAACAAGATCTGGAACGCCACCCGCTTCGCCCTGATGAACGGCGCGACGATCGAGGGCGAGCTGCCGTCCGCCGACGAGATGTCGGTGACCGACCGCTGGATCCTGTCCCGCCTCAACAAGACCGTCGCCGAAGTCGACGCGTACTACGACGACTACCAGTTCTCCAAGCTCAGCGAGTCGCTCCGGCACTTCGCCTGGGACGAGGTCTTCGACTGGTACCTCGAGCTGTCCAAGACCACGTTCTTCGGCGGCGGCCGTCCGGCCGAGGTCTCCGGCCGGGTCCTGGGCGAGGTCCTCGACGTGATGCTGCGCGTGCTGCACCCCGTCGTGCCGTTCGTCACGGAGAGCCTGTGGACCGCGCTCACCGGCCGCGAGTCCGTCGTCATCGCCGACTGGCCGGCGGACAGCGGCTTCCGTGACGACGCCGCCGAGCAGGAGATCGAGCTCGTCCAGCAGGTCGTCACCGAGGTCCGACGCTTCCGCAACGACCAGGGTCTCCAGCCCGGCCAGAAGGTCCCGGCCGAGCTCACCCTGACCGGGACCGCGCTCGCCCCGCACGAGGCGGCCATCCGCCAGCTCGCGCGGCTCCAGCCGGCCGGTGACGGCTTCCACGCCACCGCGTCGCTGCCGGTCGCCGGAGCCACCGTCGCGCTCGACCTCTCCGGCACGATCGACGTCGGCGCCGAGCGCAAGCGCCTCACGAAGGACCTGGAGGCCGCGCAGAAGGAGAAGGCGCAGGCCACCGGCAAGCTCGGCAACGAGGCGTTCCTGGCCAAGGCCCCGGACAACGTGGTCGACAAGATCCGCGGCCGGCTCACCAAGGCCGAGTCCGACATTGAGCGGATCACCGGCCAGCTGGCGGCCCTGCCGCAGGCCTGAGACCGGAACCCGGCGAGCCCCCGTACCCCTCCCGCGAGGGGGACGGGGGCTTCCCCGTTCCCCCGCCGCCGGGCGCTGCGCGCGATGTCCGTGCCGATCCGTAGACTGGCCCCGTGAGTGAGCCCCGCCCTTCCGACCGGCACGACGCGTCCGACTCCGACGAGACCTTCGCGGAGATCGTCGACGAAGCGACCCAGCGCGACCCCGACCTGGCGGTGATCGAGGCCGGGAGCCGCACCCTGCGCGCCGCCTCCGGACCGCCCCAGGGCGACGAGGTCCCCTCCCGCCCCGCCGATCCGGAGGTGGACAAGGCGCTGCGCGCGGTGGAGCAGGAGCTCGCCGGGCGCTGGGGCGAGACCAAGCTCGAGCCGTCCGTGACGCGCATCGCCGCGCTGATGGACGTGCTCGGTGACCCGCAGCGCGCCTACCCCTCCATCCACATCACGGGGACCAACGGCAAGACGAGCACCGCCCGCATGATCGAGGCACTGCTCGGCGCCTTCGACCTGCGCACCGGCCGCTACACCTCGCCGCACGTCCAGTCGATCACCGAGCGGATCAGCCTGGACGGCTCCCCGATGGACCCCGAGCGGTTCATCTCCACGTACGAGGACATCAAGCCGTACGTCGAGATGGTCGACGCGCAGCAGCCCTACCGGCTCTCCTTCTTCGAGGTCCTCACCGGCATGGCGTACGCGGCCTTCGCCGACGCGCCGGTCGATGTCGCCGTCGTCGAGGTCGGCATGGGCGGCAGCTGGGACGCGACCAACGTGATCGACTCCACGGTCGCCGTCGTCACCCCCATCTCGCTGGACCACACCGACCGGCTGGGCTCCACACCGGGCGAGATCGCGGTGGAGAAGTCCGGGATCATCAAGCAGGACGCGACGGTCATCCTCGCCCAGCAGCCCGTCGACGCCGCCCAGGTGATGCTGAAGAAGGCCGTCGAGGTCGACGCCACCGTGGCCCGCGAGGGCATGGAGTTCGGCGTCGTCTCCCGCGAGATCGCGGTCGGCGGCCAGCTCCTGACGCTGCGCGGACTCGGCGGCGAGTACGACAACATCTTCCTTCCGCTGTACGGCGCCCACCAGGCACGCAACGCGGTGGTGGCGCTCTGCGCGGTCGAGGCGTTCTTCGGCATCGGCGCCGAGCAGACCGGATCGCTCGACGCCGACATCATCCGCAAGGCCTTCGCCTCGGTGATCTCGCCGGGCCGCCTCGAAGTGGTCCGCTCCAGCCCGACCGTCGTCCTGGACGCCGCGCACAACCCGGCAGGCGCCCAGGCCACCGCCGAGGGGCTCTCCGAGGCATTCGGCTTCTCCCGGCTGATCGGTGTGGTCGGGGCCAGCGGCGACAAGGACGTGCGCGGGCTCCTGGAAGCCTTCGAGCCGATCTTCGCCGAGGTCGTCGTCACCCAGAACTCCAGCGCACGCGCGATGGACGCCGACGAACTCGCGGCGGTCGCCGTCGAGGTCTTCGGCAACGACCGCGTCCAGGTCGAACCCCGGCTGGACGACGCGCTGGAGGCGGCGATCACCCTCGCCGAGGAAGAGGACGAGTACGCGGGCGCCGGGGTACTGGTGACCGGATCCGTGATCACGGTCGGCGAGGCCCGGCTGCTTCTGGGAAGGCGCTGACCGACGTGCGTACGCTCTGTGCATCGACGCTGATCGGTGAGTTCTTCGTGATCGGGTTCGCTGGACTCGTCGCGATGAAGTCCGACGACCTGACGTCCGCCACGGTCTGGACGGTCTGCGGCATCGGCATGCTGCTCTCCGTGCTGCTCTGCGGGATGATCACCCGTCCCGGCGGCATACAGCTCGGATGGGCGCTCCAGATCGCGCTGCTCGCCAGTGGCTTCGTCGTCCCGATGATGTTCATCCTCGGTCTGGCCTTCGGCGGCCTGTGGTGGGCCTCCGTGCACTACGGCCGCAGGATCGACGAGGTGAAGGCCCAGTGGGCCGCACAGGAGGCGGCACAGGCGCCCGCCGGAAGCTGAGGAGCCCGTCGGCCTGCCAAACCCGGCCGTCGGCCCGTCACCGCACCCCTGTAACCTCGCCTCACCGCACCCGTATGCCTGCAAGGAGCCGCACATGACCCAGCGCACCCTCGTTCTTCTCAAGCCCGACGCCGTCCGTCGCGGTCTGGTCGGCGAGATCGTCGGCCGCATCGAGCGCAAGGCCGGCTGGAAGATCACGGCGCTGGAGCTCCGCACCCTCGACCGCGCCACGCTGGAACAGCACTACGCCGAGCACGTCGGCCGCCCGTTCTACGAGCCGCTCGTCGAGTTCATGCAGTCCGGACCGATCGTCGCCCTGGTGGCCGAAGGCGAGCGGGTCATCGAGGGTGTTCGCGCCCTGGCCGGCCCCACCGACCCGATCGCCGCCGCGCCCGGCTCGATCCGTGGCGACTTCGGCACCATCACCCGGGAGAACCTCATCCACGCCTCGGACTCCGAGGAGTCCGCAGAGCGAGAAATGAAGCTGTTCTTCCCGGGACTTTCCTGACTCCGATCAGCCGAACAGCGCTGATGACCTGGGGCGACCGAAGTAATTCGGTCGCCCTTCGGCATACGGTCCCCGATCGCGGGAACGCATCCCTCCGACGTAACGTCACCATGAGTGGAACGGCCACCCGTTCTGCTCAGCATGGCGAAGGACCCTCGCGCTGTGTCGGCCTGTCCGGCACTACGATGGAAGCTTCCACGCCCGCAGCGCTCACCTCGCCTACCAGAACAAGCCATCGCTTTCGACTGGGAAGGCCCGACGCATCCTCATGGGGAACAAGGGGAACTCAATGTCGTTCATCGGCCGTGACATGGCTATCGACCTCGGGACTGCCAACACGCTGGTGTACGTCAGGGGGCGCGGCATCGTTCTGAACGAGCCGTCCGTCGTGGCCATCAACACCAACACCGGCGGCATTCTCGCGGTCGGGTCCGAGGCCAAGAAGATGATCGGCCGTACGCCGGGCAACATCGTTGCCGTACGGCCCCTGAAGGACGGCGTGATCGCCGACTTCGAGATCACGGAGCGGATGCTCCGCTACTTCATCCTGAAGATCCATAAGCGCCGCTACCTGGCCCGCCCGCGGGTCGTCGTCTGCGTGCCCTCCGGCATCACCGGGGTCGAGCGACGCGCCGTGATCGAGGCGTCGACGCAGGCCGGCGCGCGCCAGGTGCACATCATCGAGGAGCCCATGGCGGCGGCCATCGGTTCCGGCCTGCCGGTCCACGAGGCCACCGGCAATATGGTCGTCGACATCGGTGGCGGCACCACCGAGGTCGCGGTCATCTCGCTCGGCGGAATCGTCACTGCCCAGTCGATCCGGACCGCCGGTGACGAACTGGACAACGCGATCATCCAGCACATCAAGAAGGAGTACTCGCTCCTGCTCGGTGAGCGCACCGCCGAACAGATCAAGATCACCATCGGTTCGGCGTTCGACCTGGAGAAGGACGAGCACACCGAGATCCGCGGCCGTGACCTCGTCTCGGGCCTGCCCAAGACCGTGGTCATCTCCGCCGCCGAGGTCCGCAAGGCGATCGAGGAGCCGGTCAACGCGATCGTCGACGCGGTCAAGACGACGCTGGACAAGTGCCCGCCGGAGCTCTCCGGCGACGTCATGGACCGCGGCATCGTCCTCACCGGCGGCGGTGCGCTGCTGCGCGGTCTGGACGAGCGGCTGCGCCACGAGACGGGCATGCCGATCCACATCGCCGAGAACCCGCTGGACTCCGTGGCGCTCGGCTCCGGCAAGTGCGTCGAGGAGTTCGAGGCGCTCCAGCAGGTGCTGGACGCCCAGCCCCGACGGTAGAAACTCAAGTGACCCTCCGCGCGGACGCTGCCGCTCCGCGCGGAGGATCGTTGATATACAGGCACGAACATTCCTACGAGGAAGGCACGGCCGCCGCACGTGAGGGACACACGAGAGAGCCGGCTGCTCCTGGTGCTGCTGATCGCCATCGCATTCGCACTGATCACGGTGGACATCCGCGGCGGCGAGGAGTCACCGGTGGACGGCGCCCGGCAGGCCGCCGCCACCGTCTTCGGACCGGTGGAGAACGGCGTGGCGGCAGCGGTCGATCCGGTGGGCAACGCCATAGGGGCCGTACGCGCCTCCGGCACCCGCCACGACAAGATCACCGCGCTGGAGCAGGAGAACGCCGCGCTCAAGGTGAGGCTGGGCAGCGACGACCGTAACCGCAGCCGGGTCCGCGAGCTCGACAAGATGCTCAAGAAGTCGGACGCCGGCCAGTACGGCATCAAGGCCGCCGAGGTCATCGCCATAGGAGCGGCCCAGGGCTTCTCCTGGACGGTCACCATCGACGCCGGATCCAGGGACGGTCTCAAGCGCGACATGACCGTCCTCAACGGCGACGGACTCGTCGGCCGCGTCACCACCGTCGGCCCGGACACCGCCACGGTGCTCCTGGCCAACGACCCCGACTTCACCGTCGGCACCCGGATGGAGTCCACCGACGAACTCGGTTTCGCCACCGGCCAGGGCTCGCGCCCGCTGTCCGTCCAGTTCCTGAACGGCAAGGCCAAGGTCAAGAAGGGCGACCGCCTCGTCACCTTCGGCTCCAGCAAGGACAAGCCGTTCGTGCCCGGCGTCCCGGTCGGCGAGGTCGTCCGCGTCGACCCGTCCGGCGGCGACCTGACCCGTACCGTCTACGTCCGCCCGTTCGTCGGCTTCACCAAGCTCGACATCGTCGGCATCGTCGTCCAGGCACCGCGCGAGGACCCGCGCGACGCGGTCCTGCCGAAGAAGGCCGCCAAGCCCGCCAAGCCGAAGCCCACCCCGACCGTCACCGTCACCATCTCGCCCAACGGCGACATCGTCGACACCAGCGGCAACGTGGTCGGGAACATCCACCAGAGCACGGGGCCCAGCGGCAGCCCGGATCCGAACCCCAGTGGGAACGCCACACCGAACGCCGACAACGCGGTAAACGAACAGAGGTAGAGCTGATCCCCATGCGCGTGAACCGGACTCTGCTCTCCATCGTTCTGGTCGTGATCGCCCTGGTCGTCCAGGTATCCGTACTCGCCCGGCTCCAGCTGCCCGGCGCCGTACCCGATCTGCTGCTCATGGTCGTCCTCGGACTGGCCTTCGTGTACGGGCACGTCAGCGGGGCCCTCATCGGCTTCGGCGCGGGCCTCCTCGCCGATCTGGCACCCCCCGCCGACCACGCCGCCGGACGCTACGCCCTGGTGCTCTGCGTCATCGGCTACCTCGCCGGACTGGCCAGGCCCGAGAACGGCCAGCTCAAGTCCGCCTTCCTCCCGATGGCCGTGGTCGTCGCGGCGGCCATCGGATCGACGCTGCTCTACGCGGGCGTCGGAGCCCTCGTCGGCGATACGGCGGCCCGCCACGTGGGCCTGGGCAGCCTGCTGTTCACCGCGGCCGTCTACGACCTGCTCCTCGCGCCGTTCACCGTCCCGCTGATCATGGCCCTCGCCAGACGTACGGTGAACGACCCGCTGACCGAGTCCTCCTCCGGCCGCGGCGACGTCGCGGCCGGCTGGCTCGCCGCGGGCACCGGACTGCGGATCGGCAGCCAGCGCGGCGGACTGCGCGTCAAGGCCGCCCGCAACCGGGCCGCACGCGCCGGACGCATCAAGGGAGTCAAGCGACTGTGAGGACGCACTCCTCCGGGGGCAACCCCCGTACCACCGGCCCGACCACCACCGGGGGCGCCCCGTGACCAACATCCCCGAGACGGGACGGACCCAGCGGGTCCAGATCCGCCTCATCGTCATCCAGGTCCTCGTCTTCTCCCTGCTGCTCACCCTCGGCGGCCGCCTCTGGTACCTCCAGATCCGCAACGGCCAGGAGTACTCCGACGAGGCGAAGAACAACCACGTCCAGCAGGTCGTCCAGCCCGCCGCCCGCGGCTCCATCCTCGACGCCCGCGGCGTACCACTGGCCGACAACGAGACCCGCCTCGTCGTCTCCGCCAGCCGCACCGAACTGCTCAAGATGGACGACGACGGCGCAAGCGTCCTGACCCGGCTCGCCGGCGTCCTCGACATGAAGCCCAAGGACGTCATCGACAAGGTCCGGCTCTGCGACGCGAAGACCCCCCAGCCCTGCTGGAACGGCTCGCCCTACCAGCCGATCCCCGTCACCGACGAGGCCACCACCCAGCAGGCCCTGACGATCCGCGAACGCGCGGAGGCCTTCCCCGGCATCACCGCCGAACCCACCGCCGTCCGCCGCTACGCCGCACCCGGCAAGGCCAACACCGCCCAGGTCCTCGGCTACCTCTCACCCGTCACCGACGACGAGATCACCAAGGCCCAGGACAGCGACTCGCCCTACCTCCGCTCCGACCAGGTCGGCCGCTCCGGCCTGGAGCGCACGTACGACAAGGAGCTGCGCGGCAAGGCCGGCGTCACCCGCTACGAGGTCGACAACCTCGGCCGCGTCATCGGCCAGGCCAAGAACGACGAGGCGGAGGCCGGCGCCAGCGTCGTCACCTCCATCGACGCCCGCGTCCAGTCCGTCGCCGAGTACGAGCTCAACCAGGCCATGAAGGTGGCCCGTACCGAGTTCGACACCAACACCGGCGAGAACTACAAGGCCGACTCCGGCGCCGTCGTCGTCATGGAGGCCAAGACCGGCCGGGTCGTCTCCATGGCCTCCCTGCCCAACTACGACCCCAACGCCTGGGTCGGCGGCATCTCCGCCAAGGACTACGCCAAGCTCACCGGCAAGAACTCCAACTTCCCGCTGCTGAACCGGGCCATCCAGGGCCAGGCCGCCCCCGGCTCCATCTTCAAGGTCATCTCCTCCACCGCCGCGGTCAACGCCGGATACCCCTTCGACGGCAACTACCCCTGCCCCAGCTCGTACTCCATCGGCGGCCAGACCTTCAAGAACTTCGAGTCCCAGGGCTACGGCAGCATCACCATCGGCCGCGCCCTCGAAGTCTCCTGCGACACCGTGTACTACGGCCTCGCGCACAAGGAGTGGCAGAAGGACGGCGGGAACAGCCCCAAGAAGAACCCCAACGACTGGTTCTACAAGACCGCCCACCAGTTCGGTCTCGGCAAGGAGACCGGCATCGACCTCCCCAACGAGGTCAGCGGCCGCGTCCCGGACCGCGAGTGGAAGAAGAACTTCGCCAAGGCCAACCACGACGCGTGGTGCAAGCAGGGCAAGAAGGGCGGTACGTACGTCGAGCAGATCGCGTACGAGAACTGCCTCGAAGGCGACAGGATGCGCGCCGGTGACTCCGTCAACTACTCGATCGGCCAGGGCGACACCCTCGTCACTCCGATCCAGATGGCCACCATCTACGCGGCCATCTCCAACGGCGGCACCCTCTACGACCCCACCGTCGGCAAGGCGATCGTCAGCGGCGACGGACAGACCGTCCAGGAGATCGAGCCGAAGTCGCACGGCAAGCTCCCCTTCACCAAGAAGACGCGCAACGAAATAGACGAAGCCCTCGCGGGTGTCGCGACCCGCGGCTCCGCCGCCTGGCGATTCGGCGGCTGGCCGCAGGACAAGATCCCGATGCACGCCAAGACGGGTACGGCCGAGGTCTACGGCAAGCAGACGACCTCCTGGTTCGCCACGTACACCAAGGACTACTCGATCGTCATGACGATCTCCCAGGGCGGTACGGGTTCCGGAGCATCCGGGCCCGCCGTCCGCAACATCTACAACGCCCTCTACGGACTCGACGCCTCGGGCAAGCAGGACCTCAAGAAGGCCCTGCTGCCGACCCCGCAGAAGTCGCTGCCGAAGATCCAGACGGACGGCACCATCGACGCCCCGAAGATCAAGCCCTACGACCCGGCGTCGCAGAAGCCGGCCAACGAGCAGACGCTCGCCGCAGTGCTGGGGAGGCGTGACTGATGGCAGGCTTCTCCGTCCAGCGGTACGCCCCCGACCGCGGCGCCTGGGGCAAGCTCACCGCCCGCGACTCCGTGGTGCGCCGACTCGACTGGCCGCTGCTCGGTTCGGCGATCGCCCTCTCGTTCATCGGCTCGCTGCTCGTCTGGTCGGCGACCCGCGGACGTGACTCGCTCACCCACGGCGACCCGTACTACTTCCTCTTCCGCCACGCCCTCAACACCGGCATCGGCTTCGCCCTGATGATCGGCACGATCTGGCTCGGCCACCGGACCCTGCGCGGCGCGGTGCCGATCCTTTACGGGCTGTCCGTGGTCCTCGTGATGGCGGTCCTCACCCCGCTCGGCGCCACGGTCAACGGCGCCCACGCCTGGATCCTCCTGCCCGGCGGCTTCTCCCTCCAGCCCTCGGAATTCACCAAGATCACCATCATCCTCGGCATGGCGATGCTGCTCGCCGCCCGCGTCGACGCGGGCGACCAGCTGCACCCCGACCACCGGACCGTCGCCAAGGCCCTCGGCCTGGCCGCGCTCCCGATGGCCGTCGTCATGGGCATGCCGGACCTCGGCTCCGTGATGGTCATGGCCGTCATCGTGCTCGGCGTCCTCCTGGCCTCCGGCGCCTCCAACCGCTGGGTCTTCGGACTCCTCGGCGCGGGCACCGCGGGCGCCGTAGCCATCTGGCAGCTCGGGCTTCTCGACGACTACCAGATCGCCCGGTTCGCCGCTTTCGCCAACCCGGCCCTCGACCCCGCGGGCGTCGGCTACAACACCAACCAGGCCCGGATCGCGATCGGCTCCGGCGGCCTCTCCGGCACCGGCCTCTTCCAGGGCACCCAGACCACCGGCCAGTTCGTCCCCGAGCAGCAGACCGACTTCGTCTTCACCGTCGCCGGTGAGGAACTCGGCTTCCTCGGCGCCGGACTGATCCTGGTCCTGCTCGGCGTCGTCCTGTGG
Source organism: Streptomyces poriferorum (assembly GCF_019399235.1). Classification (GTDB taxonomy): domain Bacteria; phylum Actinomycetota; class Actinomycetes; order Streptomycetales; family Streptomycetaceae; genus Streptomyces; species Streptomyces poriferorum. The sequence continues at coordinate 15,696 of NZ_JAELVH010000073.1, read as the reverse complement.
CGCGCCTGCCGCATCGCCCGCGAGACCACCGAGCTCTACGGCACGATCGTCGCCGCGGGCATCATCGCCTGGTTCGCCTTCCAGGCCTTCGAGAACATCGGCATGACGCTCGGCATCATGCCGGTCGCCGGACTGCCCCTGCCGTTCGTCTCCTACGGAGGCTCCTCGATGTTCGCCGTCTGGGTGGCCATCGGACTGCTCCAGTCGATCAGGGTCCAACGGCCGATAACGGCCTGAGCCGTTGCGGGACCACTGCCCATCCGCGTACATCACGTCTAGATTCGATGCATGGCGGACGTGAAGCGCGAGATCGAGCGGAAGTACGAAGCCACTGGTGACGCCCGGCTGCCCGACCTGACGCGGGTGGCCGGAGTCGCCGCCGTGGACCACCGGGGCGCCATCGAGCTCGACGCCGTCTACTACGACACCGAGGACCTCCGCCTCGCCGCCGACAGCATCACCCTGCGTCGCCGCACCGGCGGAGCGGACGCCGGCTGGCACCTCAAGTTCCCGGTCGCCTTCGGCATCCGCGACGAGATCGGGGCCCCGCTCTCCGACACCCTGCCCGCGGACCTGGCCGGCCTCGTCCGCTCCCGGGTCCGCGACACCGCCCTCGTCCCCGTGGTCCGGCTCCGGTCCACCCGCGACGTCCACGTGCTGAACGGCCCGGACGGTGAACCGCTCGCCGAACTCGGCGTCGACGCGGTCCGGGCCCAGCGGCTGCACAGCGGCAACCGCGCCACCGCCTGGACCGAGATCGAGGTCGAACTCGCCGACGACGGCGACCCCGCGTTCCTCGACGCCGTCGAGCGCCGGCTGCGCAAGGCAGGGATACGGCCCTCCGCGTCCCACTCCAAACTCGCCCGGGCCCTGGCCGAGACGTCCCCGAAGAAGAAGACGCTCCCGGAGAAGCCGTCAGCGAAGAAGGAGGCGTCCCCGGAGAAGCCGTCAGCGAAGAAGGAGGCGTCCCCGGAGAAGCGCCAACGGGAGCCCGGCCCGCCCCCGCGCACCGCGGGCGACCACGTCCTCGCCTACGTACGCGAACAGATCACCGAGATCGTGGCCCTCGACCCCGCCGTGCGCCGGGGCCTGCCCGACTCCGTGCACCGGATGCGGGTCGCCACCCGCAGGCTCCGCAGCACCTTCCGCACCTACCGCAAGGTCCTCGACCGCACGGTCACCGACCCCGTCGGAGCCGAGCTGAAGTGGCTCGCGGCGGAGCTCGGCGCCGACCGCGACCAGGAGGTCATCGACGCCCGGCTGCGCACCCGGCTCGACGCTCTGCCCCGCACCCTGGTCCTCGGCCCGGTCCGGGCCCGGCTGCGGATCTGGTCCACGGCCCGTCGCAGCGGCTCCCGCCGCCGTACCGTCGCAGTGCTGGACGGCGCCCGCCACCTCGCACTGCTGGAGACCCTGCACGCACTCCTCGCCGACCCGCCCCTGTTGCCCGCGGCCGCCGGCCCGCCCGGCAAGGCGCTCACCCGCGCCGCGCACAAGAACCACGAACGCCTCGCCGCCCGCATCGCGCGAGCCCTGGAACACCCGCCGGGCCCTGACCGCGACCTCGCCCTGCACGGCGCCCGCAAAGCGGCGAAACGCGCACGGTACGCGGCGGAGGCGGCCCGCCCCGCGCTCGGGAAACCGGCCCGGAAGTCCGCCAAGCGGCTGAAGGCCGTCCAGAGCGTCCTCGGCGACCACCAGGACAGCGTCGTCGCCCGAGACGCCCTGCGCACCCTCGCCGTCCAGGCCCACGCGGCGGGGGAGTCCTCGTTCACCTGGGGCCTGCTGCACGGACAGGAGGAGGCGGCGGCCGCGGCACGGGAGCGGGAACTGCCCGGGGTCTGGGCCAAGGCGTGCAAGGCGGGGATCCGGTCGGCGTCCGGAGGCTGAGCGGCGCGGTACGCTGGATGGTCACCCCTGCCAGCTCTCGAAAGTTCGCGATGTCTGTCGATTCGGTCTTCCCACAGCTCGAAGCTCTGCTCCCGCATGTGCAGAAGCCCATCCAGTACGTCGGCGGTGAGCTGAACTCCACCGTCAAACCGTGGGACGAATGCGACGTCCGCTGGGCCCTCATGTACCCGGACGCCTACGAGGTCGGGCTCCCCAACCAGGGCGTCATGATCCTGTACGAGGTACTCAACGAGCGCGAGGGCGTCCTCGCCGAGCGCACCTACAGCGTCTGGCCGGACCTCGAAGCGCTGATGCGCGAGCACAAGGTTCCGCAGTTCACCGTGGACGGCCACCGCCCGGTCAAGGCGTTCGACGTCTTCGGGCTGAGCTTCTCCACCGAGCTCGGCTACACCAACATGCTCACCGCCCTGGACCTGGCCGGCATCCCGCTCTCCGCCAAGGACCGCGGCCTCGACGACCCGATCGTGCTCGCGGGCGGCCACGCCGCGTTCAACCCCGAACCGATCGCGGAGTTCATCGACTGCGCGGTCATCGGCGACGGCGAGCAGGCGGTCCTGGAGATCACCGAGATCGTCCGCGCCTGGAAGGCCGAGGGCCGCCCCGGCGGCCGCGAGGAGGTGCTGTTCCGCCTCGCGAAGACGGGTGGCGTCTACGTCCCCGGCTTCTACGACGTCGAGTACCTCCCGGACGGCCGCATCGGCCGCGTCGTGCCGAACAAGTCGGGCGTGCCGTGGCGGGTCTCCAAGCACACCGTCATGGACCTCGACGAGTGGCCCTACCCCAAGCAGCCCCTCGTCCCGCTCGCCGAGACCGTCCACGAGCGCATGTCCGTGGAGATCTTCCGCGGCTGCACCCGCGGCTGCCGTTTCTGCCAGGCCGGCATGATCACGCGCCCCGTGCGGGAGCGAAGCATCACCGGCATCGGCGACATGGTGGAGAAGGGCCTCAAGGCGACGGGCTTCGAGGAGGTGGGCCTGCTCTCCCTCTCCTCCGCGGACCACACCGAGATCGGCGAGATCGCCAAGGGCCTCGCCGACCGGTACACCGAGGACAAGATCGGCCTCTCGCTGCCCTCCACCCGCGTCGACGCGTTCAACGTGGACCTGGCCAACGAGCTGACCCGCAACGGCCGCCGTTCCGGTCTCACCTTCGCCCCCGAGGGCGGCTCCGAGCGCATGCGCAAGGTCATCAACAAGATGGTCTCGGAGGAGGACCTGATCCGTACGGTCTCCACCGCGTACGGCAACGGCTGGCGACAGGTGAAGCTGTACTTCATGTGCGGCCTGCCCACCGAGACCGACGAGGACGTCCTCCAGATCGGCGACATGGCGGTCAAGGTGATCGCCAAGGGCCGTGAGGTGTCCGGGCAGAACGACATCCGCTGCACCGTCTCCATCGGCGGCTTCGTCCCCAAGCCGCACACCCCGTTCCAGTGGGCGCCGCAGCTCAGCGCCGAGGAGACCGACGCCCGGCTGACCAAGCTCCGCGACAAGATCCGCGGCGACAAGAAGTACGGCCGCTCGATCGGCTTCCGCTACCACGACGGCAAGCCCGGCATCGTCGAGGGCCTGCTCTCCCGCGGCGACCGCCGGGTCGGCTCCGTCATCCGCGCCGTCTACGAGGCCGGCGGCCGCTTCGACGGCTGGCGCGAGTACTTCAGCTACGACCTGTGGATGAAGAGCGCCGAGAAGGCACTGCCCGAGTTCGGTGTGGACGTCGACTGGTACACCACCCGCGAGCGGACGTACGAAGAGGTCCTGCCCTGGGACCACCTGGACTCCGGTCTCGACAAGGACTGGCTCTGGGAGGACTGGCAGGACTCGCTCGACGAGACCGAGGTCGAGGACTGCCGCTGGACGCCTTGCTTCGATTGTGGCGTCTGCCCTCAGATGGACACGAGCATTCAGATCGGCCCCACCGGCAAGAAGCTCCTGCCGCTGACGGTCGTGAAGTGAGAAACCGTCAGTGAGGTGACACCGCCCGGCTTCTGACGGGTGACATCTCGGTGACGAAGGCCCGGTCGGGGAAACCCCCGACCGGGCCTTCGCGTCATGAGGTGCATGGAATACGGAAAGCACCAGGCACCCGCGCGGTACGAGAGCGGCGACGGCTGCCTCACCACGCTCGTCAGGATTCCGGTGAGGATCGTCGTCCTCGTCCTCGTCCTGCCGGTGCGGATGGTCTGGGACGCCCTCGTCGCGGGCGCGCGTGCTGCCGACCGGATCCTGCTGCGCCCGCTGGGGCGCGCGCTGGCGTGGCTCTTCGAGGTGCTGGTCGTGATTCCGGCCCGATGGCTGTACGCCCAGGTGCTGACCCCACTCGGGCACGGGCTGCGGTGGCTGGCCATGGCGGTGTTCGTGTGGCCGTGGGTCGCGCTGTGGCGGTACGTGGTGGTGCCCGGGGTCCGGTACGGCATCGTGGTGCCGGTCACATGGGTCTACGCGCACGTGCTCACCCCGATCGGGCACGGGCTGCTATGGATCCGGCGGGCGCTTCTGGACCCGGCCGGACGAGGGATCGCGACCGCTGTGAAGTGGCTGCTCACCGTCCTGCTCGTGATGCCGGTGGTCCTGCTGTGGCGGTATGTCCTCAAGCCGCTGGGGCTGGCCGTCGCCTGGCTGGTGGAGCACCTGATCGTGCTGCCACTCGTGTGGACGTACGGGGAACTGCTCACCCCGCTGGGCCACGGCATCGCATGGCTCCTCGATCTCCTGGTCCGCGGCATCGGGGCCGGCTGCCGGGGGCTGTGGGCCGGGGTCCGGTGGCTGGTCACGGTGCTGTTCGTCATCCCGGTGGTCTGGGTGTACCGGCGGATCCTGGCCCCCGTCGGCCGGGAGATCGCTGCCGCGTTCGGCGTCGCCTGGCGGGTCGCCGGGTTTGTCTCGCGGGCCGTCGGCCGGGCGCTGGCGTGGCTGGCATGGCACCTGGTCGGGGCGCCGGTGGCCTGGGCCTACCGCACGGTGTGCACCCCGGTCGGGCACTTCCTGCGTGACGCGGTCTTCGCACCGGCGGGGCGTGCTGCCCTGGCGGTGGGGCGGACGGCCCGGCTGACACTGCGCACAGCCCGCGAGACCGTCCGGCAGGCCAGGCGCGATGCCTGGCGGGCGCTGGTCGGCGGGACACGTGAACCCGAGCCCCGGGAACCTGGAAGCGTCCTTGCGCGTACTCTGGGTAGTACAACGACTGTGCCCAGCGCGGCGCCCGAACCAGAGATCTCCCTGCGGAAAGAGAAATCCGTCCAGCAGGGGTGAGCCGGACCGGACGCCCCCGGGCCACCCGTACTTCGAGGGCGGCGTGTCACCGCGTCCGCTCCGCACCGAGGAGAAGAACCACTGGGCAAGCGACAGCCCGAAGGCCCGCCGCCCGCACCGGCAGTGCAGCGCATCCGACTGCGCTACACCAAGCGCGGCCGCCTCCGGTTCACCAGTCATCGAGACTTCCAGCGTGCCTTCGAGCGGGCGCTGCGCCGCTCCGAGGTGCCCATGGCCTACTCGGCGGGCTTCACCCCGCACCCCAAGGTGTCGTACGCCAACGCCGCACCCACCGGCACGGGCAGCGAGGCCGAGTTCCTGGAGATCGCTCTCACCGAGGCCCGTGATCCGGGCACGCTGCGCGAACTCCTCAACGACTCGCTGCCGGACGGTCTCGACATCACCGACGCCGTCGAGGCCCGCACCTCGGGTCTCGCCGACCGGCTCACCGCCTCCATCTGGGAGATGCGGCTGAACGGGGTCGCCGTGGAGGACGCCGAGAAGGCCGTCGCCGCGTTCAACGCGGCCGAGACCGTCGAGGTCGAGCGCCGCACGAAGAACGGCATCCGCAGCTTCGACGCCCGGTCCGCCGTCGTCGACCTGCAGGCCCTTGATCATCAGCCTGATAGGCCCGGGGACAAGGCCTGTGCGATACTGCGGCTGGTTGTTCGGCACGTGACACCTGCCGTTCGGCCTGACGACGTCCTGTCCGGTCTCCGCGTTGTGGCCGACCTGGCGCCGCCGGTCCCCGCAGCGGTGACCAGGCTGGCGCAGGGGCTCTTCGACGAGGAGTCCGGCACGGTGACCGACCCGCTCGCGCCCGACCGCGAGGCAGCCCCGGCCGTTCTACCCACGGCCACCGGGACCGCCGTCGCGACGGCGCCTGAAGGTGCAGGTTCCGCGTAAGGCGGTCGTTGTAGCGCAGCCCTCGGACTCGGGAGCCACCTGGGCCGGGCCGCGCGCTGACCCATAAGACTTTCGCCAGGCCGTACGCACACCGCGTAGGGAACCGGCGAGCCAGACATTCAGCCCCCGTGCGGCGCCCGCGCCCCGGACGGCGGTACCGCGTACCTCATGCGGACCGTGCCGGACCGGAATCAGACGCGGCGCCCGGGAGCCCGACGGGAGAACCGCCCGCATGCCTCAGCCCACCGAACCCGGCACGGCCGGGAACGCAGAAGACAGCAACACCCCCGGGGACAAGCTGCCGCCGCGCCGCAGGCGCCGCGCGGCATCCCGCCCGGCGGGCCCGCCGACGGCGGGCGCCCAGGCCGGAGCCGAGGCTCCGGCCATACCGGCCGTTGACGCCGGAGTGTCGGAGACCAGTACCGAGAGCGCCGCCGATGCCGCGCCGCCCGTCCGTGCGCGCCGCCGCGCCGTCCGTAAGGCGACCGCGCCTGCCGGTGCGCCGCAGGCCGCCGAGACCGTGGAGGTCGTGGAGGTCGCGTCGTCGTGCGTCCCGTAAGGCGACCGCCCCTGCCGGAGCGCCGCAGGCCGCCGAGGTGGCCGAGATCGTCGAGGAGGCCGTCGCGGCCGAGGCCGTCGAGCCCGCCGTGACCGAGCCCCCCGTGACCGAGCCCGCCGTGACCGAGGCGCCGCGTGGCCGTACCAGGCGCAGGGCCTCCGCCCCCGCCGGTGCGCCGCAGGCCGCCCGGACCGAAGCCGTCGTGGAGCCGGAGCCGGTTGTCGCGGCCCCCGAGCCGGTCGAGGAAGAGGCCGCGGAGCCCGTCGAGGCCCCGCGTGGCCGCCGCCGTGCCTCCCGCAAGGCGACCTCTCCCGCAGGCGCCCCGCAGGTCACGGAAGCCGTCGAGGAGCGCGACCAGACGGGCGAGAGCCTGCCCGAGGCAGCCGTGGAGGAGCTGGCCGCCGAGACCGCCGAGGTCGAGGAGGCCGCCCCGCGCGGCCGTCAGCGCCGCCGCGCCACCGCCGCCGCGGGCCGCCCCGAGTTCACCGGCAAGGTCGAGGAGCCCGCGCGCCGGAGCCGCCGGGCGGAGCGTCCCGCCGTCGCCGTGTTCCAGGCGCCGGTCTTCGCCGAGCCGATGTTCCAGACCCCGGAGACCGCTGCCGCCGCGGCCGCCGCCCAGCCCCCCGTCGCGCACGACGAGGAGCTCGAGGACGAGACCGTGACGGCGGAGGAGCAGAGCACCGCCCCCGCCGAGCCGGCCGCCCCCGCCGAGGCCGCGCCGCAGGGCGGTTCGCGTCGCCGTCGCCGTCGCCGCGGTGAGGCCGCCGAGGCCGAGCCCGTCGCCGCGCCCGCCCCGGCCGCCGCTCCGGTCCAGGAGCAGGCCGAGGACGAGCAGGAGCCTTCGAACGAGAGCGACGCCGAGCAGGACGGGGAGGAGACCGACGAGTACGGCGACCGCCCGTCGCGCCGCCGTCGTCGCGGAGGCCGTCGCCGCCGCCGTGGCGAGTCCGCCGAGGACGACGCCGCCGAGCAGCACGCCGACGACTCCGCCGACCACTCCGAGGACGAGCACGAGTCCGCTCAGGAGTCCGAGGACGAGGGCGACGACGAGCAGGACGACAACGACTCCGGTGCCTCCGGGTCGAGCAGCAGCCGTCGGCGCCGTCGCCGTCGCCGTCGCAGCGGTGACTCCGCGTCCGACGCCGAGAACGGCACGGACGACCCGGAGCGCACGGTCGTCAAGGTCCGTGAGCCCCGCAAGAAGGAGGCCGAGCGCGAGCCCGGCACCGGCTTCGACGAGGTCCAGTCCATCAAGGGCTCGACCCGTATGGAGGCGAAGAAGCAGCGCCGCCGCGAGGGCCGCGAGCAGGGCCGCCGCCGGGTGCCGATCATCACCGAGGCGGAGTTCCTCGCCCGGCGCGAGGCCGTCGAGCGCGTCATGGTCGTCCGCCAGAACGGCGAGCGCACCCAGATCGGCGTCCTCGAGGACAACGTGCTCGTCGAGCACTACGTCAACAAGGAGCAGGCCACCAGCTACGTCGGCAACGTCTACCTGGGCAAGGTCCAGAACGTCCTGCCGTCGATGGAGGCCGCCTTCGTCGACATCGGCAAGGGCCGCAACGCCGTCCTGTACGCCGGTGAGGTCAACTTCGAGGCGCTCGGCATGGCCCACGGGCCGCGCCGTATCGAGACCGCGCTCAAGTCCGGCCAGTCCGTCCTCGTCCAGGTGACGAAGGACCCGATCGGCCACAAGGGCGCCCGCCTGACCAGCCAGGTCTCGCTGCCCGGCCGCTACCTGGTCTACGTGCCCGAGGGCTCGATGACGGGGATCAGCCGCAAGCTGCCCGACACCGAGCGCGCCCGGCTCAAGACCATCCTCAAGAAGATCGTTCCCGAGGACGCGGGCGTCATCGTCCGCACCGCCGCGGAGGGCGCGAGCGAGGACGAGCTGCGCCGTGACGTGGAGCGGCTGCAGCAGCAGTGGGAGGACATCCAGAAGAAGTCGAAGAGCAGCGGCAGCTCCAACGCGCCGACGCTTCTCTACGGCGAGCCGGACATGACCGTCCGGGTCGTCCGCGACATCTTCAACGAGGACTTCTCCAAGGTCATCGTCAGCGGTGACGACGCGTGGGAGACGATCTACGGCTACGTCTCGCACGTGGCGCCCGACCTGACGGACCGGCTGTCGCGGTGGACCTCCGAGGTCGACATCTTCGCGACGTACCGGATCGACGAGCAGCTCATGAAGGCGCTGGACCGCAAGGTCTACCTGCCGAGCGGCGGCTCGCTGGTGATCGACAAGACCGAGGCGATGGTCGTCGTCGACGTCAACACCGGCAAGTTCACCGGTCAGGGCGGCAACCTGGAAGAGACCGTCACCAAGAACAACCTGGAGGCGGCCGAGGAGATCGTGCGCCAGCTGCGGCTGCGCGACCTCGGCGGCATCGTCGTCGTCGACTTCATCGACATGGTGCTGGAGTCCAACCGGGACCTGGTGCTGCGGCGCCTGCTGGAGTGCCTGGGACGCGACCGTACGAAGCACCAGGTCGCCGAGGTCACCTCGCTGGGCCTGGTCCAGATGACCCGTAAGCGGGTCGGCCAGGGCCTGCTGGAGTCCTTCTCCGAGACCTGTGTCCACTGCAACGGGCGCGGCGTGATCGTGCACATGGAGCAGCCCACCTCGGTCGGTGGCGGCGGCAACGGCAAGCGTTCCAAGAAGCGCCGCGGCGGCTCGGGCCAGGACCACGAGCACGACCACGAGCACGTCTCCGAGACGGACACCGACGTCGAGACCGAGGCGGAGGTGGCTGCGGAGGTCGCCGCTCCGCTGGCGCTTCCCGAGCCGGAGTTCGTCCCGGACGAGGAGCTGTACAGCAGCCCCGCCGAGGCCGAGGCGGCAGCCGGGCGCGGCCGCGGCCGTCGCCGGGCCACGCGCAAGGCGACGGCCCCGGCCGGCGCCCCGAGGTCCGCGTCCGCCCCGGCCCCCGTGGCCGAGCCGGTCGTGACGCCGGAGCCCGTGGTGGAGCCGGAGCCGGTCGTCGCACCGGAGCCGGTCGCCGAAGCCCCGGTCGCCGAGGCCCCGGCCGAGGCGCCGCAGGGCCGTACGCGCCGTCGGGCGACCCGTAAGGCGACCGCCCCGGCGGGTTCGCCGGCCCCGGCGGCCGAGCCCGCCCCGGTCGTCGAGCCGGCCCCGGCGGCCGAGCCCGCCCCCGTGGCCGAGGAGCCGGTGTCCGACGCCGACCCGGTCGCCGCGGAGGACCCGGTCGTCGAGGCGCCGCACGCCGAGGCCCCTGCCGAGGAGCCGGCCGCACCGCCGCGTGCCCGGCGCCGGGCGACCCGTAAGGCCACCTCACCCGCGGGTTCGCCCGCAGGTGCCGAGGAGGCCGCGGTCGTCGTGGTGACGGGCGCCGAGCCGGAGTCAGCCCCCGAGGCCGACGCCGAACCGGCACCGGCCAAGAAGGCGGCCCGCAAGACCGCGAAGAAGGCCACGGCCAAGAAGGCGGCCGTCAAGAAGACGGCGGCCAAGAAGACCGTCGCCAAGAAGACGACGGCCAAGAAGGCGGCGAAGAAGACGGTGGCGGCCGAGCAGTCGTCGGCCACCGTCACGGCTTCGGCCGACGAGGCCTGACCCACCCGGGGCCTGTGTCCGATCGGCACAGGCCCCGGCACCGCGCGCGACGCAGTCGGGCCGGTCCCTCCACGGGGCCGGCCGGCTGCGTTCCGGCGCCCGGCCGGTCCCCGTAACCCCACACGGAAGCTCTTCCCACATGCACAAGATCCAGAAGGCCGTCATACCTGCCGCCGGGCTCGGTACCCGGTTCCTGCCGGCGACGAAAGCCACTCCCAAGGAGATGCTTCCGGTCGTCGACAAGCCGGCGATCCAGTACGTCGTGGAGGAGGCCGCCGCCGCGGGGCTGAACGACGTGTTGATGATCACCGGGCGCAACAAGCGTGCCCTGGAGGACCACTTCGACCGGAACTACGAGCTGGAGTCGGCGCTGACCCGCAAGGGCGACGACGAACGGCTGGTCCGGGTCCAGGAGTCAAGCGAACTGGCGACCATGCACTACGTCCGGCAGGGCGACCCGAAGGGCCTCGGCCACGCCGTCCTGTGCGCGGAGCCGCATGTGGGTGACGAGCCCTTCGCGGTGCTGCTCGGCGACGACCTGATCGACCCGCGTGATCCGCTGCTGGCCCGCATGACCGAGATCCAGGAGCGTGAGGGCGGCAGCGTCGTCGCGCTGATGGAGGTCGCTCCCGAGCAGATCCACCTGTACGGATGCGCCGCGGTGGAGGTCACGCCCGAGGCCGACGTGGTCCGGGTCACCGGACTGGTCGAGAAGCCTGAAGCGGGCGACGCCCCCAGCAATCTCGCCGTCATCGGACGCTATGTACTGGACCCGGCCGTCTTCGGCGTGCTGCGGGACACGGAGCCGGGCCGGGGCGGCGAGATCCAGCTGACCGACGCACTGCAGCAGCTGGCCGCCGACGAGAAGCTCGGCGGCCCGGTCCACGGTGTCGTCTTCCGGGGCCGCCGGTACGACACCGGTGACCGGGGCGACTATCTGCGGGCCATCGTCAGGCTCGCCTGCGAGCGCGAGGACCTGGGGCCCGACTTCCGGACCTGGCTGCGCGACTTCGCGGCCACCGAGCTCTGAGAGGCTGTCGGGTGACCTGCGATCGGGCGCCCACGCCCTGGCACACGCTTCCCGCGTTGCCGAAATGCCCGGGCAGCTCCCGCTGCCAGGACATCCCGGCGACTTGGAATCGCACGCACCGGACCGCGTCCGACTTTCCGGTCTCAGGTCACCCGGCAGCCTCTGAGTCACGGCTGCCCCACCCACTCATCCAAGACACCCGCACCGCACCAAGGACCAAGGAGAACCCTCATGATCGGCATGATTCTGGCGGCCGGCGCAGGCCGTCGTCTGCGCCCCTACACCGACACGCTTCCCAAGGCCCTGGTGCCGGTCGGTCCCGAGGGTGACGAGGAGAGCCTGACCGTCGTCGACCTGACGCTCGGCAACTTCGCCGAGGTCGGCCTGACCGACGTCGCCATCATCGTGGGCTACCGCAAGGAGGCCCTGTACGAGCGCAAGGCCGCCCTTGAGGCGAAGTACGGCGTGACCCTCACGCTGATCGACAACGACAAGGCCGAGGAGTGGAACAACGCCTACTCCCTCTGGTGCGGCCGTGACGCACTCAAGGACGGCGTGATCCTCGCCAACGGCGACACCGTGCACCCCGTCTCCGTCGAGAAGACGCTGCTCGCCGCCCGCGGCGAGGGCAAGAAGATCATCCTCGCCCTCGACACGGTGAAGCAGCTGGCGGACGAGGAGATGAAGGTCGTCGTCGACCCCGCCAAGGGCGTGCAGCGGATCACGAAGCTGATGGACCCGGCCGAGGCCACCGGTGAGTACATCGGTGTCACCCTCATCGAGGGTGACGCGGCCGAGGAGCTGGCCGACGCGCTGAAGACCACGTTCGAGCGCGACCCGGACCTCTACTACGAGGACGGCTACCAGGAGCTCGTCAACCGCGGCTTCAAGGTCGACGTGGAGCCGATCGGCGACGTCAAGTGGGTCGAGATCGACAACCACGAGGACCTGGCCAAGGGCAGGACCATCGCGTGCCAGTACTGACCCGGCTGATCCCCGCACCGGTCGTCGTCGACATCCGGGCCGGCGCTCTGTCCGATCTGGCGGGTGTCCTCGCCGATCAGCGGATCTCCGGCTCGGGCAAACTGGCGATCGCGATCAGCGGGGGTTCCGGACGGGCGCTGCGGGAGCGGCTCTCGGACAGCCTGCCGGGTGCTTCCTGGTTCGAGGTGGGCGGCGGCACGCTGGACGACGCCGTCAAGCTCGCCGAGGCCATGAAGTCCGGCAGGTACGACGCCGTCGTCGGGCTCGGCGGCGGCAAGATCATCGACTGTGCGAAGTTCGCCGCTGCCCGGGTCGGGCTGCCGCTGGTCGCCGTGGCGACGAACCTGTCCCACGACGGGCTGTGCTCACCGGTGGCCACGCTGGACAACGACGCGGGCCGCGGCTCGTACGGTGTCCCGAACCCGATCGCCGTCGTCATCGACCTCGACATCATCCGTGAGGCACCGGTCCGCTTCGTGCGGTCCGGGATCGGTGACGCGCTCTCGAACATCTCCGCCGTCGCGGACTGGGAGCTCGCCCACCGGGTCAACGGTGAGGACATCGACGGACTGGCCGCCGCGATGGCCCGGCAGGCCGGCGAGGCCGTGCTGCGCCATCCAGGGGCCCTGGGTGACGACGGCTTCCTCCAGGTGCTGGCCGAGGGGCTGGTGCTGACCGGCATCTCGATGTCGGTGGCGGGGGACAGCCGTCCCGCCTCGGGTGCCTGCCACGAGATCAACCACGCCTTCGACCTGCTCTTCCCCGAGCGAGCCGCGAGCCACGGTGAGCAGTGCGGTCTGGGCGCGGCGTTCGCCATGCACCTGCGGGGCGCGCACCAGGAGTCCGTACGGATGGCCGGTTCGCTGCGGCGCCACGGCCTGCCGGTCACGGCGGAGGAGATGGGGTTCAGCGCGGAGGAGTTCGTCCAGGTGGTCGGCTTCGCCCCCCGGACCAGGCCGGGCCGCTACACGATCCTGGAGCATCTGGACCTGTCCCCGGACGGGATCCGGGACGCCTACGCCGACTACGTAGAGGCCATCGGATCCTGAGGCCGGGCCCCGGAAAGGGGCCCGGTTTGACCGGGCTGTACAGGTCCCCGTAATCTTGACCGTCGGCGTTTGTTTCGCCACACCTCTGAGCACTGACCTCCCGCTCGTTCGGGAGAGGCCGCTCGTCCAATCCGGATCATCACGGGTCCCCGGACCCGTGTGAGCGGCTGGCTTCAGGGGTTTCGTCTTCGAGTGAGAGTGAGATCCGCGTGTACGCCATCGTGCGCAGCGGTGGTCGCCAGCACAAGGTTGCTGTCGGCGACATCGTTGAGGTTGACAAGATTCCCACCGCCAAGGTTGGCGACACGGTAGAGCTCTCTACCCTGCTCGTTGTCGACGGCGACGCCGTGACCAGCGACCCGTGGGTGCTTGACGGCATCAAGGTCCAGGCCGAGATTGTGGACCACCACAAGGGCGCGAAGATCGACATCCTTCGCTACAAGAACAAGACCGGCTACCGCCGTCGCCAGGGTCACCGCCAGCAGTACACGGCGATCAAGGTCACCGGTATCCCCGCGGCTGCGAAGTAAGGGACTGAGGAGACATGGCACACAAGAAGGGCGCATCGTCCACCCGGAACGGGCGCGATTCCAATGCTCAGCGGCTCGGCGTGAAGCGCTTCGGCGGTCAGGCCGTCAACGCCGGTGAGATCCTGGTCCGCCAGCGCGGCACCCACTTCCACCCGGGCACGGGCGTCGGCCGTGGCGGCGACGACACGCTGTTCGCCCTCGCCGCCGGTGCGGTCGAGTTCGGTACGCACCGTGGCCGCAAGGTCGTGAACATCGTTCCGATCGCCGGCTGAATTCGGCGCTCGTAGAGCGGTATGACGTGGAGGCGGACCTCACTTCCTTTTACGGGAAGTGGGTCCGCCTTTCGCGTGTTGCTCCTACAGGGGCGCATGAGCGAGACATTTCTGTACGTATGTAACTGGAGGTTCCACCCATGACCACCTTCGTGGACCGCGTCGAACTGCATGTCGCCGCGGGTAACGGAGGCCACGGCTGTGCCTCCGTTCACCGTGAGAAGTTCAAGCCGCTCGGCGGCCCGGACGGCGGCAACGGCGGCCGTGGCGGCGACGTGACCCTGATCGTCGATCAGGCGGTCACCACGCTCCTCGAATACCACCACCACCCCCACCGCAAGGCCACCAACGGCCAGCCCGGCGCGGGCGACAACCGCACCGGCAAGGAGGGCCAGGACCTGGTCCTGCCCGTGCCGGACGGCACCGTCGTCCTCGACAGCGAGGGCAACGTGCTGGCCGACCTCGTCGGCCAGGGCACGATGTTCATCGCCGGCCAGGGCGGCCGCGGCGGCCTCGGCAACGGCGCGCTGGCCTCCGCCCGCCGCAAGGCCCCCGGCTTCGCGCTGCTCGGCGAGCCCGGTGAGGCCCGGGACGTCGTCCTGGAGCTGAAGACCGTCGCCGACGTGGCGCTCGTCGGCTACCCGAGCGCGGGCAAGTCCTCGCTGATCTCGGTCCTGTCGGCCGCCAAGCCGAAGATCGCCGACTACCCGTTCACGACCCTCGTCCCGAACCTGGGCGTGGTCACCGCGGGCAGCACCGTCTACACCATCGCCGACGTACCGGGCCTGATCCCGGGCGCCAGCCAGGGCAAGGGCCTCGGCCTGGAGTTCCTGCGGCACGTCGAGCGCTGCTCGGTACTCGTCCACGTACTGGACACGGCGACGCTGGAGTCCGACCGCGACCCGGTCTCCGACCTCGACATGATCGAGGAGGAGCTCAAGCTGTACGGGGGTCTGGAGGACCGGCCCCGTATCGTCGTGCTCAACAAGATCGACATCCCGGACGGCCAGGACCTCGCGGACATGATCCGTCCCGAGCTGGAGGAGCGCGGCTACCGCGTCTTCGAGGCGTCCGCCGTCGCGCGCACCGGTCTCAAGGAGCTCTCCTTCGCGCTGGCCGGCGTCATCGCCGAGGCGCGTGCCGCCAAGCCGGTGGAGGAGGCGACCCGTATCGTCATCCGGCCCAAGGCCGTGGACGACGCCGGCTTCACGGTGAAGCTGGAGGACGACGGCATCTACCGGGTGCGCGGCGAGAAGCCGGAGCGCTGGGTGCGCCAGACCGACTTCAACAACGACGAGGCCGTCGGCTACCTCGCGGACCGGCTGAACCGGCTGGGCGTCGAGGACCAGCTGCGCAAGGCAGGTGCCAGGGCCGGCGACGGTGTGGCCATCGGTGCCGAGGACAACGCCGTGGTCTTCGACTGGGAGCCCACGGTGACGGCCGGAGCGGAGATGCTCGGCCGCCGCGGTGAGGACCACCGTCTGGAGGAGCCGCGTCCGGCGGCGCAGCGCCGCCGTGACCGTGAGACGGAGCGCGACGACGTCAGCAAGGAGTACCAGGAGTTCGATCCGTTCGCGTAGGACGGATGTGTGAGGGGCGTGTCCCCGTACCGGTTCACCGGTACGGGGACACGCCC
>NZ_JAELVH010000072.1 GCF_019399235.1 Streptomyces poriferorum | reverse complement strand
GAACGCCGGAGGGGCTGGACGTGTGTCCAGCCCCTCCGGCGTTCAGGACCCCAGGGCCCCGGAAAGGTCAGTCCTCCGCAGAAGCCGAGGACGCAGCCGTCTTCTTGGCCGCAGTCTTCTTCGCCGCTGCAGTGGTCGTCTTCTTCGCGGCAGTCGTCTTCTTCGCCGCAGTCTTCTTGGCCGCAGTAGCCGTCTTCTTCGCCGCCGTCGCCTTCTTGGCCGGCGCCTTCTTTGCCGGAGCCTTCTTCGCCGTCTTCTTCTTGGCCGGCCCCTTGGCCCGCTTCTCGGCGAGCAGCTCGTAACCGCGCTCCGGCGTGATGTCCTCGACGCTGTCGTCGGTCCGCAGCGTCGCGTTCGTCTCGCCGTCCGTGACGTATGCGCCGAAGCGCCCGTCCTTGACGACGACCGGAGCACCGCTCACCGGGTCGGTGCCCAGCTCCTTCAGCGGCGGCTTGGCCGCAGCCCGCCCGCGCTGCTTCGGCTGGGCGTAGATGGCGAGGGCCTCTTCGAGCGTGATGTCGAAGAGCTGGTCCTCGGAGGTCAGCGACCGCGAGTCCGTGCCCTTCTTCAGGTACGGGCCGTAGCGGCCGTTCTGTGCGGTGATCTCGACGCCTTCGGCGTCCTCGCCGACCACACGCGGCAGCGACATCAGCTTCAGCGCGTCGGCCAGCGTCACCGTGTCCAGTGACATCGACTTGAAGAGCGAGGCCGTCCGCGGCTTCACCGCGTTCTTGCCGGTCTTCGGGGTGCCCTCGGGCAGCACCTCGGTGACGTACGGGCCGTAGCGCCCGTCCTTGGCGATGATCTGGTTCCCGCTGACCGGGTCCGCACCGAGCTCGAAGTCACCGCTCGGCTTGGCCAGCAGCTCCTCCGCGTACTCGACGGACAGCTCGTCGGGCGCCAGCTCCTCGGGGACGTCCGCGCGCTGGTGGCCCTCGGAGTCCTTCTCGCCGCGCTCGATGTACGGGCCGTACCGGCCGACCCGCAGCTTGATGTCGTTGCCGACGGGGAACGAGGAGATCTCCCGGGCATCGATCGCGCCGAGGTCCGTGACGAGCTCCTTGAGCCCGCCGAGATGGTCGCCGTCGCCGTTGCCCGCGTCGGAGGCCTTTCCTGCTCCGGCCGCGTCGTCACCCTCCTGCGCACCGAAGTAGAAGCGCTTCAGCCACGGTACGGACTGGGCCTCGCCCCGCGCGATGCGGTCGAGGTCGTCCTCCATACGGGCCGTGAAGTCGTAGTCGACGAGCCGGCCGAAGTGCTTCTCCAGCAGGTTGACCACAGCGAACGACAGGAACGACGGTACGAGCGCCGTGCCCTTCTTGAACACATACCCGCGGTCGAGGATCGTCCCGATGATCGAGGCGTACGTCGACGGGCGGCCGATCTCGCGCTCTTCGAGCTCCTTGACCAGCGAGGCCTCGGTGTAGCGGGCCGGCGGCTTGGTCGCGTGGCCGTCGACGGTGACCTCGTCGGCGGTCAGCGCGTCGCCCTCGGCGACCTGCGGCAGCCGGCGCTCGCGGTCGTCGAGCTCGGCGTTCGGGTCGTCGGCGCCCTCGACGTACGCCTTCATGAACCCGTGGAAGGTGATCGTCTTGCCGGACGCGGAGAACTCGGCGTCCCGGCCGTCGCTCGCCCGTCCGCCGATCTTGACGGTGACGGAGTTACCGACCGCGTCCTTCATCTGGGAGGCGACGGTCCGCTTCCAGATCAGTTCGTAGAGCCGGAACTGGTCGCCGGTGAGACCGGTCTCGGCAGGGGTGCGGAAGCGGTCGCCGGAGGGACGGATCGCCTCGTGCGCCTCCTGCGCGTTCTTGACCTTGCCGGCGTACGTGCGCGGCTTGTCCGGCAGGTAATTCGCACCGTAGAGCTGCGTGACCTGCGCCCGGGCCGCGGAGATCGCGGTGTCCGAGAGGGTCGTGGAGTCGGTACGCATGTAGGTGATGAAGCCGTTCTCGTACAGCTTCTGCGCGACCTGCATGGTGGCCTTGGCCCCGAAGCCCAGCTTGCGGCTCGCCTCCTGCTGGAGGGTCGTCGTACGGAAGGGGGCGTACGGGGAGCGGCGGTACGGCTTCGACTCGACGGACCGCACGGCGAACGTGGAGTCGGCGAGCGCGGCGGCCAGGGCGCGTGCGTTCGTCTCGTCCAGGTGCAGCGTCTGGGCGGAGCCGGCCTTGAGCTGCCCGTCCGGACCGAAGTCGCGGCCCTGTGCGATGCGGCGCCCGTCGACCGCGCTGAGGCGGGCGGTGAGTGTCGAGGGGTCGGAGGCGTCACCGGTGCGGCCGGTGGCGAACGTGCCGGTCAGGTCCCAGTACTCGGCGGAACGGAAGGCGATGCGCTCGCGCTCCCGCTCGACGACGAGGCGGGTGGCGACGGACTGGACACGGCCCGCCGACAGTCGCGGCATGACCTTCTTCCACAGGACCGGCGAGACCTCGTAGCCGTAGAGGCGGTCGAGGATACGGCGGGTCTCCTGGGCGTCGACCATGCGCTGATTGAGCTCGCGCGGGTTGGCGACGGCGGCCCGGATCGCGTCCTTGGTGATCTCGTGGAAGACCATCCGGTGGACCGGGACCTTGGGCCTGAGCACTTCCTGCAGGTGCCACGCGATGGCTTCGCCCTCGCGGTCCTCATCGGTGGCGAGGAAGAGTTCGTCGGACTCTGCCAGAAGCTGCTTGAGCTTCCTGACCTGGGCCTTCTTGTCGGCGTTGACGACGTAGATGGGCTGGAAGTCGTTCTCCACGTCGACGCCGAGACGGCGTACCTCGCCGGTGTACTCGTCCGGCACCTCGGCGGCGCCGTTCGGGAGGTCGCGGATGTGCCCGACGCTCGCCTCGACGACGTATCCGGGGCCGAGATAGCCCTTGATCGTCTTCGCCTTGGCAGGCGACTCGACGATGACGAGTCGGCGGCCGCCCTGTGCGGTCTCGCTGGTCGGGGACAACTTCGCTCTTCTCTCCGGTCGACGCTCGGTGGGCATCAGGGCAGCGCGATGGCGCTGCCTACAGTGCTGTCGCTGCGGAGTGTGACGGTACAACCCGCCCCCGTGTCAAACGGCAAAAGCCCGCAACGGCCACTCGAACGGTAACCCGACTTCCGCCATTCCTGCCGCCCGGCCCGCTCCGTCCGCCGTCTGCGCGGCCGCTGCCTGCGGGTTTCGGCGGCGCTGTGGCCGCCCTGCGGACGAGAAGCCCCCGGAGCGGCCCGCCCGGGCGTGTTCCCGGGCGGGCCCGGGCGGCCGGGGGCAGGAGCGGGTTCAGATGCGGGTTCAGATGCGGGGTTCAGATGCGGGTGAGGCACCACACCCCGAGGACGAGGAAAAGTACGCCGAACACAGTGGCGAGTGCGGTGGAGGCAACGGGGCTCACCCCGTGCGCCACCGGCGCACGGTGCAGCACACGCGCCCCCGTCCACAGCAGCAGTGCGGCGCCGAACAGCGCGAACACCGTTCCGGCGAAGACAGCAGGTCCGCTCTCCATACCCGTACGCCTCCCCGTCCCCCGGCGCGGCCCGACACGGTCCGCCCGCCCGGTGCCGCCCGGTTCGGGGGAGGTTCCCACCGCGGAACGTCGCAGGCACGAACTCCGGGTGAACAGCCGGGCCGTGGTGGACATCTCACGGTTGACGCACCCCTCGACGCATCACCGCAGGCACGGCAACCATGGCCGAATTCACATCACAGCCGGGCCTGCCCCTGCCCCTGCATGCCACATGACGCATGCCGCATGCCGCTGCGGTCGAGCACCGTCAGCCGTACGAGGGTGAGCGACGCGGGCCCGATCGCGTCCCGGCCTCCCCTGTACCGCCGCCTCGGCCACGGGGACCGGCCTTAGTGCTCGACCTTGGAGCTCGACCTTGGAGCTCAACCTTGGAGCTCGGACCTGGAGCTCGGACCTGGAGACAGTCCTCCGCGGGCAACTCAGCTTCGGCTCCGGCCATGTAGGGCTTCGGCGGAACGCCCCCGACGGCGCGCGACCACGCCCGTGAGCCAGGGCAGCACCCAACCGGAATCCGGCGCCGGAGCAGCGGCCGCGCCGCAGCACACGGGAAGGCACTGGTGACAAGGCCATCCGGCAGATACGGCCGAGACACCCCGCCCCCGGACCGGAGCCCGTCCGCAGGGCTCAGCAGCCACTGCCGGGCAGCCTTGCACAGGACCCGGTCCGCGGAGCGCCTCCCCCAGCCCCCGCGGATCATCCGGCCCTGTTCGGATCACCCAGTCATCCGCCCGCCCGGGGGCAGGGGCTCCAGGAAGCCTTCCTCGACCAGCAGCCGGATGGCCTGCGGGGTGCGGTCGCGCAGCAGCACCGGGTCCTCGTTCATCAACTGGGCGATCGCGTCCAGGATCCGGCCGGCGGGCAGCGATCCGTCGCACACACCGGCGAACCCGGCACCGACCGCGTCGACCTTCGTCGCGCGTCGCATACCGCGGTTCTGACGCAGCACCACATGTTCGGGGTCCTCGGCCCCCGGCAGGCCCACCTGCTCCTGCACGACCTCGGCGGCAAGGGTGAAGTGCGCGGCCAGGAGCGCCGCGTCGTCCTGCTCCCGCAGATAGTCCTGGCGGGCGAAGTGCGCCTCTACGGCCGGCCCGAGCGGCTGCTCCACCGCGTGCGGCCACTCCTCGATCACGATCGAGGGCTCCCCGGCGGCTGCCGCGGCGGACTTCCGCAGCGTGATCCAGCCGAAGCCGACCCCCTTCGCGCCATGGGCCTCGAACTCGTCGAGCCAGGCGTCGTACCGCGCGGCGTACTCCGCGGGGTCCGTGCGGTGGTCGCCGCTGTCACGCAGCCACAACTCGGCGTACTGCGTGACGTCCTGCACCTCGCGCTGCACGATCCAGGCATCGCAGCCCTGCGGTACCCAGGAACGCAGCCTGTCCTGCCACTCCTCGTCCTCGGTGTGCTGCCAGTTGGCCAGGAAGTGGGCGTAGCCGCCCTCGTTGAGCCGGTCGCCGGTCTGCTGCACGAGGGTCCGGCACAGGTCGTCGCCCGCCATGCCGCCGTCGCGGTAGGTGAGGCGGGCGCCGGGCGAGATGACGAACGGCGGGTTGGAGACGATGAGGTCGTACGTCTCCGTGCCGACGGGCTCGTACAGCGAACCCTCGCGCAGGTCGGCCGGGGCGGCGCCGGACAGGGCGAGGGTGAGCCGGGTGAAGTCGAGGGCGCGCGGGTTGAGGTCGGTGGCGGTGACCCGGGTGGCGTGCTGCGCGGCGTGCAGTGCCTGGATGCCGGAGCCCGTACCGACGTCCAGGGCGGAGCCGACGGGCCTGCGGACGGTGATCCCGGCGAGGGTGGTGGACGCCCCGCCGATCCCGAGGACGACACCCTCCTCGTGCGAACCGATCCCGCCGGCGCCGCCCACGGCGCAGCCCAGGTCGGAGACGATGAACCAGTCCTGGTCCTCCGGGCCGCTGTACGGCCGCACGTCGACCGTGGCCCGCACCTCGCCGTCCGCCTCGGTCAGCCAGCCGTCCGCCACGCACTCCGTCAGCGGCAGCACGGCGGCTGCCCGTCCGGCGGGGACCGGGCGCTGAAGAAGGAAGAGGCGCACGAGCGTGTCGAGCGGCGCGTCGCCCCGGGTGGCCCGCAGCGCCGGGACCGTCTCGCTGCGGGCGAGCGCGGCGTAGGCGGGTGCGCCGAGCAGTTCGAGGAGCCCGTCTGCGGTGAAGGCGGCGGCGAGCAGGGCTTCGCGGAGCCGGGTCGCGTGGTCTGCTGCGGGGAGACTGGTCTTACTCACATGCCCCATTGTGACGGCTCCCACTGACAACGGCAGCGGCCCCGCGGCCCACCAGGGCCACCGGGCCGTTCGCGGGCCCGGCTACGACTCCTTGCTGGGCGAGGCGGACGCCTCCTCGGACGGCGCCGCCTCCTTCGAGGCGCCGGCCGCGGGCGACGCCGAGGCCGTGGGCTTCTGGCAGCCCTTCTGCTTGGCCATCGCCTCACCGACGTCACCGGACTGAAGCTTCTTCAGTGCCTGGTCGCCGTTGGTGCTGATCTTGTTCAGTTCGTCCGCGATGCCCTTGAGACCGTCGGCGAACTCCGCCTGGTCCTTCGTGTCCAGGGCGTCGACCTTCTTCTGCAGATTCGCGTAGGCCACGGAGGAGGCGTTGAGCTCCTTCACGGCCTCCTTCTGCGTCGTCTCGCCGTCGTCGACCGGCGGCGGACCCGCCGAGTCGACGGCCGTGCCCAGCGCCTTGTACGCCTGCGAGATCTGCTGGAAGGCGGCCGAGTCGGTCTCCTGGACGTCGGCGGGCTTGCTGTTGTCGGCGGTCTGCTGCTGGATCGAGGCGTTGGCGTTCGCGATCTTCTGCAGCTGGGGCTGGACCTGGTCACAGACCTGCTTGGCCCAGTCGTTCACCTTGTTGTCGCTGTCGTCGCTGCAGCCCGACAGCGTAAGTACCAGTACCGCACCGCCGGACAGCGCGGCCGCAAGCTTCTTGTTCACCGGATTGGTCCCTTCCAAGGCTCTCGGCCCCGGAACTTACACGCCGAGCGCCCTCCATCCGGGTGCCGGGTGTCCGGTGGATGGGCTTTTGCATCCATTTGCACCAAGGGAAATGAGGGAGATACAACTCACCCGCACAGCCCCCGAGCACGGGAACACCTGAACGACCCACCACTCGTGCGGTCACAGAAACGGGCGGACGCGACATCAGGATGCCGCGACCGCCCGACTGCTGATTTTCCGTCACCTAATGGCTGTGTACGTCGTGCCGGTTCCGGCTCACTGAGCGGCTGCCGGGTCGGCCGGCCTGGCCGTACCCTCCCCGCCCCCGCCCTCGGAACCGCCGTCCTCGCCCACGGCGATCCCCCTCCTCTTGGAGACGTAGACGGCGCCGACGATGACCGCGATGGCCAGCACGGCCACCACCGCCCGCACTCCCGCGCTCGCGTCCTCGCCGTAGCTGAACTGCACCACCGCGGGGGCGATGAGCAGCGCCACCAGGTTCATCACCTTGAGCAGGGGGTTGATCGCCGGCCCGGCCGTGTCCTTGAACGGATCGCCGACCGTGTCACCGATGACGGTCGCGGCATGGGCGTCACTGCCCTTGCCGCCGTGATGGCCGTCCTCGACGAGCTTCTTGGCGTTGTCCCACGCCCCACCGGAGTTGGCGAGGAAGACGGCCATCAGCGTTCCCGTGCCGATCGCTCCCGCCAGATACGAGCCGAGCGCCCCGACACCGAAGGTGAAGCCGACCGCGATCGGCGCCAGCACCGCCAGCAGACCGGGGGTGGCCAGCTCGCGCAGCGCGTCCTTGGTGCAGATGTCGACGACCCGCCCGTACTCCGGCTTCTCCGTGTAGTCCATGATCCCGGGGTGCTCGCGGAACTGCCGTCGCACCTCGTAGACCACGGCGCCCGCCGAACGGGACACCGCGTTGATGGCCAGGCCGGAGAAGAGGAAGACCACCGCGGCACCGAGGATCAGGCCGACCAGGTTGTTGGGCTGCGAGATGTCCAGACTCAGCCCCAGCTCCCCGGCCGAGGCGCCGACGTCGTCGACCGCGGTGGCGATCGCGTCCCGGTAGGAGCCGAAGAGCGCCGCTGCCGCCAGAACCGCCGTGGCGATGGCAATGCCCTTGGTGATGGCCTTGGTGGTGTTGCCCACGGCGTCCAGGTCGGTGAGGACCTGCGCGCCGGCGCCGGTGACATCACCGGACATCTCGGCGATGCCCTGCGCGTTGTCGGAGACCGGGCCGAAGGTGTCCATGGCGACGATCACACCGACGGTGGTGAGCAGCCCGGTACCGGCCAGCGCCACCGCGAACAGCGCCAGCATGATCGACGTACCGCCCAGCAGGAACGCTCCGTAGACGCCGAGCCCGATCAGCAGCGCGGTGTAGACGGCGGATTCCAGGCCGATGGCGATACCCGCGAGCACCACGGTCGCCGGCCCGGTCAGTGAGGACTTGCCGATGTCCCTGACGGGGCGCCGGCTGGTCTCGGTGAAGTAGCCGGTCAGCTGCTGGATCAGGGCTGCCAGCACGATGCCGATGGCGACGGCTACCAGCGCGAAGACCCGCGGGTCCCCGCCGTGCGAGGTGATGGCCGCATCGGTGACTCCGTCCAGTTCAGCGTACGAGGACGGCAGGTAGACGAAGACCGCGACGGCCACCAGTACCAGCGAGATGACTGCGGAGATGAAGAATCCGCGGTTGATGGCGGTCATTCCGCTGCGGTCGGTGCGGCGTGGGGCGACCGCGAAGATCCCGATCATCGCGGTGACCACACCGATCGCCGGCACGATGAGGGGGAAGGCGAGGCCCGAGTCGCCGAAGGCGGCCTTGCCCAGGATCAGGGCGGCGACCAGCGTGACGGCGTACGACTCGAAGAGATCGGCCGCCATGCCCGCGCAGTCCCCGACGTTGTCGCCCACGTTGTCGGCGATGGTGGCGGCGTTGCGGGGGTCGTCCTCGGGGATGCCCTGTTCCACTTTGCCGACCAGGTCGGCACCGACATCGGCCGCCTTGGTGAAGATGCCTCCACCGACCCTCATGAACATCGCGATCAGCGCCGCACCGAGCCCGAAGCCCTCCAGCACCTTCGGCGCGTCGGCGGCGTAGACGAGAACCACGCACGAGGCGCCCAGGAGCCCCAGTCCCACGGTGATCATGCCGACCACGCCGCCCGTACGGAAAGCGATCTTCATCGCTTTGTGCGAAACGGCAGTGAGATCCTTTTCCGGTTCACCTTCCGCAGGAGTCGCCTCACGCGCTGCGGCCGCCACCCGGACATTGCTCCGTACGGCCAGCCTCATGCCGATGTATCCGGTGGCTGCCGAGAAAAGCGCACCGACCAGGAAGAACACCGAACGGCCGGCCCGCTGGGACCAGTTGTCTGCCGGAAGCAGCAGAAGCAGGAAGAAGACCACTACGGCGAATACGCCGACCGTACGCAGCTGACGAGCCAGATAGGCATTCGCGCCCTCCTGGACCGCGGCCGCGATCTCCTTCATGCGCTCGGTGCCCTCACCCGCCGCCAGCACCTGCCGTACCAGCAGCTGGGCGACGATCAGTGCGGCGACGGCGACGACCGCGACGACGATCACGATGATGCGGTTGTCATCGGTGAGTACCGCGGCCGCGAGAGTGGTGGGTGGGTCGGAAAGTGCGGAAAACTGCGTCAGTTCTGCCAGTGGTGTGGTGCCGAACCCCGCCATACGTCCTCCTTGACGCTCAGCGCTCAAGACGTGGACGGATTGTAGGGAGCGGAACACGATCAAAACAGTGCGCGGTAAATGTAATTGACCTTCATCCACCGAACGGCAATTGATCGAGATCTCCACATGGACCGAATGCAGTAATGGGACAGATGCATTGCCGGAAGATCCCTGATGGCGCAGAAACGAAAAAGGCCCTGCTCAGCAGGGCCTCGGAAAAATGGATCAGGGACGGGCGACTACGCCGTCGGGGTGGCCGAACCGCCCCGGGACCCGAGCCGCCTCAGGGAAGAACGGTGACAGGTGTCTTCGGCCAGCTCATGCGGATCACTCCGCCGTCCGCTCCGGACCTGACCTCCACGTCGTCGACCAGGCCGCTGATGACCGCCAGGCCCATCTCGTCCTCACCGTCGCCGTCGGCGTCCGGTTCCGGTTCGTCCGGCCCCACCGCGCCGGGCGCGGCGTCGTGGCGCCCGGAGACGCCGTGCACGGAGCCGTCGGCACCCGGGCCGGGCACCTCGTCACCGACCTCGATGGCGAAGGACTTCTCGTCCTCGATCAGGACGACCGTGACGGGGGCCGTGATGCCGTGGCTGCGGTGCAGCCCGACCGCGCGGCTGCAGGCCTCTCCCACGGCGAGTCTGACCTCGTCGAGCACTGCCTCGTCGACCCCGGCCCGGCGCGCCACGGCAGCCGCCACGAGGCGGGCCGTTCTGACGTGTTCGGGCTGGGCGCTGAAGCGGAGTTCAACGGTGGCCATGCGATCCCCCTCGAACGTACGTAAGTGCATCCACAGGAGCCGGGCACGCGGCCCGGTACTCCTGAGCTCTGTCGGCGAAAGCCGCTGATCGACCGGCCGACGGACGGCAACCGTTCAGCCAGCGGTCCGGCAACCGTTCGGCCGTCCGACAACCGGTTCGGCGGTCCGGCAACCGCCGGACCGCTGATCCGACTGCTGAACCGGCCGCCGGCCGATCACGTGACGACCGGCCGCCGGCCGACCGATGAATGTCAGCCGCATACCGCCGAACGGGTGACGAACGGATGGCGGACGGATGGCGGACGGATGGCGGACACGGTGACCGGGGGTACCGGTCACCGATGAACGACCACCGCCACCCAGGCCGTCCTGGTGCGGAAACGCTGTCGCACCGGCCACCGCCGGACCGGCTGCAGAGCCGGCCCGACCGCGGACGGGACGTCAGTCGGTTGCCGCCACGGCCTCATCGACCGTGGTGTGGATGGGGAACACCTTGGTCAGACCGGTGATCCGGAAAATCTTGAGAATGCGCTCCTGGTTGCACACCAGGCGCAACGAGCCCTCATGGGCCCGCACACGCTTCAAGCCGCCCACGAGCACGCCGAGGCCGGTGGAGTCGAGGAAGTCGACACCTTCCATGTCGACAACCAAGTGGTAGCTGCCGTCATTCACCAACTCGACCAACTGCTCGCGCAGCTTGGGCGCGGTATACACATCAATCTCGCCACCGACCTCGACGACCGTACGGTCGCCACCAGGGCCGGACACATTGCGAGTCGACAAGGACAGGTCCACGGATCCTCCAGCACCTTGCTATCGAGCGGTCGCCCCTCGGTCTCCCCGGCGGAGCCAGGGGACGGATCGCCAGCCGCGATGGCATTCAATCACTTACGGGCAGCCATGCACGACGCCTTGGGACCATTGTCCGTCCTGCCAGTGACACACTCGGTGCCGATGGCCAAGAATCACCGCCCCAGCGAACCGCCCGGGAGCGGGGGCTCCCGCCCCTCTCCCGACGTGGTCCTCGACCGGCTCGCCGCTGCGGCGGGCCGGTCCTCGCGCATCACTCATACGGAGCACTTGCCCCCGCGCGCGGGAACCCATGCCATCTGGCCCGATCGCATCCGTCCGGAAGTGATCGCGGCCATCCAGAAGGCCGGCATCGAGCATCCCTGGGCCCATCAGGCCGCCGCGGCGGAGCACGCCCTGGACGGCGAGTCGGTCGTGATCGCCACCGGCACGGCGTCCGGAAAGTCGCTGGCCTACCTCGCCCCGGTCCTCAGCGCCCTGCTGGACGGCTCCGAAGCCCCCAACGGCCGCGGGGCGACCGCGCTCTACCTCTCCCCCACCAAGGCCCTGGCGGCCGACCAGCGGCGCTCGGTGAAGGCACTGGCCGCTCCGCTGGGCAACGGGATCCGCCCCGCTGTCTACGACGGCGACACCCCGGTCGAAGAACGCGAATGGGTGCGCCAGTACGCCAACTACGTGCTCACCAATCCCGACATGCTGCACCGCGGGATACTCCCGTCCCACCCCCGCTGGTCCTCCTTCCTGCGTGCCCTGCGCTACGTCGTCATCGATGAGTGCCACACCTACCGGGGTGTCTTCGGCTCGCACGTCGCCCAGGTAGTGCGCCGGCTCCGCCGTCTGTGCGCCCGCTACGGCGCCGATCCGGTCTTCCTCCTCGCGTCCGCCACCGCTGCGGAGCCCTCGGTCGCGGCCGGCCGTCTCACCGGCCTCACGGTCACCGAGGTGGCCGACGACGCCTCCCCGCGCGGCGAACTGGTCTTCGCCCTGTGGGAGCCACCCCTGACCGAGCTGTCGGGTGAGAAGGGCGCCCCCGTGCGCCGTACCGCCACGGCCGAGACCGCCGATCTGCTCACCGACCTGACGGTGCAGGGCGTGCGCTCCGTAGCGTTCGTACGCTCGCGGCGTGGCGCCGAGCTCATCTCCGTCATCGCGAAGGAACGCCTCGCCGAGGTCGACCGGTCCCTGCCCTCCAGAGTCGCCGCCTACCGCGGGGGCTACCTCCCCGAGGAACGCCGGGCCCTGGAGCGCGCACTGCACTCGGGCAGCCTGCTCGGCCTCGCCGCCACGACCGCCCTCGAGCTCGGCATCGACGTCTCCGGCCTGGACGCGGTCGTCATCGCCGGCTACCCCGGAACCAGGGCTTCGCTGTGGCAGCAGGCCGGCCGCGCCGGCCGGGCGGGCCAGGGCGCCCTCGCCATCCTGGTGGCCCGGGACGACCCGCTGGACACCTTCCTGGTCCACCATCCCGAAGCACTGTTCCAGCAGCCCGTGGAGTCCACCGTCCTCGACCCGGACAACCCCTACGTCCTGGCTCCTCACCTGTGCGCCGCCGCCGCGGAGCTACCGCTCACCGAATCGGATCTGGCACTCTTCGGTCCCGCCGTGGCCGAGCTTCTGCCGCAGCTGGAAGCCGCGAAGCTGCTCCGCAGACGGGCCTCGGGCTGGCACTGGACGCGGCGGGAGCGGGCCGCCGACCTCACCGACATCCGGGGCGAGGGCGGCCGCCCCGTCCAGATCGTCGAGGAGGGCACCGGCAGGCTGCTGGGGACCGTCGACGAGTCAGCCGCGCACACGGCCGTCCACGAGGGCGCCGTCCACCTCCACCAGGGCCGCACCTACCTGGTCCGGAAACTGGACCTGGAGGACTCGGTCGCCCTGGTCGAGGAGGCCGGCCCGCCGTACTCGACGACCGCACGCGACACCACTGCCATCGCCGTCCTGGACACCGATACCGAGATCCCCTGGGGAGACGGAAGGCTCTGCTACGGCTCCGTCGAAGTGACCAACCAGGTCGTCTCCTTCCTCCGTCGAAAACTGATCACCGGCGAGGTGCTCGGCGAGACCAAACTGGACCTTCCGCCCCGCACCCTGCGCACCCGGGCCGTGTGGTGGACGGTCACCCAGGACCAGCTCGACGCAGCGCGGATCAACCCTGAGATCCTCGGCGGCGCGCTCCACGCCGCCGAGCACGCGTCGATCGGGATGCTGCCGCTCTTCGCCACCTGCGACCGCTGGGACATCGGCGGGGTCTCCGTACCGCTGCATCCGGACACCCTGCTGCCGACCGTCTTCGTGTACGACGGCCACCCGGGCGGCGCCGGCTTCGCCGAACGCGCCTTCCACACCGCCCGGGCGTGGCTGACCGCCACGCGCCAGGCAATCGCGTCCTGCGAGTGCGAAGCGGGCTGCCCGTCGTGCATCCAGTCCCCCAAATGCGGCAACGGCAACGAACCCCTGCACAAACGAGGCGCCGTCCGCCTGCTCACGGAACTCCTCCGCTCCGCCCCGCCGGGCCCGGGTCAGCCGGAGGGGCCGGCAGGTGAACCGGACGTTCCGGCGGGTCAGCCCGAGGGACCGGCGGGTGAGCCCGAGGGACCGGCGGGTGAGCCCGAGGGACCGGCGGGTGAACCGGACGTTCCGGCGGGTCAGCCCCAGGGACCGGCGGGTCAGCCCGAGGGACCGGCGGGTCAGCCGAAGGGGCCGAGGGGCCGGTGGGCGCCGCCGTCGGCGGGCCCGCCCGGGACCTGACCTCGGGCGCGTACGGCCCACGGCGCACCCGGGCCGTCACATCGGCGACCTCCCCCTGGACGGCACACCGCACCACTTCCGCCCCCTGCGCCGCAGCCACGTCCCGGGCCGACCCGCAGGCGGCAGCCGTTCCCTCCAGAGCCCGGTCCGCCGCAGCCAGCGCGGCCAGGTCCGCCGCGCCCGCGGCCCGGTGCCGGACCACCACCACCTGTCCGAGAGCCAGCACCACGGCGAAGACGACACACAACGTCGCCGTGGTCACCGCCGCCCACACGGTCGCCAGCCCCTGATCACGGGGCCTCCCGCACGTCCGCAGCCGGCCCGGCCCCCGGGCCGTCCTTCGAAAACCGGGCCCCGCCGTCACGGCGCCACCCCCGCAATGCCTTCGCCCGCCGCCGTGTCCCCGGCCTCGGCACCACCCATGTCCTCAGCCCCGGCCCCGTCCTCGGCCGCCGCCGCTGCGTCCGCGCCCAGTGTCACGGCCAGCGGTCCGGGACCCGGTGCCGGTGCGGTCACGGTGACCCGCCACAGCTGCCCGGCCCGCTCCACCTCGACCCGGGCCCGCTCGGGTGCCGCCGACAGGGCGGCCTCTCTCACCTGCGCCTCCGGTTCGGAGCGGGCTGCCGCCCTGGCACCGGCCCGCGCCGCGTCCACACACCGGATCTGGTCCGAGGCGGTCATCAACGCCCACAGGAGGGCAAGCGCGAAGATCACCATCACGGGAATCGCCATGGCCGCCTCGGCCGTCACCGCGCCCCGGTCACGCCACCGCCCGGCCGGCCCGGCTCCCTCCCGGGTGTGTCTCTCCCGCCCGGCGCCCTCCCCTGCCCCGGAGCCCTGGACCGCTCCGGCTCCGCCCTCAGAACTTCGCATCGAGCGCGTCCTTGAGCAGCGATTGCATCTGTGCCATGACCGGCGCGCTGGTGACCACCTTGTAGAGCACCGCGGCAAAGGCACAGGCCGCAATCGTGCCGACCGCGTATTCCGACGTCGTCATTCCGGTGTCCGCCCGAACTTTGCGCGCCACGGTTCGCACCCAGCACATGATTTTCCGCATCACTTCAAACCCCCGATTAACTGATATCTATGGAGAAATTGCGCTTACCAGGGCCTTTTTCGCCATCAAGGCTGTAGCAGCCCTCCCGCCAGCCCGATCACCACAGGTGCCACACCCACGGTCAGGAAGGCGGGCAGGAAGCAGAGCCCGAGGGGTGCGGTGATCAGTACGGCCGCCCGCTGGGCCCGCGCCACCGCCGTGCTCGTCCTCTCGGCCCTCATGGCCTCGGCCAGCCGGGCCACCGACTCCGCCGCTGGAGCGCCGGTCGACCCGGCCCGGTCCAGGCAGCGCGCCAGGGCGGCAGCTCCCGGTATCGCTCCGAACCTCCCCCAGGCGACGGCAGGATCACCACCGAGCCGGATTTCCGCAGCCGTACGCGCCAGTTGCTCTCCGACCGGCCCGCCCAGCGACTCCCCGACCGCCTCGGCCGCCTCGCGCGGGCCGGCGCCCGCAGAGATACAGGCCGCCAGCAGATCGGCCGCCAGCGGAAGCTGACGCATCGACTCCTCCGCTGTGGCCGCCGCCTCGGCAGCGGCTCGAGGTGCCTGCCCGAGCCGCACCCGCTGCCATCTCCAGGTACCGCAGGCCGCCGCCAGGCCAACCGCCCACCCTGCGGGGCCGCCCACCAGGAACCAACCCGTCAGAACGGCGCCCAGCACGGCCGCCCACCGCCTGGCACCGGCGCCGGAGACCGGCAACCGCATCCGCCCCGGATGCACGCCCGGCCAGCCCGCACGCCCGCCCAGGGCCGCCGGAGCGGCAGAGCCCACGGCCAGCAGTGTCAGACCGCGCCGGCGCACCCGCTGTCCGGTCCGGCGCCGGGCCAGGGCGAGAGCAGGCTGGACACACACGCCCAGCACCAGCGCCGCCACCCCCAGCCTGTGGACAACCTCACCCACCACGGCGCTCATGCCGTTTCTCCTTTGCGGACGACCCGAGTCGCCCAGACCAGCCCGGCCGCTTCCAGCGATGTGCCCACCACGAGACAGCCCAGCCCGACGGGGCTGTGCAGCAACACCGCCAGCGGATCCGCCCCGAGCGCCGACCCCAGCCCCACGCCCAGCACCGGCAGCAGTGCCAGCACCACGACCGTCGACCATGGACCGGCCAACTGCGCCCTCAGTTCCTCCCGCTGACGCCGCTCGGCCCGTAGCGCACCCTCCAGCCGGTCCAGACCGGCGGCGAGCCCCGCACCGCCGTCCACTGCCACCCGCCAGCAAGCCGCCACTCCCGCGAGACCCTCCAGGCCCGGCTCACCCGACGCCTGCCCCAGGGCTCGGGGAACATCACCGCCGAACCGCGCCGCGGCCGACACACCGGGCCCTGCCGCGCCCAGTGCCCCCGTGGCATGGACCGCGACGAGCAGCGCCTGCCCCGGTTCATGCCCGGCCCTCAACTCGCCCACCACCGCGCCACACAGGTCCACCACCGCGTCGGCCCGGCGCTCCCGCTCCTTGCGCGACTCCCTTCTCCCCAGCCATCGCCTCACGACTGGAGCCGCGACCACCCCTGCGATCAGCGGCAGCACGGACTCGCCGAGGACGGCCAGAACCAGAGCCACCGGCAGGCACAGCAACTCCCGCCTCCCCCGCAGCCACGTTCCCGACCGGATCCGGCCGTTCGCCCAGCCCTCCCGAAGCGGCGACTGCACCCTCGCGGGACCGAACAACACACGGGCTCTCCGGCGCCCTTGACTCCGCCCAGCCACCACGAGCCCGGCCGCCGCCCCCGCGCACAGCGCGGCCGCACGTACCGCCTCCGGCGCCCCCACCACCGCGCCGCTCACCGTTCGTCCCCGATCAGCGCCCGCAGCCGGTCCCAGCCCCGCTCACGCTCGAATCGGGCGGCTCCCCAGCGCAGGGCCGGAACGGTCACCACGAGCCCCGCTCCATCACGTTCCAACACATGGATCTCGGAGATCCTCCGCAGGCCGGTCCGGTCCCTCACGAGATGGACCACCACGGACAACGCCGCCGCCAGCTGACTGTGAAGCGCCGTCCGGTCCAGTCCCGCAGCGGTCCCCAGCGCCTCCAGCCGGGCCGGTACATGCTCGGCGGCATTGGCGTGAACAGTTCCGCAGCCACCCTCGTGTCCCGTGTTGAGGGCCGCGAGCAGCTCGGTGACCTCGGCACCTCGCACCTCTCCGACGACCAGCCTGTCGGGGCGCATACGAAGGGCCTGACGCACCAGGTCCCGAAGGGTGACCCGCCCGGCACCCTCCTGATTCGCAGGGCGCGATTCGAGGCGCACCACGTGGGGGTGGTCCGGCCGGAGCTCGGCCGAGTCCTCGGCGAGCACGATGCGCTCCCGCTCCCCCACCGCGCCGAGCATGCTGGACAGGAGCGTCGTCTTCCCTGCCCCCGTGCCGCCACTGATGAGGTACGAGACCCGGGCCTCCACCAAGGCCCGCAACACTCGGTCGCCACCCGGCGGTACCGTCCCCGCCGCGACCAGCTCCCCCAGCGAGAAGGCCTTCGGCCGGACCACCCGGAGCGACAAGCAGGTCGATCCGACCGAGACCGGCGGCAGCACGGCATGCATCCGGGTCCCGTCCGGAAGCCGGGCGTCCACCCAGGGCCTGGCATCGTCCAGACGCCGCCCCGCGACGGCCGCCAGCCGCTGCGCCAGCCTGCGGACCGCTGCCGCGTCCACGAAGGTCACCGCGGTGAGTTCGAGCCCGCGGCCCCGGTCCACCCACACCCGGTCGGGCGCGGACACCAGCACATCCGTGACCGCCGGATCGGCGAGCAGCGGCTCCAGCACACCGCTCCCGATCAGTTCCCCACGCAACTCATCGGCCGCGCCCAGAACTTCGGCGTCCCCTAGCAACCTGCCCTGCGCCCTCAGCGCGGCCGCCACCCCCGCCGGAGTCGGCGCCGCACCGCTCTGCGCCAGCCGCTGCCTCACCGCGTCGAGCAACGCCTCGGTCATGACGCACCCCCCATGGCCTGGCCCCCGGCCGCTTCGCCCGCAAGGGCTCGGTCCCAGAAGGCCGTACAAAACCTGGCCAGCGGCCCACGGGGGCTTCCTCCGGGCGGCTCCCCCATGTCCTGCTCGGCCAGCAGCCCCGGCTCCAAGGGGAGTTCACCAACGAGCGGCAACCCCATGGCGTGCGCCACCCACTGATCGTCGAGTCCGGCGGCATACGGCCCTCGCGCCACCACACGGAGGTCCTCCAGAACCATTCCGGCCATCGACGCCACCCGTTTCGCCGCAGCGACCGCCCGCAACTCCCCGGGCACCACGAGGAGCCCGAGGTCCAGCTGCGCCAGTGCCTCGGCCACGGCCTCATCGACCCGCCGTGGCAGATCCACGACCACCACCCCGCCGAGCCGGCGCGCGGCACCCATCACCGCTTGTATGGCCTGCGGCGGGATGACCACCCAGTCGTCACGGCCCCAGCTGAGCACCCGCAGGCCGTGCAGGGCGGGCAACGACTCCTCCAGCGCGCCTCCACCGACCCTCCCCTTGGAATGGGCGAAATCAGGCCATCTCATCCCCTCGGCCCGCTCACCGCCGAGCAGCACATCAATGCCGCCACCCAAGGGATCGCCGTCGATCAGCATCGTCCGCCGCCCGGACCTCGCCGCGGTCACCGCCAGCGCACAGGCCAGCGTCGACGCGCCGGAGCCACCCCTGCCACCGATCACCCCGACGGTCAGCGCGGGCCGGCCGACCCCCTCAGCCGCGTTGGCGATCTGGTCCACCAGCCAGTTCTCCGAATCGGGCAGGCGCAGCACGTACTCGGCCCCGATCTCCACGGCCCTGCGCCACACGTCGGGAGCATCCTGATCCCGGCCGACGAGCATCACCCCGCGTCTGCGGGCCGCCCCGCGGCACCGCACCGCCGCATCGTCCCCCACGAGGACCATGGGGGCCTGCTCCCATCCCCCTCTGCGGTCGGGCATCGTGTGATGAACCTCGGGTTCCGCTCCGGCGGCAGCGCACAGCCTGAGCAGGTCGTCGAGCAGTTCCACATCCTCGGTCACAATCAGCGGTCCGCCCCGTCGGGCCTCGCCCGCCGGCAGACGATCCCGTGCGCTGGATTCAGCCACGATCTCCGCCCCCTTCTTCGCTCACCTTCACCGCGGTTCGCGGCGATCTCGGAGTCTTCCGAGAACGGTGATTCCGGAACCCGTGGACTTCACGGGTGGAATCACGGTGCAGCGCTTCGGAAAATCGTGTGGATCTTGCTCAAGAACTGTGGACAACGCCGCCGTTGTGAATAACTCCGTCGCCCAAACCGGCGACTTCCGAGAGCATCCCTTTCGTGACGCACCGTGACGGTGCATGCTGATCGGAGTCGCCCACAGGCGCAGGCCATGTAGGCCGAAAAGGAGGAGAAGTGTGTGATTCCGAGCGGCAGAACCGCGTCCGGACATGCGACGACCCCCGCCGGGGGGGAGAGCGGGGGTCGTCCCCACGGCCGACTCGGGGGGGGAGGAGTCGGACCGGGTTAGCACGGTCGCGAACGATCCGTGACTTCCATGGTGTACCCGAGAGCCTTCTCAGGCAAACCCAAGCGCCGGAGTTTACGCCGAATGGTGGGCCCCTATGCTCTGCCTTGTGGAAAACCGCTTCTTGCCGCGCACAGCCGCCTTCTTCGACCTGGACAAGACGGTCATTGCGAAGTCATCGACGCTGACCTTCAGCAAGTCCTTCTACCAAGGCGGACTGATCAACCGCCGCGCCGTACTGCGCACTGCGTACGCACAGTTCGTGTTCCTCGCCGGGGGTGCAGATCACGACCAGATGGAGCGGATGCGTGAATATCTCTCATCGCTCTGCAAGGGCTGGAACGTGCAGCAGGTGAAGGAAATTGTCGCCGAGACCCTGCACGACCTGATCGACCCGATCATCTACGACGAAGCAGCGACCCTCATCGAGGAACACCACACCGCCGGACGCGATGTGGTCATCGTGTCGACGTCCGGGGCCGAGGTGGTGGAACCGATCGGCGAGCTGCTGGGCGCCGACCGCGTCGTCGCCACCCGCATGGTCGTCGGCGACGACGGATGCTTCACCGGCGAGGTGGAGTACTACGCGTACGGACCGACGAAGGCCGAGGCCATCAGGGCTCTCGCCGTGTCCGAGGGCTACGACCTCGCCCGTTGCTACGCATACAGCGACTCAGCCACCGATGTACCCATGCTGGAATCCGTCGGCCACCCGCACGCCGTCAACCCGGACCGCGCACTGCGGCGCGAGGCAACCCTGAGGGAATGGCCGATTCTCGTCTTCAACCGCCCGGTCCGGCTCAAGCAACGCCTGCCCACACTGTCGATGCCGCCACGGCCGGCGCTGATCGCCGCTGCGGCGGTGGGCGCAGCGGCCCTCACAGCCGGGGTCGTCTGGTACACCGCCCGGCGTCGCGCCACTACGACGACGCGTCTGCCCGTTTGAACAAACTCGTCCGTAATTGAACCTAAAAGTAAAGAAGTGGAGCCAGCACTTCCGCCCACCCGGTCCCTGGAGTACAAAGGACTCAACGGCCCGCGAGACCAAGGACGTCCGAGAGGATGACCTGTAACGCAGAGAAGGCCCCACGGACCGCGCATGAAAGCCGGGTACCCACGCGACGTCGACCCGTCGATTACGGGCCAGCCGCACCAGGAACGGGCAAAGCACCCGACCTGATGGGCATATATCGAGGACGCTTGGTAACTGGGCGGACGTGCCAGCGGCGGTACCGAATTCGGTACCGCCGCAACCCTTGCCACCGGACGTCCCTTGCCATCGGACGCCCCTTGCCGCCGGACGCCAAGCGCCCCGCACCGGGCGAGGCGTGCGGCGTGCCGGGGCGCCAAGCGACCGGCACCGCCCTGTCAGCCATCACAGCAGGAGCCGGCCGCCACCAAAATCCCGCGCCGCCACCCCGTGCCGCCCCCGCGCAGCACTGCGCTTATGCGGCTCCCCGTTGAAGCGCCTCGCATACGGCAGTCGATTCCCTGACGCCCAGTTCCACGGACCGCCCGCAGTGCGTGATCCAGGCGGCCATACCTTCCGGCGTGCCCGCCAGGTACCCCTCGAAGGCGGCGACGTAAGCGGCCCTGCCCTGCTCGGCATGACCGACCTCGGCCGGGCAGATCGACTTCGGGTCGAGCCCGCTCCCGATCAGCACGATCCGCTCGGCTGTCCGCGCGACCAGACCGTTGTACGAGCCGAAGGGTCGCAGTGCCAGCAGTTCGCCGTGCACGACGGCGGCCGTCACCAGCGCGGGCGCCGCACTCCCCGAAAGAATGAGTCCACTGAGCCCTTCGAGTCGCCCCGCGACCTCTCCGGCGCCCGGCAGGGGCGCCTCGATCAGAGGCTCATCCACCGGTTCGTCCGCAAGCCTGGGCCGCCCGACCGCGTCCTCGGGTGTCGCACCACCCGCCGCCACCAGGTGAAGTCGCGCGAGAACCCGCAGAGGCGACTGCCGCCAGATGGAAAGGAGTTGGCCCGCTTCGGCCGTCAGGCGCAGAGCCGCACCGATCACGTGCGCCTCGCCGTCACCGCTGAAGTCGGTGCGGCGGCGCACCTCCTCAAGGTTCCAGTCGGCGCCCGAGAGCGCCGCCGAACCCCGGGCACCCCGCAGGGCCGCCTCGGCGGTCACCTCGTTGCTGCGACGCCGCATGACACGGTGCCCGTAGACCCGGTCGACAGCCTTGCGTACAGAGTCCACCGCATCGGTCACCCCTGGCAGGGTGCCCAGGGCGGCGAGCGGGTCCGAGGAAGTCGTACTCATAAGTAGCGAGGCTACGCGCCCCTTGCACACCTACCGGCCCGGAGTGGTGTTCTTCACGAACTTCGACAGCGGACCGCAATCATGCCGCTACCCTAGGTGAACATGAAGATCGCTTTCGTAGGGAAGGGCGGCAGCGGCAAGACCACGCTGTCCTCGCTCTTCATCCGCCACCTTGCCGCCAATGAAGCTCACGTCGTCGCGGTGGACGCCGACATCAACCAGCATCTCGGGGCCGCGCTCGGCCTCGACGAACAAGAAGCGGCGGCACTGCCCGCCATGGGAGCCCAGCTGCCACTGATCAAGGAGTACCTGCGGGGCAGCAATCCCCGCATCGCCTCCGCCGAGACGATGATCAAGACCACGCCGCCGGGCGAGGGATCCCGACTGCTTCGGGTGTGCGAGGACAACCCCGTCTACGACGCCTGTGCCCGCACGGTCGGGCTCGATGACGGGGACATCCGGCTGATGGTCACGGGGCCGTTCACCGAATCGGACCTGGGGGTGGCCTGCTACCACTCGAAGGTCGGTGCGGTCGAGCTCTGCCTCAACCACCTCGTCGACGGCCCCGAGGAGTACGTGGTGGTCGACATGACCGCCGGTTCGGACTCCTTCGCCTCCGGAATGTTCACCCGCTTCGACATGACGTTCCTGGTTGCCGAGCCGACCCGCAAGGGCGTCTCGGTCTACCGCCAGTACAAGGAGTACGCACAGGACTTCGGCGTCGCGCTGAAGGTGGTCGGAAACAAGGTGCAGGGACAGGACGACCTGGAGTTCCTGCGCGCCGAGGTCGGCGAGGATCTGCTGGTCGCCGTCGGCCATTCCGACTGGGTGCGAGCCATGGAGAAGGGCCGCCCTGCCCGCTTCGAGCTGCTGGAGGCGGACAACCGGATGGCCCTGCAGGCCTTGCAGAACGCAGCGGAGGACTCGTACGGGCAGCGCGACTGGGAGCGCTACACGCGCCAGATGGTCCACTTCCACCTGCGGAACGCGGAGAGCTGGGGCAACGAGAAGACGGGGGCCGACCTGGCGGCCCAGGTCGACCCCGCGTTCGTACTCGACGAGCGGTTCGCGCGGGCCGAGGCCGCCCAGCCCGCCTGACCGGCTGCCGCTCCAGGGCCTGCCCTTTCCCGGCCCGCAGAGACAGCCCTCGGGCGCCCCTGGAGCGGACCACCCAAGACTCTCCTTGAAGCGACCGCACTCGGTGCGGGCCCTGAAGCTGACACCACTTGGGACGGGTCCTGGAGCTGCCCCCTCCAGGTCAGGCCCAGGCCTCGCGCCGACCGGCGGACCGCCGCCGGATCGACCGTCGCACCGCCGCTGGTGGGCCCGGCCCGGCTGTGGGCCGGGCCCGCCGGTGGGCCCGGCGGTCGAACGGCTCCCGCCGCCGGTCCGATGGCGGCCGGCTCCCCGTAGGCGGTCTAGCGGTCGGCCTGCTTCCCCGCAGACCCGAGGGGCTCCTTCGCCTCGGCCTGCCCCTGCCCCTCGCCCTCGACCGGGCTCGCAGCCTCACCGAGGAACGACGCCCAGCCGGTCTTCGGCGCCTTGCCGACCTTCAGCGTGCCGAGCTTGGCGAGCGTGGCCGGGTCCTGCGCGTCCAGCCAGTCGGCAAGCTGTCTGAAGGACACGCAGCGCACACCCTCCTTGGTACACACCGTCTCGATCGTCTCCTCGATGGCGCGCATGTACGTGCCACCGTTCCAGGACTCGAAGTGGTTGCCGATGATCAGCGGGGCACGGTTCCCGTCGTAGGAGCGGTCGAAGGCCTGGATCAGGCCGTCGCGCATCTGATCGCCCCAGTACTCGTGCTGGTCCGGATCACCCTGCGTCGTGCCGGACTGGTTGAACATGAAGTTGTAGTCCATCGACAGGGTTTCGAACTCACGCCCCGGCACCGGGACCAGCTGCATCGAGAGGTCCCAGATGCCTTCCTTCTTCTTCGGCCAGACCTGGTCGTTGACTCCGCTGGAGTCGTAGCGGAAGCCCATCGAGCGCGCCGCCGCGACCATGTTCTTCTGCCCCTCAAGGCAGGGAGTCCGGCCGCCGATCAGCTCCTTGTCGTAGTCGAAGGGCAGCGACTGCTCGCCCTTGAGGTCCGGATCGTTGCTCTTCCAGGCCTTCACGAACGACTTGGCCTGCCGGATCTCGCTCTTCCACTCGTCCACCGACCAGGTGCCTACGCCACCGTCCTCGCCGCAGAAGTGGCCGTTGAAGTGGGTGCCGATCTCGTTGCCGTCCAGCCAGGCACCGCGGACCTGGGCCAGGGTGTCCCTGATGCCTTCGGTGTCGTTGAAGCCGATGTCGGAGCTGCCCGCGTTGTGCTTGGGCGGGTCATAGAGCTCACGCTTCGCCTCCGGCAGCAGGTACACGCCGCTGAGGAAGTACGTCATGCTCGCGTGGTACTTCTTCCCCACCTTGCGAAAGTGCGAGAAGAGCCGCTGGCTGTCCTCCCCGGCCCCGTCCCAGGAGAACACCACGAACTGCGGCGGCTTCTGACCGGGCGCGAGGCGACGCACGGCAGGCTGTTTCGGCTGGGCCCCCGTGAAGGCGGTCGACCCGTCACCGATGACACGGACCGCACTCCGGGGGGCCGCTTCGGCCGCCTTCTTCTTCGCACCTGCGGCACCGTTCGCGGCACCCGGCCCGGAGCTGTTCGGGCCGGAGCCCGCCCCGGAGCAGCCCGCCACTCCCGCTACCAGCGCAACGGCCATGACACCCAAGGCGAACCTCTTCGCGGCGGCCATCATCCGCCCACCCTCTTCCTTGCAGGTAACTTGCGCTGACGTGCCGAGACGGCTCGGTCAAAGTCGCACGCATTGCACACAAATTCGGGCGACAGGCCGCATGAAAAGCTGCCTATTCACTGGAACGGGTGCTTCAATGGCCCATTTGCCCTTAATCCTGGACACGCATCTTTACTCTCCATTACGATCTATTTACCGAGAGTTGAGATATCCCGCCGCTGCACGCCGTGACCCACGGCCGCGTCCCCACGTTCCGCGACCGCGCTGCCCCGGAGGAGACGGGAAACATGTCTGCCTGCGTCCCCACTCGTCATGACCACTCATCCCGCAGTTCGCGCCCTCCCCGATCCTCGGGAGTCAAGCGACCGCACAGCCCGCCACCGCCGCGCCGCGGCGGACGATTCCGCATCGCGGGCGCCGACCTGTCCGCATCGATCACCGTCTTCCTGCTGGCCATCCCCATGTCGCTCGGCCTGGCCGTCGCCATGGACGCACCTCTGGAAGCGGGCCTCATCTCCGCCGCAGTCGGCGGCATCGTCGCCGGCCTGCTCGGCGGAACCCCTCTGCAGGTCTCCGGTCCATCCGCCGGACTGACCGTGGTGACAGCCGAGTTGATCCAGATCTACGGCTGGCGCACCACCTGCGCGATCACCATCGGTGCAGGTCTTCTCCAGATCGTGCTGGGCTCGCTGCGGACCGCGCGCAGCGCACTGGCCGTCAGCCCCGCCATCGTCCACGGGACGCTCGCCGGCATCGGTGTGGCGATCGCCCTTGCCCAGCTGCACATCGTGCTCGGCGGTTCGCCACAGAGCTCGGCCGTCTCCAACGCCCTGCATCTGCCCGCCCAGTTGGAACGTGCGGGCCCGGCAGCACCGTTGATCGGCGGGCTCACCATCGCCGTCCTGGTGCTCTGGCCTCGGATTCCGGGACGCGCCGGACGGAACATGCGGCGGATCCCGGCAGCGCTGGCCTCGGTCGCCATGGCGACTGCTGTGGCCGCTCTCGCAGCCCCTTCGATCGCCAGGGTCGACCTGCCGTCCTGGCGCTCGCACGCCCTGCCGGAAATGCCTCAGGGTCCGTTGCTCGGCCTTGCCACAGCCGTATTCACGATGATGCTGGTGGCCAGTCTGGAATCCCTGCTAGCAGCCGTCGCGGTGGACAAGCTGGCTGCGGACCGGAGTCGCGAGCAGTCGGCCGGGCCCGTCGCCGGTAGCGACGACATCCGGCCAGGCGAACTCCCCGCCGGGAGCGACCACATCCGGACCGGCGAACCCGCAGCCGATGCCCCGGATGGGGCTCCTGCCGCAGCCGCACCCCCGGTCAAACGCTCCGATCTCGACCGCGAGCTCCGCGCCCAGGGCATCGCGAACACCATCTCCGGTCTGCTCGGCGGCCTGGCGGTCTCCGGTGGCGCGGTGCGCAGTTCGGCGAACGTACGGGCCGGAGCGACCGGGCGCGCCTCCACAGTGCTGCACGGCGTCTGGGTCCTGCTCGCCACCGGTTTCCTGGTCACCGCGCTGGAATGGATCCCGCTCGCCGCCCTCGGTGCGCTCGTGATGGTGGTCGGCATCCAGATGGTGAACTTCGCACACATCCGCAACGTCCACAGGCACCGGGAATTCCTGGTGTACGGCGCGACGATCACTGGAGTACTGCTCTTCGGCGTACTCAAGGGTGTGGCGATCGGGATCGCCGTGGCGGTGGCCGTCGCCCTGCACCGGCTGGCTCGGACACGGATTACCGCGTCCGAGCACGATGGACAACATCTGGTGGTGGTGCGCGGACAGTTGACGTTCCTTGCTGTGCCCCGACTCAGCAGAGCACTGGGCCAGCTCCCTCAGGACGCCGATGTGGTCGTCGATTTGGACGGCTTCTTCATGGATCACGCGGCGTACGAACTACTCCATGACTGGAGCAACGCCCACGCCGCCCACGGCGGCCGGGTCGCCTTCACCGGCCGCTCCGGGGGCAGAATCGCCGAGCCCGCCTCTGCGGCACACTCCTGCTGCCGCCCCTGGACGCCTTGGCGCAACCACCACTGCCACGACGGACCCGAGCACGTGCCCGTCGCCGCCACAGGCAGCCGCGCACACCCCGGTATGAGCACGGAACCGAGCATGCCGACCCCGGCGGCTGCGGCTGCCGCTATGGCTACGGCTACGGCTACGGCTACGGCTACGGCTACGGCTACGGCTACGAACATGGCTGAGGCCGAGGACAGCTCCGTCCACCCCACGTCCGCCGCGCCGGGAGCCGCGCCAGAAGCCGCGCCGCCGGCCACCGGTCCGGATCTCTGTGCACCGGACACGGACGAGGCGCGGCCCGGTCCCCTCCTAGCCCCGGAAGCACTCGGCCACGCTGCGGGAGACGCCCGCCCCTCGCCTGATCACGCCGGCCATTTCGCACCCGATCACCGGTCCGCACGAACGCTGCCGACCGGCAGCCAACGGCTGGTCAGTGGCCTCAGCTCGTTCCAGCGCAACACGGCCCCGCTGGTCCGCGAGGAGCTGGCGAGACTGGCCCGGGAGGGGCAGCGTCCCTCCCAGCTGTTCATCACCTGCGCGGACTCCCGGCTCGTCACGAGCATGATCACGGCAAGCGGTCCCGGTGACCTGTTCACCGTCCGTAATATCGGCAATCTCGTCCCACCGTCCGACTCCGAGACCGGCGACCACTCGGTCGGTGCGGCCATCGAGTACGCGGTGGACGTGCTGGGGGTCGAGTCCATCACCGTCTGCGGGCACTCCGGCTGCGGTGCGATGAACGCGCTGCTCAGCACCAGGCCGGAAGGTTCTGAGACCGCTCTCTGGCGCTGGCTCCGGCACGGAGTCCCCAGCCTGGAGCGGATGGCCTCGCGCGACCGGGCCTGGGCCCGGATCTCCGGCCGGATGCCCGCTGACGCGGTGGAGCAGCTCTGCCTCACCAACATCGTCCAGCAGCTGGACCACCTACGGGCCCACCCGTCCGTGGCACGCCGCCTCAACGAAGGCACCCTCCAGCTCCATGGCATGTATTTCCACGTGGCCGAGGCACAGTCGTATCTGCTGACAGAGGGCGCGAGTGCCGGCAACGGACTCGACGAGGTCTTCGACCCGATCAGCCCGTCCCATCCATCCCCGTCCCCGTCACCATCACCCTCCTCCTCGCCCTCCTCCTCGCCCTCCTCCTCGCCTCCGTCTGCGCCCTCGCCTGCGCATGCGTCCACCGATCCGGCCGAGTTGGCGCGTACGGGCGCCTGAACCACATGGCCCCCAGGTCCGTGAGACCTTGTGGTCCCGCTTCCGCACAACAGCACCCCACCCACGCACTGCGTGCATCACCACCCCGCCGCGGAAGCGGGATCATGTCTCCATACACGAAGACACAGGTCTAAACCAATTCCCGGCAGGCACTTGTCACCCGGCCCTTGGCCTGATGAGCTAGGCCCCGGGACACAACGGACACCCTGGGACTGGGAGATGTCGTGAGCAACGAAAGCTTGGCCAATCTGCTTCGTGAGG
Source organism: Streptomyces poriferorum (assembly GCF_019399235.1). GTDB lineage: Bacteria > Actinomycetota > Actinomycetes > Streptomycetales > Streptomycetaceae > Streptomyces > Streptomyces poriferorum. The sequence continues at coordinate 2,255 of NZ_JAELVH010000072.1, read as the reverse complement.
AGCGGCGGTTCGCACCGCCTGCCGATCTGGCCGCGAACGCCAATGTCACCGCGGAGGCGTACGAGCAGGCCGAGGCGGACCGGCTGGGCTTCTGGGCCGAGCAGGCCCGCCGCCTGACCTGGGCCACCGAGCCGACCGAGACGCTCGACTGGAGCAACCCGCCCTTCGCGAAGTGGTTCGCGGACGGCGAGCTCAACGTCGCGTACAACTGCGTGGACCGCCACGTCGAGGCGGGCAACGGCGACCGGGTCGCCATCCACTTCGAGGGCGAGCCCGGCGACAGCCGTGCCATCACCTACGCCGAGCTGAAGGACGAGGTCTCGCGCGCGGCGAACGCGCTGACCGAGCTCGGTGTCGGCAAGGGCGACCGGGTCGCCGTCTACCTGCCGATGATCCCCGAGGCCGCCGTCGCGATGCTGGCCTGCGCCCGCATCGGTGCCGCGCACTCGGTCGTCTTCGGCGGCTTCTCCGCCGACGCCATCGCCGCCCGCATCCAGGACGCGGACGCGAAGGTCGTCATCACCTCCGACGGCGGCTACCGCCGCGGCAAGCCCTCCGCGCTCAAGCCCGCGGTCGACGACGCCGTCTCCCGTATCGAGAGCGTCGAGCACGTCCTCGTCGTCCGCCGCACCGGCCAGGACACCGCGTGGACCGAGGGACGCGACGTCTGGTGGCACGAGATCACCGCGCGCCAGTCGACCGAGCACACCCCCGAGGCATTCGAGGCCGAGCAGCCGCTGTTCATCCTCTACACCTCGGGCACGACCGGGAAGCCCAAGGGCATCCTGCACACCTCCGGCGGCTACCTCACGCAGGCCGCCTACACGCACCACGCGGTCTTCGATCTCAAGCCCGAGACCGATGTCTACTGGTGCACCGCCGACATCGGCTGGGTCACCGGCCACTCCTACATCGTCTACGGGCCGCTGGCCAACGGTGCGACGCAGGTCATGTACGAGGGCACGCCGGACACCCCGCACCAGGGGCGCTTCTGGGAGATCGTCCAGAAGTACGGCGTCACGATCCTCTACACCGCGCCGACCGCGATCCGCACGTTCATGAAGTGGGGAGACGAGATCCCCGCCAAGTTCGACCTGAGCAGTCTCCGGGTCCTGGGCTCGGTCGGTGAGCCGATCAACCCCGAGGCGTGGATGTGGTACCGCAAGCACATCGGCGCCGACAAGTGCCCCATCGTGGACACCTGGTGGCAGACCGAGACCGGCGCGATGATGATCTCGCCGCTACCCGGCGTCACCGAGACCAAGCCCGGCAGCGCCCAGCGCGCCCTGCCCGGCATCAGTGCCACCGTCGTCGACGACGAAGCACGTGAGGTCCCCGACGGCGGAGGCGGCTACCTCGTGCTCACCGAGCCGTGGCCCTCCATGCTGCGCACCATCTGGCGCGACGACCAGCGGTTCCTCGACACCTACTGGTCGCGCTTCGAAGGCAAGTACTTCGCGGGCGACGGCGCCAAGAAGGACGAGGACGGCGACATCTGGCTGCTGGGCCGCGTCGACGACGTCATGCTCGTATCCGGGCACAACATCTCGACCACCGAGGTCGAATCCGCCCTCGTGTCACACCCGTCGGTCGCCGAGGCCGCCGTCGTCGGCGCCGCGGACGAGACGACCGGTCAGGCCATCGTCGCGTTCGTCATCCTGCGCGGCACCGCCACCGCCTCCGACGACCTCGTCGCGGAACTCCGCAACCACGTCGGCACCACCCTCGGCCCCATCGCCAAGCCCAAGCGCATCATGCCGGTCGCCGAACTCCCCAAGACCCGCTCCGGCAAGATCATGCGACGCCTCCTCCGCGACGTCGCAGAGAACCGCGCCCTGGGAGACGTCACCACCCTGACCGACTCCTCGGTCATGGACCTCATCCAGACCCAGCTGCCGCAGTCCTCCTCCGAGGACTGAGACCCGGCCTCCGGCTCCAAGGCATCCGGCCTCCGGCTCCAAGGCATCCGGCTTCCGGCCCCAAGGGACCGAGGCCTTCGGTCCAAAGGGGCCCTGGTTCCAGCCTGAGAGCCCTGGCTTCCAGCCTGAGGGGCCCTGTCTCGGACCCTCCAAGGGCCCTGGGGACCCCAGAAGCAGCGCACCGCCCCGAAGGGCATCCGGCTGACGCGCCGGATGCCCTTCGGGCATTTAGGGTGACGATCACCGGTCTCAGCCCCGCACACCCCGGGTACAGTGGCAGCTGATCAATAAAACGATAAGAAATCTCCATAGGGTGTGCCGGGAAGTCTGGTCGGC
>NZ_JAELVH010000071.1 GCF_019399235.1 Streptomyces poriferorum | reverse complement strand
GGCCGCCGCGGCGGCCAGGCCGGACCCGATCCCCGCGGTCCTGCACCAGCTGGCGGTCCGGCTGCCCGGGCGGGCGGCCCTGCTGACGGCCGGCGGCGAGGAGCTGCACGCGGCGGGCCGGCCACCGGCCCCGGAGGTGCGGGCGGCCCTGGCCCGGCTGGCCCGGGTCCTCGCCCCGGACACCCGCCCGGCACCCGCCTCGGCCACCGACACCGTAGGCGCCGCCCATCTGTCGGCGTACGCGCTGGGCGGCGGGCAGGGGCTCGCCCTGACCCTGGCCACGGACCACCGCGAGCCGGGCGACCACACCGTCGCCGGGATCGCGGTCGTCCTGCTCTCCCTGCTGGCCGCCCCGCACCAGGGCGCCGACGCGGCGGCACGCTCGGCGGCGCTCGTCCGGCTGCTGCTCGGCGCGGACCCGGCGGACGTCGCGCCGCTGCTGGACGGCGACGGGCGGTGGACGGTGGTGCACGCGCGCCGCGGCGACGGCGGTGCGGCGGACCCGCTCACCGCGGGCGCGCTCGGCGCGGCCCTGGGCTCGGCCCTCGTGGACGCGGACCCGGAGGGCGACACGGCACGGGTCCTGGTCCCGGGCGACGGCCGGATCACCCCGCAGCCGGGCTGGACGCTCGGCGCGTCGGCCCCCGCCGCGGCCGACGCGCTGGAGGCCGCCGACACCCGGGCCGCGCGCGCACTCGGCCGGGCGGAGGCAACCCGCGCCCCGATGGTGGTGGACGCTCCGGTGTCCGGCCTCGCCGCGCTGCTCCCGCCCGGCCCGGCGGGAGACCGTGCCCGCGAACTCCTCGCCCCGCTCACCGCGCCGCTCGCCGAGACCCTGCGTTGCTGGCTCTCCCTGCACGGCAACTGGGACCGGACGGCGGTGGCCCTGTCCGTGCACCGCAATACCGTGCGCCAACGCATCGCGCGGTGCGGGGTGTTGCTGGGCGCGGACCTGGACGACATGGACGTACGTACGGAGTTGTGGCTCGCCCTGCGGCAGGAGTGATCCCGCGCCCCGCGGGTACCGCAGATACCCGTTGCCCGCCTTCGGGCCCCGTGAGAGCATCGGGATTCCCGGCGGTCCGACTCCTTTCCTTCTGCGCTTCGCCACGCGAGGGAAGAGTGCGGACCATTGCCATGTCCGCGAAGGTTCGAGTGCTCCGCCGGCAAAGACAGCAAGGACAGCAAGGACAGCAAGGCGAACGACAGGTACGGGTTGATGGACACGACAGCACCGACGGAAGCCCGCCTTCACGCTGCGGGCAACACCTTGGTCGCGCCTTCGGAGCTGCATGACCATGACGGGATCAGGGACTTCTTCGGGGACATCCTCACGCCGGAGGACCTGGCTTCCGGCGCGCCCGGCCTCGCGCAGGGGACCGTCTACCTGTGCGGCGACATGTCCGGGATCAGCCGCGGCCGACTGCGTTCGGCCGACCGGGTCTTCGTCATCCGCGAACTGTCACACGGCTACGACGGGAGCGCCGGCGAACCGTGGACGCCCGTCGGCCTCGGCCGGGTCCCCCTGCGCGTACACGGCGCCGGTGTGTACTACCGCCGCTTCTTCGGACTCGATGACGATCACTTCGGGCGCATCCGTGCGGAGCACGCGTTCCAGTCCCTGACGGAGTCCACCAAGCCGGGAACGGCCCATCGCAGCGGAATCTATCTGACGCCCGTCACGCGCCACGGTGACGCACTGCATTTCCGTCTGCTGCGGTGCTCCACGAACCTCTCGGGCCCGACGGAGAGTTTCGGCCCGACCGACACACGCATCGTCGAGGCTCTGAACGACGAGGCCGCCGCCGTCTTCCGGAATCAGGCGCCGCTGAATCATGTCCTCGCGCAGATCTACCACAACACCGCTGCCACGGCCGTGCGCAAGCAGTCGAAGGCCAGGATCTCGGCCCATGCCGACAAGACCAAGGACATGCCCGCCCACGGCATCATGGCCTTCTGCACCTTCTACGACGGACTCGACAAGCTGCGCCCCCTGGCCGAGGACACCTTCGACTACGGCGTGAAGGGTGCCAGCGGACTGACCCGGCTCCACTTCCGCCTCAAGGAGCCGGCCGAAGGCCACGAAACCCGCGACGACCGCGAGGACCTCGACAGGGCGGCGCTCCCCTCCCAGTTCACCGTGACGCTCCACCCCGGATCCGTCTTCTTCATGCCGCTGTCCACCAACCGTCTGTACACGCACGAGATCCGCCCCTCGGGCCTGGACGCCGGACTGCTCCCGACCCGCCTGGGATACGTGGTGCGCTGTTCGAGCGCCGAGGCCGTTCACAGGGACGGCCGCACGTTCCTCAAGGCGGCGGCCGGAGACCTGGTGGAACTGGGGCCGCCCACAGCGGCAGGCATGGACGAACTGCGCCGGCTGTACTCCGAGGAGAACAGGACCTCGTCCTTCATCGACTACGGCGACCAGTTCGACTTCAGCATGAACACGGGAGATTACCTTGCCCCCGAATTCCGGGATCTCGGATGAGATTCTCTCGTTCGCTCTGCCGAGCGAGGAGAATCTCTTTGCGGAGCTGGCCGCGTCGGCCCGTTGGGAGGACACGGGAAAAGGCCGCCGAGGCGCCACACTGACCAGAATCGACGAGGCGGGCGGGGTGCCTCTCGTCCGCACGACCACGCGATACAGCAACCCGCCGCAGCGATTCCGTGCGGTGCACGAACGGCTGGCGCGACGGATTCAGGAACGTACGGCGCTTCCGGCCGCCTTCAACAACGCCCTCATCGAAAGCTACACGCGCGCTTGCACCACCATGGGAAGCCATTCCGACCAGGCGCTCGACCTGGCAGACGATTCGTTCATCGCCGTCTTCTCCTGCTACCGGCATGGTGAAGCGAGCCCGTCCAGGAAGCTGATCTTCGAATCGAAGGGGTCCGGTGGCGAGAAGTACGAGGTGCCCCTCGCCCACCACAGTGTCGTCGCGTTCTCCGTCGAATCGAATCGGCGGCTCAGGCACAAGATCGTGCCGGCCGCGCCGGACCGCGCGACGGACAACCAGTGGTTGGGTCTGACCTTCCGGACGTCGAAGACCTCCATCCGGTTTCGCGACGGACTGCCGTACCTCCCGCAGGGTGCGCGTCTCATGTCGGCCGACGAGGACCAGAGGCGCGAGTTCTACCGGATGCGGCGGCGCGAGAACAAGGAATCGGAATTCGTCTATCCCCCGTTGACGTACACCGTCAGCGAGAGCGACCTGATGCCGCCCGTCCGGCCTTGAGCGATCGAATCACTTCGGCAGAACCGAACTACAGTGATCTGCGAGTACGCGACAGGGGGCAGGGCCGTGGATACGGGCACAGGTATGGCGACGAGCACCGCAACGGGTGGCGAGTCCGCTCTCGCCTCCGCGGTTCGCGCCGGGAACACCGGCCTGGTGGAGAGCATTCTCTGGGAGGGCTGCGATCCCGATGCGCAGCACGTCGCCTTCTCTCTCGCGGTACGCATGCGGTGCGGAGCCATCGCCCAACTGCTGCTCCAGCACTGCGCCGACCCCGGCCTGAGCCGGCCGGACGAGTTGTTGTCGCTGCGCGAGGCCGTCGAGTCGGGGTCGCCCTCGCTGGTCGAGGCGCTTCTGGACCCGCGCATTCGGAGCCGGTACCAGGAGGCCGAGCTTCTGGAGGCCCGTGATCTCGCATTCCACTGGTGCGAGGCGGGGGCCGAAGCCGAGCTCCGGCGTCGTACGGGCGCCGAGGAGGCCGTTGTCCGGACCCGGGTCCAGGACGAGGAGTACTACAGCATCGGCGAACTCACCCTCGCAGGGATGTCCGTGCGGGACGGGCATGCTGCGATCATCACAGCCCTGGAGGAACCGCTCGGTATCCACGCCTCGTTCGAGGAACTGATGGAACGCGCACTGCCCTTCGACCAGGACCACTCCGCGTGGGGCAGCGCCACCCTCCTCCTGGCGCACCGCCGCGATCAGGAGACCTGGGCGGCTGCCGAGGCCCTGCGTACACATCCCGATCCCTCGCACCGGGTGTTCGGTGCCGAGGTGCTGAGACTGACCCATCTCTTCGACGACAGCGAAGCGGATGCGTTCGCCGGTCCCGCCCTGGACATCTTCACCGAGTGGTCGACGCGGGAATCGGACCGCCTCGTCCTCACCGAGGTACTCAAAGCGCTGGGAGAGCACGCCGATTCGCGCGCCAACGCCGCCCTTCTGTCCTGTGCCGGCCATCCCGACGTCGGTGTACGACGCGCGGTGGCATCCGGCCTGGGCACATGGTTCGAGCCACCTGCCTTCTCGGACGACGTTCGTGAGGCGCTGCTGGTGCTGATGACGGACGCGGACACGGCGGTACGGCGGGACGCCTGCTCCACGGTCGGCAACGGCAAAGACCGTGCTCCTGCCCTGGCCGACGCGATGTTCACCTTGCTGGAGGACGTGGACCGCCAGGTACGGGTCACCGCTGTGGAAGGGCTCGCCTTCCACAACGACGAGCGGTGCGTGGAAGCGGCCCGCCGTCTTGGCCCGCCGCGGCAGCGTCCCGGCTCTCATTCCGCCGAGTCCCACCTCGATGCGCTGTGGCTCTACGAGCGGCGCCGGGACGGCCGGTCCTGACCCCGCCGGACAGCCACAGGACCGGCATCGCCCGGATTCCGGCGGCGACGCCCCGTCACTCCTTCCGCAACGGCACCTCCCGCATCAGCCAGGCCGCCAGGAAGATCACGGCCCCCAGCAGCGCCGCCCCGGCCAGCACCCCGTGCAGGCCTTCGGTGACCGCTGTCCGTACCGCCTCCCGGACCTCCTCCGGCATCCCGCGTACCGCCTCGGGGGTCCAGGCCGTGCCGCCCTCCGGCATTCCGGCGGCGTGGAGGCGGCTCGTGTAGACGGCGCCCAGCACCGCGATGCCCAGGGAGCTGCCGATCGTGCGGACCAGGGTGGTGGTTCCCGTCGCGGCGCCCATGTCGCGCGGTGCCGCGCTGTTGATGGTGACGAGCAGCGTGCTCTGCATCAACAGGCCCATGCCCACGCCCAGTACGAGCGTCAGCGCGGAGGTCACCGCCGTGGGTGTGCCGGTGTCCACCGTCAGCAGGACGAGCGCGCCCAGGGCCGTCAGCGCGCCGCCGATGATGGGGTACGGGCGGTAGCGGCCGCCGGCCGCGAGGAGCTTGCCGAGAAGGAGTTGGGCGCCGAACATCCCCGCCATCAGCGGAAGCAGCAGCATGCCGCTGGCCGTCGAGGACGCGCCGCGTACGAACTGCATGTAGAGCGGCAGGTAGGCGGACGCACCGAGCATGGCGGCGCCCACCAGGAACGTGAGGACCTGGGCGAGCGTGAAGTTGCGGTCGGCGAACAGGCGGGGCGGGATGATCGGTTCGGCGGCCCGTCGCTCGACCCGGGCGAACCACACCAGGGCGAGGGCGCCCGTCACTCCGAGGCCGATGATCTGCGGCGACGACCAGGCGTACCGCGTACCGCCCCAGCTGCCCACCAGGGTGAGGGCCAGGATCGCGGCGCTGAGCAGGCCGGCGCCCGCGCAGTCGATCCGCGCCTTGACCCGCTCGGTGCGCAGGTGCAGGCGCAGCCCGATGATGAGGAGGGCGAGCGCGCCGATCGGGATGTTGACGTAGAAGACCCAGCGCCAGTTCAGCTGGTCGGTCAGGAAGCCGCCGAGCAGCGGGCCGCCGACCAGGGCGACGGGCATCATGGCCCCGATCATCGCCTGGGAGCGGCCTGCCTGGGAGGGCGGCAGCATGACACCGATGATGGAGATCGCGCCGACCATGAGGCCGCCCGCGCCGAGCCCCTGGAGTGCGCGGAAGGCGATGAGCTGGCCCATGTCCTGGGCGAGTCCGGAGAGTACGGAGCCGGCGAGGAACACCGTGACCGACCAGACGTAGCTGCCCTTGCGTCCGTACAGGTCTCCGAGCTTGCCCCAGATCGGGGTGGAGAGGGATGCGGTGAGCAGGTAGGAGGTCACCACCCAGGACAGGTGGTCGAGGCCGCCCAGGTCGCCGACGATCGTGGGCAGGGCCGTGCCGACGATCGTGCCGTCGAGCAGGCCGAGGACCAGGCCGAGGAGGAGGCCGAACAGGACGAGTTTCGACGGGCCCGCGCCTTCGTCTGCGGGTGGCCGCGCCGCCTCGGGCTCCGGCCGGTCGTGGGTGTCCTTCGTGTACGGGCTCATGGGTTCCCCCGATCGAAGCGATGGGTCATCAGGCCGCGTACGGGGAAAGGGCCCTGGCGTCCCGCAGCGCGTGCGCCCACCAGGCGAGCTGGTCCAGCAGCGCCTTGGCCGCCGTGTCGACCTGGGGGTCGTCCACCGCGCCGTCCTCGCCGAACAGGCCGTACGCGTTGTGGAAGCTGACCGTGTTGCGGATCGTCGTGGCGTTCAGCTCCGCCATCACGACGCGGAGCTGCTCCACGGCGCGCAGACCGCCGGAGAGGCCGCCGTAGGAGACGAAGGCGACCGGCTTGGCGTGCCACTGCTCGTTGTGCCAGTCGATGGCGTTCTTCAGGGACGCGGGAAAGCTGTGGTTGTACTCCGGCGTGACGAACACGAACGCGTCGGCTGCCGCGAGGCGCGGTGACACGAGGGCGAGCGCCTCTTCCGTGCCCGGCGCCGGCGGCCGGCCGAACGCGGGGAGGACGGTGGGCAGCGGGGTCTCGGCGAGGTCGACGACATCCACGGTCATGTCGTCGCGCTGGGAGAGGTGGCCCCTGAGCCACTGGGTGACGACGGGTGCGAACCGGCCCTCGCGGGTGCTGCCGACGAGGACGGCGACGCGAAGCTGCGGGCGGGTGCTGGGCATGGGTCCCCCTGGGAGCGGAGCAGTGGATGTGTACAACGTATTTCTATGCGTACAACGTATCCGTCGATGTGTACGTTGTCTACTGCCGGATACGTTGTACGCTGACCGCTTACCGAGAGGAGCCCGCCCGTGGCCGGCCAGAAGAAGGACAGCGGCAGGAGCGACAGCCAGGGGCCCGACATGTCCCTCTGGCAGCGCCTGGAACAGCCGGCGACCGCACCCCGCGCCTCGCTGACCCTGGAGCGGATCGGGGCCGTCGCCGTACAGATCGCCGACGCGGAGGGCTTCGCAGCCGTCACCATGCGCAGGCTCGCCACGGAGCTGGGCGTCGCCCCCATGGCCGCCTACCGCCACGTCTCCGGCAAGGACGACCTGTGGGCGCTGATGGCCGAGCGGGTGACCACGGAGATGCGGATCCCCGAAGAGGTGACCGGATGGCGCGAGGTACTGCGCGCCTTCGGCCTGCTGACCCGGGACATGATGCTGCGGCATCCCTGGGTGGGGCAGCTGCCCACTCATCTCTTCGTCCTGACACCCGGGCGCCTGGCCGTCGCCGAACGGCAGCTGGCGGCGCTCGACGGACTCGGACTCGACGAGGACGCGATGATGGTCGCGTTCCGCACCGTCAGCGCCTTCGCCCATGGCGCGGCACAGTCGGAAGTGGCCCTGAAGGAGTGGACGGAGTCCGCGGGCTGGTCGTCCGGCGACGAGACCCGGCTGGGCCTGGCCCCGCAGATGATGTACCTGATGGAGACCGGCCGCTATCCCACGTACCGCCGCTACGGACAGCGCGCGACCCGCAAGGACGACGCGACCTGGGCGTTCGAGACGGGCCTGGACTGCGTACTGGACGGGATCGCCGCCCGCTTCGGCATCTGAGAAACCCCCGAGGACGAAACCCCCGAGGGCCCCGGCCCCGGCACAGCGGCCGGTGCCCCGCTCCGGCGTGCTCAGCATCACCCTGGACAGCTCCGGTGACCGCCGGGTAACTTTTAACCAAGGCTGAGCAAGCGCTTAGCCAAGCCGAGCGAAGCCGACCAGGGAGGCACCCCGTGCGCCGTACGGTATTCAACGAGGACCACGAGGCGTTCCGGGAGACCATCCGGGCCTTCATCGCGGCCGAGGTCGTGCCCGTGTACGACGAGTGGTTCGCGGCCGGCCAGGCCCCGCGCGACTTCTACCTGAAGCTCGGCGAGCTGGGCGTCTTCGGCATCACGGTGGACGAGGAGTACGACGGCGCGGGCATCGACTCGCACAAGTACGAAGCCCTCATCTACGAGGAGACCGCCCGCGCGGGCGTCTCCTTCGGCGGCTCCGGCGTGCACACGCTGCTCGGCCTGCCCTACATCAAGATGCTCGCCACCGACGAGCAGAAGAAGCGCTGGCTGCCGAAGTTCACCTCCGGCGAGGAGATGTGGGCCCTCGCGATGACCGAGCCGGGCACCGGCTCCGACGTCGCGGGCATGAAGACCACCGCCAAGCTCTCCGAGGACGGCACGCACTACGTCCTCAACGGCTCCAAGACCTTCATCACCGGCGGCGTGCACGCCGACCGTGTGATCGTCTGCGCCCGCACCAGCGCCCCGCGCGAGGACGACCGCCGCTTCGGCATCTCCCTGTTCGCCGTCGACACCAAGTCCGCGGGCTACTCGATCGGCCGCAAGCTCGACAAGCTCGGTCTGCGCGTCTCCGACACCGCCGAGCTGGCGTTCGTCGACGTCAAGGTCCCGGTCGAGGACCTCCTCGGCGAGGAGAACAAGGGCTTCGGCTACCTCGGCACCAACCTGGCCTCCGAGCGCTGGGGCATCGCCTTCGGCGCGTACGCCCAGGCCGCCGCGGCCGTCCGGTTCGCCAAGGAGTACGTGCAGGACCGCACCGTCTTCGGCAAGACCGTCGCCTCGTTCCAGAACACCAAGTTCGAGCTGGCCGCCTGCCAGGCCGAGGTGGACGCGGCCCAGGCCGTCGCCGACCGCGCGCTGGAGGCGCTGGACGCCGGTGAGCTGACCGCCGCCGAGGCCGCCTCCGCGAAGCTGTTCTGCACCGAGGTCGCGCACCGCGTGATCGACCGCTGCCTCCAGCTGCACGGCGGCTACGGCTTCATGAACGAGTACCCGATCGCCCGCCTGTACGCGGACAACCGGGTCAACCGCATCTACGGCGGCACCAGCGAGGTCATGAAGTCGATCATCGCCAAGTCCATGGGCCTGTAGAGCGGCTACGTTCTCTCCATGAGCTCAGCACCGGACGCCCTGCTCGATCTGCTCGATCTGCTCGACCTGGAGCAGATCGAGCAGGACATCTTCCGGGGCACCAGCCGATCGGCGATCGTGCCCCGCGTCTTCGGCGGACAGGTCGCGGCCCAGGCGCTCGTCGCCGCGGGCCGGACCGTTCCCGCCGACCGGCCCGCCCACTCCCTCCACTCGTACTTCCTGCGGGCGGGGGACCCGGGCGCGCCGATCGTCTACAGCGTCGACCGCATCCGGGACGGCCGCTCCTTCACCACCCGGCGGGTCGTCGCCGTCCAGCACGGGCAGCCGATCTTCCACCTCTCCGCGTCCTTCCAGACGGACGAGGAGGGGCTGGAGCACCAGGCGGACATGCCGGCCGCACCCGACCCGGAGACGCTGCCCACGGCCGCCGAGATGCTGCCGCGGTACGCGGACCGGTTCAGCGACCCCAGCGTCGTGGACCGGCTGATCGAGGCCCGCGCCGCGGTCGACCTCCGGTACGTGGACGCCCCGCCGTTCGGCACGGTCGGGGAGCCGCGCGAGCCGCGCTCGCAGGTGTGGTTCCGTACCAACGGCAAGCTGGCGGACGACCCGCTGCTGCACGTCTGCATGGCCACGTACGTCTCCGACATGACGCTGCTCGACTCGGTGCTCCTCGCCCACGGGCGCGGCGGCTGGGCGGTCGGCGACGTGGTGGGGGCGAGCCTGGACCACGCGATGTGGTTCCACCGGCCGTTCCGGGCCGACGAATGGCTGCTGTACGACCAGGAGTCGCCGTCCGCCTCCGGCGGGCGCGGACTCGGCCAGGCCCGCATCTACACCCAGGACGGCCGGCTGGCGATCACCGTCATCCAGGAGGGCGTCGTCCGGGTCCCGCGGGAGGGCTGAACGAACCGCACGGCCACGCGTCGGACATGCCCGGCCCTGCTGCGGACATACTCCCCACCATGAGTGACGAGAAATCTGCTGGTGGGGAGTCCACGTTCACCGTCATCGTCGCGGCGGTCGCCAACCTCGGCATCGCCGTGGCGAAGGCCGTCGCCGGGCTGATCAGCGGGTCGAGCGCGATGCTCTCCGAGGCGGCCCACTCCGTCGCCGACACGGTCACCGAGGTGCTGCTGCTCACCGCCCTCAAGCGCAGTGAGAAGCCCGCCGACGAGGAGCATCCACTGGGCTACGGCCCCGAGCGGTACATCTGGGCGATGCTCGCCTCCGTCGCCACATTCGTCGGCGGCGCGGTCTTCTCGCTGTACGACGGCATCCACACCCTGACGCAGGGCGAGGATCTCGGCGATCCGCTCATCTCGTACATCGTGCTGGGGGTCGCCTTCCTCCTGGAGGGCTACTCCCTGCGCACCGGGCTGCGGCAGGTGCGCGGCGAGGCCGCCCGGCTGGGCGCCGCCCCCACCCGGTACCTGCGCCGCACGCCCGACACCGCGGTCAAGGCCGTGGTGATGGAGGACTCGGCGGCTCTGGTCGGACTACTGCTGGCCGCGGGCGGGCTGCTCGGCGGCCAGCTGACGGGCTCGGGTGTCTGGGACGGTATCGCGTCGATCCTGATCGGCGTGCTGCTCGTGTACGTGGCCTGGGTGCTCGGCCGTTCCAACGCCCAGCTGCTGATCGGCCGTCCGGTGCCCCCGTCGATGCGGACGGGGGTGCGGGAGGAACTGCTCACGGTGCCGCACATCATCGACGTACTGGAGCTGACCACACTCATCCAGGGGCCGTCCGAGATCCTGATCGCCGCGAAGGTCGACTTCCGGGACGTGGCCAGTGCCGAACAGGTCGAGTGGGCCTGCGAGGAGGCGGAACAACAGCTGCGGGAGCGGTATCCGTCGATCAAGCGGGTGTATCTGGACCCGACGCCGGGGGTCGCCCAGCGCCGCCGGGCCCGGGCCGGAGGGAATCCGGTGGTCGGACCCGGCGACGGGGAGGGCAACGGGGACGGCGGAGGGCTGTTCACCGACCGCCTGGACAACCCTTAGCCAAGGGTGCGGAAGAACTCGGTGACGTCCTTGACCAGCAGTTCCGGCTGTTCCAGCGAGAGGAAGTTGCCGCCGCGGTCGAGCTCGGTCCAGCGCACCACATGGTGGTCGCGCTCGGCGAACCGGCGGATCGCGACGTCGGCCGGCAGCGCGACGGCCACGGCGGTCGGGACGGTGCCGCGGTCCTTCGGCGCCCACGCGGACGGGTCGTGGGCCATCTCGTAGTAGAGGTGCGCGGATGAGCCCGCCGTACCGGTGAACCAGTACACGCTGATGTTGGTCAGCAGGTGGTCGCGGCCGATGGCGTCCTCGGGGAGCTCGCTCGCCGGGTCGGTCCACTCCTTGAACTTCTCGGTGATCCAGGCCAGCTGCCCCACCGGGGAGTCGTGCAGGCCGAAGGCCAGGGTCTCGGGGCGGGTCGACTGGATGGCGTTGAAGCCCATCTTGTCGTCGCGGAAGTTCTGCAGTCGCTCCAGCCGGGTCTGCTCGGACTCCGTGAGCCCGGCGAAGTCCGCCGGGTCCTCCGAGGGGAAGGTGACCAGGCCGTTCACATGGATGCCCGTGACGGCGTCGGGGGCCAGGCGGCCCATCTCCGCGGCGATCCAGGCGCCGCCACCGTTGCCCTGCACGCCGTAGTGCCCGTAGCCGAGCCGGTCCATGAGGGTGGTGAAGGCCGCGGCGATCCGGCCCGTGTTCCAGCCGGCCGAGGTGAGCGGGCCGGAGAAGCCGACACCCGGCGTGGAGGTGACGACGACGTCGAAGTCGTGTGAGAGCGGTTCGATGACGTCGATGAACTGGACGAACGAACCGGGCCAGTCGTGAATCAGCAGCAGCGCGGGGGCGTCGGCCTTCGCCGAGCGGACGTGGACGAAGTGGACGTCCTGGCCGTCGATCTCCGTGAGGAACTGCGGGAACTCGTTCAGCCGAGCCTCGGCCGCGCGCCAGTCGAACCCGTCGGCCCAGTACGCCGCCAGGCCCTTCAGGTAGTCGGCGGGAACGCCCCGCGTCCAGCCCTCGACCCCCGGCAGACCGGTGTTCCAGCGGGTGCGGGCGAGGCGGTGGCGCAGGTCGTCGACGTCGGCCTGCGGGATCTCGATCCGGAAGGGGCGGATCGCCGTGGCGGCTGCGTCCTGGGCGGTGCGGGCTTCGGTGGCGCTGCTGTTCTCCATGGACAGAACTCTAGGATGGCATCAGGAAAGGTTCGTTCCTAATGAAGGAGCAGAGTTCGGACCATGCTGGAAACCTCCGCACGCCTGCTCAGACTGCTGTCCCTGCTCCAGTCGCCGCGCGAATGGCCGGGCACCGAACTCGCCGAACGGCTGGGGGTGAGCGGCCGCACCGTGCGCAACGACATCGAGCGGCTGCGCACGCTCGGCTACCCGGTGGACGCCACCCGGGGATCGGCCGGCGGCTACCGGCTGGCCGCCGGGGCGGCGATGCCGCCGCTGCTGCTGGAGGACGACGAGGCGGTCGCGGTGACGATCGCCGTGCGCACGGTCGCGCGGAGCGCGATGCCGGGCATGGAGGAGACCTCGCTCCAGGCGCTGGCCAAACTGGAGCAGGTACTGCCGTCGCGGCTGCGCCGGCGGGTGCGGGCGCTGCAGCAGTACACCGTGCCCGTGCCCGCCGACCGGGAGGACCCGGGCATCGACACCGAGCTCCTGATGACGCTGGCATCGGCCTGCAGGGACCGCGAACGCCTCCGGCTGGACTACCGGGACCACGCGGGGACGCCGAGCCGCCGGCTGGTGGAACCCCAGCGCGTCGTCAACTGGGGGCGCCGCTGGTATCTCGTCGCGTGGGACGTGGACCGCGACGACTGGCGGATGTTCCGGGTGGACCGGATCACGCCGCGCACGCCGTCGGGCCCGCGCTTCGCGCCGCGCGAGGACCCGGAGGGGGACGCCGCCGTCTATGTGGCGGGCAGGGCGTCGGCGGCGGCCTGGCGCCACCGGGCGCGGGTCACGGTGCACGCGCCCGCGGCAGCCGTGCTGGAGCGGATCAACCCGGCGGTGGGCGTGGTGGAGGCCGTCGACGAGCACACCTGCGTGCTGGCCACGGGGGCGGACTCGCTGGACGGCCTCGCCGTCCATCTCGGGATGCTCGGCCACGACTTCACCGTGACGGAGCCCGCCGAGCTGGTCGCGCACCTGCGCGATCTCGCCGCGCGGTACGCCCGCGCCACCCCCGCACCGCCGGACAGGCCCTGGTCCTGACGCCTCGGCCGCTCGGCTCCTCGGTGCCTCTACCCCTTTACCCCTCTGCCCCTCTGCCCCTCTGCCCCTCTGCCCCTCGGCTCCTCGGCTCCTCGGCTCAGAGCAGTCCGGCGGCGTCCAGCAGGTACTCCGTCATCGGGTCGTAGAACCGCGGGTCCAGCACGTGGTCGTCCAGCGGTACGGCCACCTGGAGGGTGCCCTCGGCCTCGCCGAGGAACAGGGCCGGGTCGTTGCAGTCCGCGTAGCCGATGGCGTCCAGTCCGCGCTGCGCCGCGCACCCGGCCCAGCCGTGGTCGGCGACGACCAGCTCGGGCATGGGGCGTCCCTCCCGCTCCAGGGCGTCCAGGATCGCGGCCATCGGGGCCGGGGAGTGGGTGTGCCAGAGGGTCGCGCCGCGCTCCTGCACGGCGACGTCCGCGAACTGGAAGACCATGCCCTCGTCGGCCGTGAGCCCGGACGGGATGACCATGATCTCGCAACCGGCCGCCCGCAGTGCGGCGGCGGTCTGCCGGTGGACGTCCAGGAGCCCGCCCGGGTGGCCGGTGGCGAAGAGCACCCGCTCCGTCCCGTCGGCCGCCTTCCGCAGCCGGGCCGCGGCCCGGTCCAGGGCCGCGACGGTGAGCTCGGGGTCGATGGTGTCCTGGCCGAACCGGTGCTCCGGGTCGTCGCTCACGCCGCATCTCTCGGCCATGACCGCCAGGACGTCCTGCTCGTCGCGCCACCGGTCGCCGAGCTCGAGGCCCAGCCAGAAGTGGCGGTCGCCGTTGGCGAGCTTGCGGTAGTGGGAGAGGTTGTTGTCGCGCGGGGTCGCGACGTCTCCCGCTATGCGCGTACGGACGAGGTGGTCGACGAGGGCGGCGCGGCTGGGTATCGGCATGAACCCATTGTGCCGTGGGATGTGCGCAGCGTGCCGGGCGTATTGAGGGGTGGGCGGTCCGCCCGTCCGAGGTCGCCGGGCCGTGGGCGGCGGGTCCGGCCGTCGCTCAGACGGCCTTCGGTTCCCCCGCCGCGCCGAAGGCCCCACGCGCCAGCCGGTGCAGCAGCGCCGCCGTGTCCGTACGGCCCGGGAGCGCGCCGGGCCTGCCGAGGTGCGGGGTGGAGTTGAGCAGGCCGAACACGGCGTGGACGGTGGCGCGGGCCTCGTGCTCGGGGAGTGCGGGGTAGAGATCGCGGACGACGGCGACCCAGACTTCGACGTACTCGCGCTGGAGCCGGCGCACCCTCTTGCGGTCGGTGTCCCGCAGGCGGTCCAGCTCGCGGTCGTGCAGGGTGATCAGTGGGCGGTCGTCCAGGGCGAAGTCGATGTGGCCCTCGATGAGCGCGTCCAGGAGCGCCTCGGGGGACCTGTCGCCGGAGGCGTCCTCGGAGACCCTCAGCTGCCCGCCGGCCAGCAGCCGCTCGCTGATGCCGACGAGCAGTTCGGCGAGCATCGCGTCCTTGCCCGGGAAGTGCCGGTAGAGGCCGGGGCCGCTGATGCCGACGGCGGCACCTATCTCGTCGACGCCGACCCCGTGGAAGCCGCGCTCGGCAAAGAGGCGGGCGGCCTCCTTGAGGATCTGCTCGCGGCGGGTGGGAGCCGCGACGCGGGCGGCGGCATGGGTGCTCATGAACAGTCATTCTAGACAGGTGCGTTAGCGGTCGTTAACCTATGGGATACGTTAACGCTCACTAACAACCTCTCCCGCTACGGACGGGGGCGAGGTCGTCACACTGCGGTACGGGCAAGGGGGCTCGACAGGATGCAGCAGGCACCGGTGCTGGCGAGCGCGGCCGATCCCGCCTCGGAGGCCTGGCAGGCCAACGAGGCGGCGCATCACGCGCTCACCGACGAGCTGCGCAAGCGGCTCGCCACGGCCAGGCTCGGCGGGGGTGAGAAGGCCCGCGCCCGGCATGTGGCGCGCGGCAAGCTGCTGCCCCGGGAGCGGGTGGACACCCTGCTCGACGCGGGCTCGCCCTTCCTGGAGCTGGCCCCGCTGGCGGCCGAGGGGCTGTACGGCGGCGCCGCGCCGGCCGCCGGGGTGATCGCCGGGATCGGCCGGGTCAGCGGCCGGGAGTGCGTGATCGTCGCCAATGACGCGACCGTCAAGGGCGGCACGTACTACCCGATGACCGTGAAGAAGCACCTGCGGGCCCAGGAGGTGGCGCTGGAGAACCGGCTGCCGTGTCTGTACCTGGTGGACTCGGGCGGTGCCTTCCTGCCGATGCAGGACGAGGTCTTCCCCGACCGGGAGCACTTCGGGCGGATCTTCTACAACCAGGCCCGGATGTCCGGGGCCGGGATCCCGCAGATCGCGGCGGTGCTGGGCTCCTGTACCGCCGGTGGGGCGTACGTCCCGGCGATGAGCGACGAGGCCGTGATCGTCCGGAACCAGGGGACGATCTTCCTGGGCGGTCCGCCGCTGGTGAAGGCGGCGACCGGTGAGGTCGTGACCGCCGAGGAGCTGGGCGGCGGCGAGGTCCACTCCCGTACGTCGGGAGTCACCGACCATCTCGCGGAGGACGACGCACACGCGCTGCGCATCGTGCGGAACATCGTGGCCACGCTGCCCGACCGGGGCGCGCTGCCGTGGTCCGTACAGCCGGCGGACGAGCCGAAGGTGGACCCCGCCGGTCTGTACGGCGCCGTCCCGGTCGACTCGCGCACGCCCTACGACGTACGGGAGGTGATCGCCCGGGTCGTCGACGGCTCGCGCTTCGCCGAGTTCAAGGCGGAGTACGGCACGACGCTGATCACCGGATTCGGGCACATCCACGGCCACCCGGTCGGCATCGTCGCGAACAACGGCATCCTGTTCTCCGAGTCCGCCCAGAAGGGCGCGCACTTCATCGAGCTGTGCGACCAGCGCGGCATCCCGCTGGTCTTCCTGCAGAACATCTCGGGCTTCATGGTCGGCCGCGACTACGAGGCGGGCGGCATCGCCAAGCACGGCGCCAAGATGGTCACCGCCGTCGCCTGCACGCGCGTTCCGAAGCTGACCGTGGTGGTCGGCGGGTCCTACGGCGCGGGCAACTACTCCATGTGCGGCCGGGCCTACAGTCCCCGCTTCCTGTGGATGTGGCCCAACGCGAAGATCTCCGTCATGGGCGGCGAGCAGGCCGCCTCCGTCCTCGCCACGGTCAAGCGCGACCAGCTGGGCGACGACTGGAGCGCCGAGGACGAGGAGTCGTTCAAGGCCCCGATCCGCGAGCAGTACGAGACGCAGGGCAACGCGTACTACGCCACCGCCCGGCTCTGGGACGACGGCGTGATCGACCCGATGGAGACCCGCCAGGTGCTCGGGCTCGCCCTGACCGCGTGCGCCAACGCCCCGTTGGGCGACGCCGGCTTCGGCGTCTTCCGGATGTGAGGAACTGATGACGATGTTCGACACGGTTCTCGTCGCCAACCGCGGCGAGATCGCGGTCCGGGTCATCCGGACCCTGCGGGAGCTGGGCGTGCGTTCCGTCGCCGTCTTCAGCGACGCGGACGCGGATGCCCGGCACGTACGGGAGGCCGATACGGCGGTACGGATCGGCCCCGCACCGGCGGCCGAGAGCTACCTCTCCGTGGACCGGCTCCTGGAGGCCGCCCGCCGCACGGGCGCGCAGGCCGTCCACCCCGGCTACGGCTTCCTCGCCGAGAACGCGGGCTTCGCGCGGGCGTGCGCGGACGCGGGCCTGGTCTTCATCGGGCCGCCCGCCGCCGCCATCGCCCTGATGGGCGACAAGATCCGGGCCAAGGAGACGGTCGCGGCTGCGGGTGTCCCGGTGGTGCCCGGATCCTCCGGAAGCGAGCTGACCGATGGTCAACTAGCGGAAGCGGCGCACGAGATCGGCATGCCGGTCCTGCTCAAGCCCTCCGCGGGCGGCGGCGGCAAGGGCATGCGGCTGGTGCGCGACGCGGCGCTGCTCGCGGACGAGATCGCAGCCGCCCGGCGCGAGGCGCGCGCCTCCTTCGGCGACGACACCCTCCTCGTGGAGCGGTGGATCGACCGGCCGCGCCACATCGAGATCCAGGTGCTGGCGGACGGCCACGGCAACGTGGTGCACCTCGGCGAGCGCGAGTGCTCGCTCCAGCGCCGCCACCAGAAGATCATCGAGGAGGCGCCCTCGGTCCTGCTCGACGAGAAGACGCGCGCGGCCATGGGCGAGGCGGCCGTCCAGGCCGCCCGCTCCTGCGGCTATGTCGGCGCGGGGACGGTGGAGTTCATCGTTCCGGGCAACGACCCGGCCTCGTACTACTTCATGGAGATGAACACCCGCCTCCAGGTCGAGCACCCGGTGACGGAACTGATCACCGGCCTCGACCTGGTCGAGTGGCAGCTCCGCGTCGCGTCCGGCGAACAACTCCCTTACGGCCAGCAGGACATCACTCTCACCGGTCACGCGGTCGAGGCCCGGATCTGCGCCGAGGATCCGGCCCGCGGCTTCCTGCCCTCGGGCGGCACCGTGCTGGCGCTGCACGAGCCGCAGGGCGGCGGGGTGCGGACGGACTCGGGGCTCGCCGGGGGCGGCGAGGTCGGCAGCCTGTACGACCCGATGCTGTCGAAGGTGATCGCCTACGGCCCCGACCGGGCGACGGCTCTGCGAAGGCTGCGGGCGGCGCTCGCGGACACGGTGGTCCTCGGCGTCCCGACCAACGCGGGCTTCCTGCGCCGGCTGCTCGGCCACCCGGCCGTGGTGGCGGGCGAGCTGGACACCGGCCTGGTGGAGCGTGAGGTGGACGCGCTGGTCCCGGACGGGGTGCCGGAGGAGGTGTACGCGGCGGCGGCGCTGCTGCGGCAGCACTCCCCCGCCGCCCGGACGGCCGGGGCCTGGGCCGACCCGTTCTCGGCCGGTGACGGCTGGCGCCTCGGCGGCACCCCGGCGCGTACGGTGCGGCACTTCCGGATCCCCGGCCACGACCCGGTCCAGGTGGGCCTGCGCCCGTGCGGCGCGGGCGCGGAACTGACCTTCGGCCACGTCGGGGAGGGCGCCCGGCCACCGCTCCCCGCCTCCGGCACCTGCGGCCCGCTCGGCCCGCTGCCCGGCAGCGCGGAGACGGCCAGGACGCTGTCCGTCGACGGGGGCCGGATCACGCTCGAACTCGCCGGTGTCACGCACTCGTTCGCGTACGCCACCTCCCCGGAGGGCCACTGGCTCGGCCGGGACGGCGACACCTGGCACGTCCGGGACCACGACCCGGTGGAGGCGTCACTGTCCGGCGCCGCCCGCTCAGGCGCGGACACGCTCGCCGCGCCCATGCCCGGGACGGTCACCGTGGTGAAGGTGGCCGTCGGGGACGAGGTCGCGGCCGGGCAGAGCCTCCTCGTCGTGGAGGCGATGAAGATGGAGCACGTCATCTCCGCCCCGCACGCCGGCACCGTGACCGAACTCGACGTGACCGCCGGGACCACGGTGGCCATGGACCAGGTACTGGCGGTCGTGGTCCCCGCGACCGGCACCGGGGAGGACGCATGACCACCACCGACCGCACCCTGCCGATGACCGTGGCCGCGCCGGACCTGCCCGCCCGGGTCCGTATCCACGAGGTCGGCGCCCGTGACGGGCTGCAGAACGAGAAGGCGGTCGTGCCGACCGAGGTGAAGGCGGAGTTCATCCGCCGGCTCGCGGTCGCCGGCCTCGGCACGATCGAGGCGACGAGCTTCGTCCACCCCAAGTGGGTGCCCCAACTGGCGGACGCGGAGCAGCTGTTCCCGATGCTCGGCGACATAGGGGACGTGGGTGACGTGGCGCTGCCGGTCCTCGTGCCGAACGAGCGGGGACTGGACCGGGCCCTGGCGCTCGGCGCCCGCCGGATCGCCGTCTTCGGCTCCGCGACGGAGACCTTCGCCGCGCGCAACCTCAACCGCACGATCGACGAGTCGCTCGCCATGTTCGAGCCCGTGGTGGCCCGCGCCAAGGCGGACAAGGTGCATGTGCGCGGCTACCTGTCGATGTGCTTCGGCGACCCGTGGGAGGGACCGGTCCCGGTCCACCAGGTCGTCCGGGTCGCCAGGGCGCTGATGGACCTCGGCTGCGACGAGCTGTCGCTCGGAGACACGATCGGGGTCGCGACGCCCGGCCACGTACAGACCCTGTTGTCGTCGCTGAACGAGTCGGGGGTGCACACCGACGCGATCGGGGTGCACTTCCACGACACCTACGGACAGGCCCTGTCCAACACGCTGGCCGCGCTCCAGCACGGCGTGTCCACCGTGGACGCCTCCGCGGGCGGCCTCGGCGGCTGCCCGTACGCGAAGAGCGCGACCGGAAACCTCGCCACGGAGGACCTGGTCTGGATGCTCGAAGGCCTCGGCATCGAAACCGGGGTCGACCTCGACGAGCTCACCGCCACCAGCGTGTGGCTCGCCGGACAGCTGGGCCGACCGAGCCCGTCCCGTACCGTCCGCGCGCTCTCGGTGCAACAAACACAGTCCCACAAGGAGCAGTGATCCCCCGATGTCCCTGGACCACCGGCTGACCGCCGAGCACGAGGAACTCCGCCGCACCGTCGAGGAGTTCGCACACGACGTGGTCGCGCCGAAGATCGGCGACTTCTACGAGCGCCATGAGTTCCCGTACGAGATCGTGCGCGAGATGGGACGGATGGGCCTGTTCGGTCTGCCGTTCCCGGAGGAGTACGGCGGGATGGGCGGCGACTACCTCGCCCTCGGCATCGCCCTGGAGGAGCTGGCCCGGGTCGACTCGTCGGTGGCGATCACCCTGGAGGCCGGGGTCTCGCTCGGCGCGATGCCGGTGTTCCGCTTCGGTACGGAGGAGCAGAAGCGGCAGTGGCTGCCGAAGCTCTGCGCGGGCGAGGCGCTCGGCGCGTTCGGCCTGACGGAGCCGGACGGCGGCTCGGACGCGGGCGGCACCCGGACGACCGCGGTGCGCGACGAGGCGACGGGCGAGTGGGTGATCAACGGCTCCAAGTGCTTCATCACCAACTCGGGCACGGACATCACCGAGTTGGTGACGGTCACGGCGGTGACCGGCCGCAAGGAGAACGGCGCCCCGCTCATCTCGTCGATCATCGTCCCGTCCGGCACCCCCGGCTTCACGGTCGCCGCCCCCTACTCCAAGGTCGGCTGGAACGCCTCGGACACCCGCGAGCTCTCCTTCTCGGACGTCCGCGTCCCGCTGGAGAACCTGCTGGGCGAGGAGGGCCGCGGCTACGCGCAGTTCCTGCGGATCCTGGACGAGGGCCGGATCGCCATCTCGGCGCTGTCGACGGGCCTGGCGCAGGGCTGTGTGGACGAGTCCGTGAAGTACGCCGCCGAGCGGCACGCGTTCGGGAAGCCGATCGGCTCCAACCAGGCGATCCAGTTCAAGATCGCGGACATGGAGATGCGGGCCCACATGGCCCGGATCGGCTGGCGCGACGCGGCGTCACGCCTGCTGGCGGGCGAGCCGTTCAAGAAGGAGGCCGCGATCGCCAAGCTGTACTCCTCGACCGTGGCGGTGGACAACGCCCGCGAGGCGACCCAGATCCACGGCGGCTACGGCTTCATGAACGAGTACCCGGTGGCGCGGATGTGGCGCGACTCCAAGATCCTGGAGATCGGCGAGGGCACGAGCGAGGTGCAGCGGATGCTGATCGCCCGGGAGCTCGGCATGTCGGCCTGAGAACGGGGACAGCGCGAGGCGGGGCGGGCCCGGGTTCCGGGCCCGCCCCGTCCGCGTTCCACCGAACCGGCCACCGGGCCGGGCCCTGTGCTGCCGCTCGCAGGCGGCTTGTCAACCGGTGCCGGCTGCTCAGCCGCGCCTGGGCAGGATTGCGTCGAGGAGGCCGGGGAAGGCCTCGTCGAGCTCGTCCTCCTGGAGCACGTTGAGGGCGGCGGTGCCCTCGCGGTGAGTGACGATCACTCCAGCCTCCCTGAGCGTCTTGAAGTGGTGGGACAGGGTGTTCTTGGCGACCGCAACGTCGAACGCACCACAGGCGATCGGCGCCACGGACTCCCTCAACTGGCGTACGAGATCGAGCCGCACGGGATCAGCGAGAGCCCGCAGCACGGCTATGGCGTCAAGTTTCACCGGCTTGCTCACGTCGTCGCGCGGCCGACTCTGGCTCGTGGTGGGCATACCCGGAGCCTATACCGTTGTTCCATGGACGTCGAACTACAGCTACGCTAGTTCCATGACCATGGAACTAAAGAGGACCGTTGTCGCTCTCGCACTGATCGCGTCGTTCATGGTGTACGTCGATGGCACCATCGTGAACTTGACTCTGGCGCAACTGAGTTCTCACTTACACGCCTCACGGTCGGCGCTGGAATGGGCCGTCAACGCCTACACGCTCAGCTTCGCAGCGGTGCTGCTCGGCTCGGGGGCCATCACTGACATCCTGGGCGCCAAACGCACGTTCATCACGGGGCTGCTCATCTTCACGGCATCCTCCGCGGTCTGCGCGGCAGCGGGCACCATGCCGGTTCTGAATCTCGCACGGCTCGCCCAGGGTGTCGGCGCCGCACTGCTGCTTCCGAGCGCGCTCGTGCTGGCCACATCCGCCGCCACCGACGAGCACGCGCGTCACAGACTTGTCGGGTGGTGGGCCGCCGCCGGTGGGGTGGGCATGGCCGCGGGGCCTCTTCTCGGCGGGGTGCTGGTCTCCCTGGCGAACTGGCGCGCCGTATTCGGGGTCAACGTCGTGATCGGTATCCCGGCGATCGCGTGGAGCATCCGCTCGATGCCCTCCGTGACGCGACGGGACCGAAGCGTGGACTACGCGGGCATGGCGGCCGCGACCTTGCTGATCGGCGGCCTCGTCTTCGGTCTGATCGAGGCCCCGGCCAAGGGGTGGGGAACACCCGGCGTGCTCGCAGCATTCACCCTCGCGGCAGTGGGCCTTCTCGCGTTCGTACGAGCAGGACACACCGCAAAGGCTCCCCTTCTGCCGACCGCGGTCTACTCCGACCGGTCCTTTGCCACCTCTGCGCTGCAAGGCGCCTTGTTCAACTTCACGTTCTACGGGTTGCTGTTCGCGTTGAGCCTGATGCTTCAACAGGGCCGAGGTCTCAGCGCCGTCGCGAGCGGCCTGCTGTTCCTTCCCCTGACCGGCCTGATCTCTCTGGGAAGCGTCTGCTCGGCCGCCCTCACCAGGCGCTCCGGCCGCCGCTCGGTCCTCGGCGGTGGGCAATTCGTACTGGCCGCCGCCTTGGTCGCGGTCGCACTCACCAGCACGCTGTCGCCACTGTGGCCACTGGTCCTTGCGCTGCTGCCGGCCGGTTTCAGCGCGGGAGTCCTCGTGCCGGCCATGACGTCCCAGTCGATTGCGGCCGTTCCGCCAACCCTGCACGGTGCGGCTTCAGCCGCCTTCAACGCTTCCCGGCAAGTGGGCGCAGCGCTGGGCGTTGCCGTCTTCGGCCCGCTACTGGGTTCCACCGGCGAGCTGCGCGACGGATTCCTCACCTGTGTTCTCCTGGCCGCGCTCGCCACGGCCGTCGCTCTCGCCCTGACGCTGCTCAACAGGACGACCGCCCGCACCGGAGTGGGCACAGGTTCCGTGGACAGCGCGGCGCGATGCGGCCCACGTACCGCACATCCGCGAGGGGGCTCAACGACGGCCGGAGGATGGCCGGCGTCGAGGGGCCCCGACGACGGAGCCTTCGGCGCATGACCCTCCTCGTACACACCTACGTCCGCGGCCGGAGCGGCGAGGACCACTTCCTGGAGGACCCCGAGCACGGCCTCACCCTCGCCGGGTTCGAGAGCAGCCGGACCAAGCTGTGGGGGCGCCGCCGGTGCGTGAGCTCGGGGCCCGGTTCTTCCCGGAGCTGGCCACCGCCAACCTCTGTGTGGATCCGGAGGACATCCCGGCCTTCCTCGCCGAGTGCGGGCTGCTGCGCGACCACATCGCGGAGCTCGCCGCCCACAGCGGCTATGCCGACGACTACGTGGCGGCGCGGCTGGCCAACATCACGGCCGCCGCCGAGCGGGCCCAGGACGTGGACGGCGGCGTCATCGTCTGGTGAGCGAGGGGGCACCGGCCAGGGGACCACTCGTGAGGTTAGGCTAACCTTCGTTCGAACTTGTCGCCGGCCGGTCTCCGGCTCGTACGAAAGCGGATTCCGTCATGCGCACTGCCCGAGTGTCCCGTCCCACCCGTCGCGGCCTGCTGGCCATGGGCGGCGCCGTCGGCCTGGGCGCCGTGCTGGCGGCCTGTGGTGACAGCGACTCCAAGGACTCCGGTTCCACCGGCTCCAAGAGCGCCGACGCCGGGCCGTGGAGCTTCAAGGACGACCGCGGGCAGACCGCCGAGGCCAAGTCCGTCCCGAAGAACATCGTCGCCTTCACGGGTGTCGCCGCCGCGCTCCACGACTACGGCATCGAGGTCAAGGCGGTCTTCGGCCCCACGAAGGCCGCGAACGGCAAGGCCGACGTGCAGGCCGGCGACCTGGACATCAGCAAGGTCGAGATCCTCGGCAACGTCTGGGGCGAGTTCAACGTCGAGAAGTACGCCGCGCTCGGCCCGGACCTGCTGGTCACCGCGATGTGGGAGAAGGACGCCCTCTGGTACGTGCCGGACGCGTCCAAGGACAAGATCCTCAAGCTCGCCCCGAGCGTCGCCCTGTGGGCCGCCCAGACCACGATCCCCAAGGCGATCCAGCGCCACGAGGACCTCGCCGCCTCGCTCGGCGCCGACGTCAAGGCCAAGACGGTCACCGACGCCAAGGCCCGCTTCGAGAAGGCCGCGGCCCGGCTGCGCGCCGCCGCGAAGTCCAAGCCGAACCTCAAGGTCATGATCGGCTCGGCCAGCCAGGACCTCTTCTACGTCTCGCTCGCCAAGATGTCCGCCGACACCCTGTACTTCCAGGAGCTGGGCGTGAAGTTCGTCGAGCCGAAGGTGGACGAGGCGGGCTTCTTCGAGAGCCTGAGCTGGGAGAACGTCGACAAGTACGGGGCCGACATCATCATGATGGACAACCGGTCCTCGGCCCTGCAGCCCGACGCCCTGACCTCCAAGCCGACCTGGGCGCAGCTGCCCGCGGTCAAGGCCGGTCAGGTCA
This sequence comes from Streptomyces poriferorum, assembly GCF_019399235.1. Taxonomy (GTDB): domain Bacteria; phylum Actinomycetota; class Actinomycetes; order Streptomycetales; family Streptomycetaceae; genus Streptomyces; species Streptomyces poriferorum. Next base: position 25,202 of record NZ_JAELVH010000071.1, on the reverse strand, counting down.
TCCCGCGCACCACCGAGCCGATCTACAGCTACGACAAGTGCGCGCCGATCCTCGAGGACCTCGCGAAGGCCATCGAGAACGCGAAGAAGACCGCCTGACCATGACGACCGCCGCCGCGCCCGCCACGCCGCCCGTCGATCCCTTCCGGCTCTTCGGTCTGGCCGTCCTGCGCACGGAGCGGCTGAGCCCGTCCATGCTCCGGGTCACGTTCGGCGGCCCGGGGCTCGACGGGTTCGCCTCCGGGGGCCGCGATCAGAGCCTGTCGCTGTTCCTGCCGCACCCCGGACAGCCGGAACCAGTCGTTCCGGTCGATAACGAGGGCAACTGGTTCGCCCTCTGGCGCGCTCTTCCGGCCGAGGAGCGGGCGGTGCTGCGCTCGTACACGGTCCGGGCGCAACGTCGTACCGACGGCGGTTCGGCCACCGAGATCGACATCGATTTCGCGCTCCACGAGGACGGCGGTCCGGCCTGCCGCTGGGCCGCCGCGGCCTCCCCCGGTGACGTACTGAAGGCGCTCGGACCGGCCGTCGAGGACAACACGGCCGTCCGTTTCCGCCCGCCCGAGGACACCGACTGGGTGCTGATCTGGGCCGACGAGACGGCGCTGCCCGCCGCGACGGCCGCCCTGGAGTGGCTGCCGGCCCATCTGCGGGCGCGGGTCTGGCTGGAGGTCACGCACACCGGGGACCGCCGGCCGATCGACACCCGCGCCGACGCCCGGATCAGCTGGCTGGTGCGGGACGAGAACGCCCCGGACGCCGTGGAGGCCGTGCGCGCGGCCGAACTGCCCGGGGGAATCCCGTACGTCTGGATCGCGGGCGAGGCGTCCTCGGTACGGACGCTGCGACGCCACGTGGTGCGTGAGCGCGGCATCGACCGCAAGCGGGTGACGTTCGTCGGCTACTGGCGCCGCGGCCTGAGCGAGGAGCAGCTCCGCGAGGAAGCCACCTCGAGCCCGTCCGGCACCTCAAGCCCGTCCGGCGATTGAGGACATCTTTGACAGCCGTCCGGCGCTTGAGGGCACCTTCCGACGGCCCGTCCGGCGGCCGGGGGCCTCACGCCCCCGGCCGCCGGACGGCCCCGCTCAGCCCGCCGCAGCCGGCTCCGCCGGCCACGGCACCTGGGGCGACCGGTAGTAGTCGATCCCCAGCGCGGTGAACCGCGGCCCGAGCGCCGCGAGGCGCTCCTTGTACGTGTCCCAGTCGTGCGTCTCGGCCGGGGACCAGCCCAGCTCCGCCGCCCCGGGCAGCCGCGGGAACGCCATCACGTCGATGTCGTCGCTGTCGGTCAGCGTCTCGGCCCAGATCGGCGCCTCGACCCCGAGCACCGCGTCCGCCGGGGTGTCGGCGAGGTAGGTCGCCGGGTCCCAGTCATAACTGCGCTGCACCTCGACCAGACCGGCCCACTTCAGGCCCAGTTCGGTCTGCTCGTTGTACTTCATGTCGAGGTACACCCGGTCCGCGGGCGAGAGCACGAGCTTGGTGCCGTTCTTCGCCGCGTCCGCCACCTGCTGCCGGTCCGCGGCGCTCGTCCTGTCGTAGCCCCAGTACTGGGCGACCGCGCCCTTCACCGGCGTGGCGCCGGTGAGCTGGTGCCAGCCCATCACGGTCTTGCCGTGCTTGCCGACAGCGGCCTGCGCCCTCTCCATGATCTTGGCGTAGTCCTCGTGGCTGGTGGAGTGCGCCTCGTCACCGCCGATGTGGATGTACCTGCCGGGGGTCAGCGCGGCCACTTCGCCGATGACGTCGTCGATGAACTTGTACGTGACGTCCTTGGCCGCGCACAGCGAGCTGAAGCCAACCTTGATCCCGGTGTAGAGCGGCGGCGCGACGCCGTCGCAGTTCAGCTCCGCGTACGAGGCGAGGGCGGCGTTGGTGTGGCCCGGCATGTCGATCTCCGGCACCAGCTCCATGTAGCGGGAGGCCGCGTACCGCACGATCTCCTTGTACTGGCTCTTGGTGTAGTAGCCGCCGGGCCCGCCACCGACCTCCGTGGAGCCGCCGTAGGTGGCCAGGTTCGGCCAGGAGTCGATGGCGATGCGCCAGCCCTGGTCGTCGGAGAGGTGCAGGTGGAAGGTGTTCATCTTGTACAGCGCGATCTGGTCGATGTAGCGCTTGACCTCGTCGACGGAGAAGAAGTGCCGCGAGACGTCGAGCATCGCGCCCCGGTAGGCGTAGCGCGGCGTGTCGGTGATGCTGCCGCCCGCGACCTTCCAGGGCCCCTTCTGGCGGCTGTCGCTCTCGACCTGGGCCGGCAGGAGCTGACGCAGCGTCTGGACGCCGTGGAAGAGCCCTGCGGGCTTCCGGGCGGTGATGGTGACGGAGCCGTGCCCGGCCGTCAGTGTGTAGCCCTCGGCGCCCAGTTCGCTGTCGCGGGAGCCGAGCCGGAGCCGGATGCCGTCGGAGCCCGCCCGTCCGGTGACCGGCAGGGCGTATCCGGTGGAGGGGCGCAGCACGCCCGCCAGGTACTCACCGATCTCGCGGGCCTCGCCGGACGAGCCGTCGACGCGGATCCTCGTGGCGGGAGTGATGGCGTACGGGGATCCCCCCGGCCTCACCTCGGCGGGGGCGGGCACGACCTGGCCCAGCGGACGGGGCGCCGACGCCGCGGGGCCGCCGCCCGCCGCGGATGCCGCGGGGGTCGCGCAGGCGGCGGAGATTCCGGCCGCCGTGACGAGAAGCAGCGAGCCGAGAAGACGGGGTAGAGCACGGGGAAGAGCACTGCGCTGCGTCGTGTGCAGTCTCACAGCCGGGTCCCTTTCTGCTGGATCACACCTGGATCTCCTGACCATTCGCACCGTCACCATGCGTACCGCTTGCCTCACGGATGGTCAAGGTGTAGACCACTTCCCCTTTTCGCCCACACATGAACGTGGCCGACCGCCCGGGCGCGCGGCCTATTTCATCCCGTCGGCCCTCACAGCCGCTCCGCGCCCACCCGATTCCGAGGCGCGTACGCCGCTCCCGAACGCTCCGGAATCGCCCAGAACGGAAAAACGAGCGCCACTCGACCGCATATCTGCCCGATATCGGGCAGGATTGTTGCGCTGGAGCTCCTTCGGAAGCAATATCGACGGGTGCTCGAACGCCGCTCGTCGCATGACGACCTCATTGACCACCTGGTACGCAGCACCGCGCTCCCACGCGGTGAGGCAGCCCGGGTGATCCTCGACGTACTGGCCTACTTCGACGAGACGACCGACGTCTTCGTCCGCCGCCGCCATCGCGAGCTGCAGTCCGGCGGCCTGGTCAACACGGAGATCTTCGAACGGATCTCGGCCGAGCTGCCGCACCGGGCGGTGGCGCCGCCGGAGCTCTCGCTCCGCCAGCTGCGCCGCATCGTCTACGGCTGAGACCGGCGGCCGGGACCGGCTGTCCCGATCGGGCCGGGCGTGCCCCGCGGCCGGGCACCCACTTACTTGCTTGTACCTGTACGTCGATGGAGGGCAGAGGCTCTATGTGCGGAATCGTCGGTTATATCGGAAAGCGTGATGTGGCCCCGCTGCTGCTGGAGGGTCTGCAGCGGCTGGAGTACCGGGGGTACGACTCCGCGGGCATCGTCATCACCGGCAAGCCCGCGGCCGGCAAGCCCGCCGCGCTGAAGATGGTCAAGGCCAAGGGCCGCGTCCGCGAGCTCGAGTCGCGGGTGCCCAAGCGCTTCACCGGCACCACCGGCATCGCCCACACCCGCTGGGCCACGCACGGCGCCCCGAGCGACGAGAACGCCCACCCCCACATGGACGCCGACAACAAGGTCGCCGTCGTCCACAACGGCATCATCGACAACGCCTCCGAGCTCCGCGCGAAGCTCGTCGCCGACGGCATCGTGTTCCTCTCCGAGACCGACACCGAGGTGCTGGTCCACCTGGTCGCCCGCTCCCGGGCCGTCACCCTGGAGGAGAAGGTCCGCGAGGCGCTGAAGTCCGTCGAGGGCACGTACGGCATCGCCGTCATGCACGCCGACTTCAACGACCGCATCGTCGTCGCCCGCAACGGTTCCCCGGTCGTGCTCGGCATCGGCGAGAAGGAGATGTTCGTCGCCTCCGACGTCGCGGCCCTGGTCGCGCACACCCGCCAGATCGTCACCCTGGACGACGGCGAGATGGCCACGCTCAAGGCCGACGACTTCCGTACGTACACGACCGAGGGCTCGACCACGACGGCCACGCCCACCACGGTGGAGTGGGAGGCCGAGTCGTACGACATGGGCGGCCACGACACGTACATGCACAAGGAGATCTCCGAGCAGGCCGACGCCGTGGACCGCGTGCTGCGCGGCCGCATCGACGACCGCTTCTCCACCGTGCACCTGGGCGGCCTGAACCTGGACGCCCGCGAGGCGCGCGGGGTCCGCCGGATCAAGATCCTTGGCTGCGGCACCTCGTACCACGCGGGCATGATCGGCGCCGGCCTCATCGAGGAGCTGGCCCGCATCCCCGCGGACGCCGAGCCCGCGTCCGAGTTCCGCTACCGCAACCCCGTCGTGGACCCCGACACCCTGTACGTCGCGGTCTCCCAGTCCGGTGAGACGTACGACGTGCTGGCCGCGGTCCAGGAGCTCAAGCGCAAGGGCGCACGGGTCCTCGGCGTCGTGAACGTCGTCGGCTCGGCGATCGCCCGCGAGGCCGACGGCGGCATGTACGTCCACGCCGGCCCCGAGGTCTGCGTCGTGTCCACCAAGTGCTTCACCAACACCGTGGTCGCCTTCGCGCTGCTCGCCCTGCACCTGGGCCGCATCCGCGACCTGTCGGTCGCCGACGGGAAGCGGATCATCGAGGGGCTGCGCAAGCTGCCCGAGCAGATCGGTCAGATCCTCGAGTCGGAGGACGAGATCAAGAAGCTCGCCGAGGAGTACGCGGGCGCGCAGTCGATGATGTTCATCGGCCGTGTCCGGGGCTACCCCGTCGCGCTGGAGGCCTCCCTGAAGCTCAAGGAGATCTCGTACATCCACGCCGAGGCGTACCCCGCATCGGAGCTGAAGCACGGCCCGCTCGCGCTCATCGAGCCGGCGCTCCCCACGGTCGCGATCGTCCCGGACGACGACCTGCTGGAGAAGAACCGTGCGGCCCTGGAGGAGATCAAGGCCCGCAGCGGCCGCATCCTCGCCGTGGCCCACCGTGAGCAGGAGAAGGCCGACCACACGATCATCGTCCCGAAGAACGAGAACGAGCTGGACCCGATCCTGATGGGCATCCCGCTGCAACTCCTCGCCTACCACACGGCGCTGGCCATGGGCCGGGACATCGACAAGCCGCGCAACCTGGCGAAGTCCGTCACGGTGGAGTAGCAGTCAGGGCGAAGCGGTCACGGCGAGTAGTCGCGGTGAAGAGACACGCCCCCGCATCCGCACCCGAGAGCGGCCCGGCACCCACGCCCTGTGGGTGCCGGGCCGCTCTCGCGTGCGGGCGGGCGATCCCGAATGCCAACAGTGCGAACGCCGGGGCGTGATGGCCGGGGTACGGCCGCCGGTCTTTGCCGCAGCGACGCCGTGGACCACGGCGGACCCTCTCCGGATCCGCGCGGGACAGAGGGTCGTCACCGACCCCACATGCATGCGATCGTGCTGTTCCCCGTGACGCTTATGCATCCTTCACACACACGCAATCCGCATCTACGGACCGGTAGCTTCGTTTTTTCCGCTGTTTCCGTAGTCGAGTTGACGCCATGTCGGTCCTCTCCGGACGGAAAGAGACCGGCCGTTGGCCGAGGTCGGATCACAACGGACGCAGAACAGACCCAAAACAGACCGCCCGCTCCCGGCGGACGCGGGAGCGGGCGGAACAGGCTCTGAAGGCAGGGCGACGGCGGGCAGCCGGAACCTGCCCTGGGGAACGGTCCACGGGACAACCTCGTGGGACGGCGTCACCCGACGGGCTTACGCGACGCCCCTACGGGATGACGACGACCGGGCGCTGCGCGCGGCGCGCCAGCCGGCCCGCCACCGAGCCGAAGATCCGGCCGACGATCCCGTGCGTGGAACCGACGACGATCGCGTCGGCCGAGTACTCCCGGCCGACCTCCTCCAGCTCGTGGCAGATGTCCCCGCCGCGCTCGACGAGCACCCACGGGACCTCGGAGAGGTACTCCGCGCAGGCGAGCTCCAGGCCGAGGACCTCGGTGCGGTGATCGGGGACGTCCACGAAGACGGGCGGCTCGCAGCCCGCCCATACCGTGGTCGGCAGCCGGTTGGCGACATGGACGATGATCAGGCCGGAGCCCGTTCTCCGGGCCATGCCGATGGCATAGGCGAGGGCCCGCTCACTGGAGGTCGAGCCGTCGAAACCGACGACGACACCGTGCCGGAAGGCGGGATCGCAGGAGTGGCGCGCGTCTTCGGCCGCCTGCTGGTCCGACCGGGGGTCGGCTACCTGCTTGCGGTCCGCGGGTTCGGGGATTTCGTGACCGGCCATCGGTGTCTCGGCGAAGAGAGTCCTCGTGAGGAGAGCGACGTGGGGAAGCTGCGTCAGCGGGCGGTGTAGCGGTGTCCGGGAATCATCTTCCCAACCCCTTACCCCCAAGGGTACGGCGGCACTCCTCCACTGCCCGGATCCGCGCAAAGCGCGTGCGACGTTCTACGGAGCATGCCCGAGACCTGCCCTGTATGGCAATGCCGGTTGCGCGGTACACCGACGTCGCGGACCCGGACGGCCGCAATCGGTGACGGGTCGGTGACCGCGTGGGGCACGGTCCGTTAGCCACGTGTCCATGCCCCCGCAGGCCCGCCGCGGGGGTCCGCCGGCCGTTCCGTACCGACCGGAACGCCGACCGAACCCCCGGGGAGCATCACGTGCCCGCACCCGTCCCGCCCACGCATCCGGAACCCGCCGCGCAGTCGGCGACCGATGTGGTCCGCTGGGCGGTCTTCGGCTGCCTGCTGGTACCGGCCGTCCTCCTGGCCCACGGCGACTCCGCCGGCGGCGCCGCGGCCGTCGCCCTCGGCCTGGCCGCGATCACCGTGGCCTGCCGGGTCCTGCTCCGCCGGTCCGCCCGGACGGCAGCCCGCGAGGGCTCCGGTCCGGCCCACCGCCCCACCCAGGGGGCGCACAGGAGTGAGCGCACTGCACGGGTCGTGCGCCGGTAGAACGACTGATTTCCGCACACGCGACCGTATATTTTCAGCCAACTTCAGGACTCAGTCGAATCCTTGTCGAAATGGCCGATCAACCCCCTTGCCAGCAGGCAGGAAGAGACCAAGCGGTACGCTTCCACCCCATGGGGACGGGCCATGAACGCCCGGCGCACTTCCCTGCACGACTCACGAGTGAAACGCTTCGTGATCGAATGCTTCCCGCCAGGTTGCCTTGTCGACATAAAGCCGGTTGGTGAACTTGTCACGACGGCACCACGGGACGCAGTAGATTCGATCTTGGGTGTCGAAGGCTGGGGACTCGTGCACGACCGAGGGGACATGTGCAGGTGCGACAGGCCCGTAAGGACCAGGAAGACGCGAACACCGAGGGGGGCTTAGCGTCATGAGCCAGGACTCCGCCACCGCAACGGAGGCTGTACGGAAGCTGAGCGGGCGTCGACGCCGTGAGGTCGTCGCCGTGCTGCTGTTCAGCGGTGGCCCCATCTTCGAGAGCTCCATTCCGCTCTCGGTGTTCGGGATCGACCGCCAGGACGCGGGAGTTCCGCGTTATCGGTTGCTCGTGTGCAGCGGCGAAGAGGGACCGCTGCGCACCACAGGGGGACTCGAACTGACCGCGCCCTACGGGCTGGAGGCGATCAGCAGGGCAGGCACCGTCGTGGTGCCGGCCTGGCGCTCGATCACCTCACCGCCGCCCGTGGAGGCGCTCGACGCACTGCGTCGCGCCCACGAAGAGGGCGCACGCATCGTGGGGCTGTGCACGGGAGCCTTCGTGCTCGCCGCCGCCGGGCTGCTGGACGGCCGCCCGGCCACCACGCACTGGATGTACGCACCGACGCTGGCCAAGCGCTACCCGTCGGTGCACGTCGATCCGCGCGAGCTCTTCGTCGACGACGGCGACGTGCTCACCTCCGCCGGCACGGCGGCCGGGATCGACCTCTGCCTCCACATAGTCCGCTCGGACCACGGCACGGAGGCCGCCGGGGCACTGGCCCGCCGGCTCGTCGTGCCGCCGCGGCGCAGTGGCGGTCAGGAGCGCTACCTCGACAGATCTTTACCGGAGGAAATCGGCTCCGACCCGCTCGCGGAGGTCGTGGCCTGGGCGCTGGAGCATCTGCACGAGCAGTTCGACGTGGAGACGCTGGCCGCGCGCGCCTATATGAGCAGGCGGACCTTCGACCGGAGGTTCCGCTCGCTCACGGGCAGCGCACCGCTCCAGTGGCTGATCACCCAGCGGGTGCTGCAGGCGCAGCGGCTTCTGGAGACGTCCGACTACTCGGTCGACGAGGTGGCGGGCCGCTGCGGCTTCCGCTCGCCGGTCGCACTGCGCGGGCACTTCCGGCGCCAGCTGGGGTCGTCCCCCGCCGCGTACCGGGCCGCGTACCGGGCCCGCCGTCCGCAGGGCGGCGGTCCGGAGCAGGTCGTCACGGCGGGCGAACCGGTGGTGCCCTCCCAGAGCATCCCCGTGAGCCGTCGCGCCCCGCTGCCGGCCCAGGCGGGTCCATCCCCGTCGGGTCCGTCCACGGCCGTTGCGGACACGGGCCGCGGGGAACACGGGAAGCCGGGCTCCGAGGCGTACGCCGCGGGCCGCCCGGCCCTGCCGGGACAGCGGAGCGCCCCGTAGGGTGGGGCGCATGAACGACCGCATGGTGTGGATCGACTGCGAGATGACCGGGCTCTCGTTGACGGAAGACGCACTCATCGAGGTGGCCGCACTGGTCACCGACTCGGAGTTGAACGTGCTCGGCGAAGGGGTGGACATCGTGATCCGCCCGCCGGACGCGGCGCTGGAGACCATGCCCGAGGTGGTGCGGCAGATGCACACCGCCTCGGGCCTCCTCGACGAGCTGGCCGCGGGCACCACCCTGGCCGACGCCGAGGAACGGGTCCTGGCCTACATCCGCGAGCATGTGAAGGAGCCCGGCAAGGCCCCGCTCTGCGGGAACACGGTCGGTACGGACCGCGGCTTCCTGTCGCGGGACATGCCGTCGCTCGAGGGCTACCTCCACTACCGGATCGTCGATGTCTCCTCGGTCAAGGAGCTGGCCCGGCGCTGGTACCCGAGGGCGTACTTCAACAGTCCGCCCAAGAACGGCAACCATCGGGCGCTCGCCGACATCCGCGACTCCATCACGGAGATGCGGTACTACCGCGAGGCGGTCTTCGTCCCGCAGCCGGGCCCCGACTCGGAGCGCGCGAAGTCGATCGCTGCGCGCCTGTCGCAGCCCCCGGCCTAGGTCCTTCCGAAAGCCGCTGGTCACGGCCCTTTCGGGGGCCGGGACCGGCGGCGGGGAAACGGGGGCGCGAGCACCCTCTCGGACCCTGTACACTTTTTCTCGGCCGGTCGGAAACGCCCGGACATGGTGGGTATAGCTCAGACGGTAGAGCACCTGGTTGTGGTCCAGGATGTCGCGGGTTCGAGTCCCGTTACTCACCCTGAATGATGAAGGGCCGATCCGCGAAAGCGGATCGGCCCTTCATCATGTACGGGGCGTATCCCTCCGCGTCCGCGCATCCCCCGTGTCCACGCCTTCCGCCCGTCCGCGGGGCTTCTGGCATCATGTGCCGTTTCGCCGCCGGACGGCGGTTCCTGCCCGGCCGCGCCCGCCACGCAGCGGTGGACGCACGTATCGAGCAGTCGACGAGAGGAACGTTTCATGCGCGCTCGGAGCATCGGTGCGGCCGCCGCCGCGGCACTGGCCCTGGTGGCTGCCCGCGACCTCGTCCAGAAGAAGCACGCACTGCTCAGAAACTTCCCCGTGATCGGACACGCCCGGTACCTGCTGGAAACGATCGGGCCGGAGCTGCGGCAGTACGTCGTGACGTCCAACGAGGAGGAGCGCCCGTTCAGCCGTGACCAGCGCACCTGGATCTACGCGTCGGCGAAGGAGGAGAACAACTACTTCGGGTTCGGAACCGACGTGGACGTCGAGCACGTGCAAGGGCACGCGTACGTGAAACAGCGGACGTTCGCCGGTGCGCTGCCCGATCTGCACGACCCGCAGAGCCCTCTGCCCTCGGCCAAGGTGCTGGGCGGCCCGCGCGGGCGCGCCAAGGCGTTCCGGCCCGCGAGCGTCGTGAACATCTCGGCGATGAGCTTCGGATCGCTGTCCGGCCCGGCCGTCACCGCGCTCAACAAGGGCGCGGCGCTGGCCGGCGCGATGCAGAACACGGGTGAGGGCGGCCTCTCGCCGTACCACCGCAACGGCGGGGACCTCATCCTCCAGATCGGGACGTCGTACTTCGGCTGCCGCAACGAGGACGGCACCTTCAGCCTCGACAAGCTCAAGGACATAGTCGCGGGCGCCCCGGTCAAGGCGATAGAGATCAAGCTCTCGCAGGGCGCGAAGCCGGGGCTCGGCGGGCTGCTGCCGGGCGCGAAGGTGACCCCCGAGATCGCCGGGATCCGCGGCATCCCGGTCGGCGAGGACTGCGCCTCGCCCTCTCGGCACACCGCGTTCCACGACGTCGACTCGATGCTCGACTTCGTCGAGCTGCTCGCCACCGCGACCGGTCTGCCGGTCGGGATCAAGAGCGCCGTCGGGGAGATGAGCTTCTGGGAGGAGCTGGCCACTCTGATGGCGCGGGGTGATCGCGGGGTCGACTTCGTGACCATCGACGGAGGCGAGGGCGGCACCGGGGCGGCCCCTCTCATCTTCTCCGACTCGGTGTCGCTGCCGTTCCGGATGGGCTTCTCCCGCGTCTACGGCGCTTTCGCCGAGCGTGGTCTGACGGACGACATCACTTTCATCGGTTCGGGCAAGCTCGGTCTGCCCGAGAACGCCGTCGTCGCGTTCGCCCTGGGTGTCGACATGATCAACGTCGCTCGCGAGGCGATGCTGTCCATCGGCTGCATCCAGGCGCAGAAATGCCACACCGACAAGTGCCCCACCGGCATCGCCACCCAGGACCCGTGGCTGGTGCGCGGCGTCGACGCGCCCTCGAAGGCCACGCGCGCCGCCGTTTACCTCCGCACCCTGCGCAAGGAGCTGCTGAAGATCTCGGGCGCTGTCGGCGTCGCCCACCCGGCACTCATCACGACCGCCGACATCGAGATCATGAACGGCGACTACGACGCCCGCACCCTGGCGAGCGTCTACGGCTACAAGGACGGCTGGGGCGAGCTCGGCCCGGAGCTCGCCCAGGAGATCACCGCGCTCCTCACCGCCGAACCTGCCCCTGTCCATGAGGCCGGTACTGACGTGTGACGAGTTGCCGACGTGCGGTGTCTGATCCGAGGAGGTCGGGCGGGGCAGTCGGCCGGGGCGGGGTGTCCGCGCCCTCGCAGCCGCCCGCACCCCCGGCCCCGGCCCCGGAAGGGTGAGCGCGCGCACCACGCCGCCGCTCAACACCCGACCACCATGTGCACGCCGCCGAACTCCCGCAACAGCACGGTGTCGACGAGCCGGTTCGTGTACAGGCGCCGGGTGACTCGCTCGCCCAGGTTCTCGAGCGCGGCGAGAACAAGACCGTGGTCCACCGCGGCAGCGGAGCGCAGCTCGACGACCTCGGCGGAGGACAGCCCGTCGATGACGCACACGGGCCCGTCAGCGACGGCCGGAGCCTCGCTCCCGCTGTGGCCGTCAACCGCGATCCGGAGGTCTGTCACAGCCCGGCAGAACGCTTCGGGCGGACGCACACCCGCGTGCGCCACGGCCGTCTCCCGTTCGCCTCGGCGCTCCAGCTCGGCCTTGATGTACGCGGCCGGGCGGGCCGGCCGCCAGTCCAGCCACCACGAGTGAAGCTCCGCCGCTATGTCGTGAACGTCGAGGCCGCGGTTGATCAGCGGGCGCAACGCGAACGCCAAACGACGCAGCCCCTCCCCCTGCGTCCAGCCGACAAGCGGGCGCACCTGCCGGGCGACTGCGATGTCGCGGGCGACCTGGAGGGGGTGCCGCTTCGGCGAGCAACTGCCGCCTGTCGAGCGCCTGGCGCTCCGGTCGCTCCGGCCGGACCGTTCGCCCCGGCTGCGCCCTCTCAACTCGCCGGTACCGTCGCCGCTGCCCCTCAGGCCCTGTGGAGTCAACGCGGTTACAGACGTCGCGCGCCCGCGCGAGGTGTAGTTCAACCCCCCGCCCAGATCAACCTTGGATACGTCGTGATGGGGCCCGGAAGAATGGGGTGCACGCCCGCCTGAACCGGGTTTGTCCACAACCGAGTTATCCACAGGGCGGACTGCCGTACGACCGGCCTCCACGGCGAGGGCCCGACCCGAGTCCGTCACCCCGCACACCCGCGCCCCGTACCCGACCCCCTCCAGCCGGTATCCCATCGCCTCGTCGTACACGGGCGGGACCGTCGCCGCGTAGATCGTCGCCGTACCCGCGTACGGCCGGCCGGCTAGCCGCAAGTTCCGCTTCGACCCGTGCCGCCGCCACACCAGCGCGCCCAGCTCCCGCAGCACCCGGACATGGCGCTTCACCGTCGCCGCCGACACCCCGCACCGGGCAGCGGTGCCCTCCAGGTCGTACAGCACGAAGCCGAGCCGGTAGTCCATCCGCCCGGCCAGATCCCGCGCGACAGCCAGCGTCGTCGCCCCGGCCCGCCGGTGCGGCCCCGCCTCGACGAGCCACTCCACCGCCCGCAGCCACGCGCGCGGCTGCGCACGCCGGGACGCCGTGGCCTCGAGTTCCTGGAGAGCGCGGGGTACGAGGGTCCATGCCGAGTCCGGGCATGACGGAGAAGCGCAGCACGAAGCCGCGCCGGTGGGATGGCGCATCAGAGTCCGTTGCGAGAGGCGGCAGGAGACGCCGCAGAGTCAGCGGGGAAGGATCAGCAGACTTGCACTACGAGGGCCGACCTGACCGCAGCACCGGCGGGGCCCAGGGGAGCCCGGCCGGGCGGGAGGGGCCTCATTCGATAGCGCGGGAGTGGTCACCGCGTGGGTGATGGCCGTACGATCCGAGACGAATCCTTCTCTTTGATGTGAGTCGGTTCACTGATCAGCGGGGTAATGACCCGCTGGTTACTGCGGCCGGGCGGTCTCAACACCGCTCGGCCGTTCTGCTACTCGGCCGACTTCTCCTCGGCTTCCTTCTTCGGCCTCTTCGATCCACGAAAACCCTTGGCGATCTGCTGAGCCCGGGTGAAGTGCACGCCCATGACGTCGCCGATCTCCTGCCACGTCATTCCCTGGTCGCGAAGCCTTTGGACCCGCTCTTGGCGGATCTCGCGGAGAGTCCCACTGTTGTCGCCCCAGTACTTCAGGGCGTTACTGATGGCCCTCGCGCACGCGGCGTCGTCCTCAATGGCCCTCAGCGCCTTCACGGCATCCATGAACCTAAGCACTTCCTCCGGCTGGTCCTCCACTAGGCGCTCCCTCCTATGAGAGCGACCCGCACACCACGTTAGACCCTGGGTCTTGTTTTTGCATAGACCCAGGGTCTAACGTGACTTCTCGCGAGGCCACTCCAGGTCTCATGGTGACAACAGAACGGCCCGGGCCGGAGTTCACAGCTCCATGCGGCCAGGGCAGCCAGATACTCGCTCCCGACGGGAGACTGACCTTGCGCCATCTTTCCACCCCGGAGACCATGCTCACTCTGCGGCTCGTCAAGGCCGACGCTGTCCACCTCGCACCCCCTTCGCCCCGCGCCGACCGTCCTGCCGCAGAGAACGGCGAGGGACTTTCACCGCAGGACGCCGAGGCGCACTGACCGGAACGCCGTGGTCGAGAGGCCCTGCGAGCTTTCACCCACGGACGGGCGCCCGCGGAGCATGCCCCCTCGACCTGACCCAGCAGCCTGGGGCTAGGGATTCATTGTCGATTGCGAGCAACCCACAACAATTCCGGTTCCATGGCAATCCGGCGCAATTTCCACACGGCTGAACACCATCCGGCCCATCCTGGAACGACGGCACACTACGGCGGCCCGGAGGTAGAGATGACACTGCGGTTCCTTGGCACGACCAGCGACGGCGGCGACTGCCCGACCCTGTACGAGGTCGAGGGGACCGGTGACGTCCTGGTCCAAGGGGACAGGGTCACGGACCCGGTGCACCTCGCGATGCTGCGCGACGTCAAGGAGTCGGAGACGTTTGTCATCGTGCCGCGTGACCTTCTCGCTCGGTTCGCCCCCACTGAGGCGTCCACACCGAAGGTCATCCCGTTCAACGAGGCATCCCACCTGTTCCGGGAGTTCAAGCACACGGCTTGGCGGCTGGAGACGAGACGGGGTTACGGATCCGACCGCAACAGTGCGAAGTGGCAACGCTGGTTGGCCGGTCAGGACGTCGCGGCCGAGCCGTTCGACGAATGGCGGCGCAATGTCCAAGCGGCAACGGAAGAGGGGCGACGATTCGAGCGAGTCCGGCTGGTCGATGACCCTCCGACCGAGGGGCAGCGCTTCTTGCTGGCCACCGCTCCGAGCAACGTCGCGGCCGGGGAAGACATCCGGAACCTACAGCGGGCCGATGCGGTTCGGCTGGGCCTCCCGGACTGGGACTTCTGGCTGTTCGACTCTCGTGTCCTGGTGCGGTTCGTCTTCGACGAGGACGACACCACCGTGGGAGTTGTGATCTCCGAAGATCCGACAGAGGTTCTCGCCGCCTGCCAGGCACGCGACAAGGCATGGCATCACGCGATCCGAACCGCCGACTTCTCCGGGGCGGTACGTTCCACAGCGTGAGCACGGACTTTCAATCCGCCCGGATCAGCCTCGGTGCGCGACTTCGTGAGTTGCGCACCGAGGCCGGCTTTGACGGCAAAGGAATCGCTGCCGTGCTGGGATGGCAGCGCTCCAAGGTGTCGCGTCTGGAGAACGGCAAGCAGACACCATCCCCGGCAGACATCAAGGCTTGGGCGCAGGCGTCCGGCCGCGAGGATCTGACGGGGGAGCTGAACACCCGTCTCGTCGGGCTGGAGACCCAGTACCGCTCGTGGCGCCGACAGCTCGCCGGTGGCCACCGGGCCCGACAGGAGCTGGGGGTGACGGAGAGCGCGGCCACCAAGACAATCCGCGGCCTGGAGGTCTCCCGGATTCCCGGGGTGTTCCAGACCCCCGACTACGCCCGCAATGTCTTCGAGGCGAACGCGGCGTTCCGGCAGATTCCCCGCGACATCGAGGACGCCGTCAGAGCTCGGATACGGCGTCAGGAAGACCTGTACAAGCCGGGCCGGAAGTTCCGGTTCCTGGTGTGGGAGGCCGCGCTCTACGTTCTCACCTGCCCGCGCGAGGTGATGATCGCGCAGTTGGAGCGACTGGTGGGCCTGATCGGCCTGGATACCGTCGAGTTGGGAATCGTCCCGTTCGGTGCACAGTTGCGCCGTCCTCCCACACACGGGTTCTGGATCTACGACCGGCGGCTGGTCGTCGTGGAGACCATCAATGTGGAGTTGTGGCTGGACGACGAGGACAATCTCGCCCTGTACGAACGGGCCTGGACATGGACAGCCGAAGCGGCGGTCTACGGGCAGCAGGCACGGCGTCTGATCGGCCGGGCGAGGGCGGCACTGGATCCCTCGTAGCAACGGTCCTCAATCGGCGAGAGCCCGTCAGCAATCGAGAGCAATCGGCAAGCGCGAGGGCAATGTCCCTCCTTAATGTGCAGGTCATGGCCTCAGGGACACATGATCCGGGATCGGAATGGCTGGCGCTCTCCTCCCCCGACCCGGTGAGAACACACCGGGCATGGGCGGCCGGAGAACTCGCCCGACTGCACTCAGGCCGACTGTGGTCGGCCGTCGAAGCAGACGTGCGTCGATCGGTCGACGCAATGCAGCGCATCGGCCCGGGCCGACTCGGTCCGGTGCTCGTCCATCCGTCGGCGGACCTCGCATGGTGGCTCGTCCCGTGCGGGTCCGTGGAGGAGCTGGCAAGCGTTGGCTTCCTGAGCGTTCACGCGTCCGGCCGGCCGCTCCGATGCCCCTCGGCCGGACAATACGTGGACGGCCTGGGATGGCTGGAGAAGCCGGACGGCTCCGGTCGGCTCACCGACCCCGCCGCGCTCGGTGCCGCATTCCGGCCGGGCGGTCGGCTGCGGGCGGGGGCGTTCTGTTGATCCGGCCTCCGACGGAACCTCTGCCGCCCGTCGAGTCACTGTCTGCCGAGCAGCTGCGCGGCACCAACTGCGTCTGGTGCTCCGCCGAGTTGACGGCCACGGCTGCTGTCAATCTCGGGGCCCGACCGGAGTACGAGGGCGCGTCCGTATTCATCTTTCCCCGACGCTGTCGGCCCTGCCCGAAGGAGGCACCCGGTGACTCACACCCTCAGCAGGGCGAAGCAGCCCCGGCACCGGAGTGAGGACACATACAAGGTGTGGGTGGGCCACACGTACGTGTGTGAACTTTGCGGCCTTGGACTGTGCCCGGAGGGTCTGCGTCTGGGGCGGCAGTGGAGGCACGACCGTCGGCAGGAGGTGCGGCCGTGATCTGCGTCGACTGCGATCGGGTGATCACGGGAGCGTACGTCGTGGTTGCCGTCGGCGACTCGATGTCAGCAGCCCGGCAGGACTTCCATGCCCACCCGCCGCAGGCTCCGGACTGCCTGCCCCGCACCGAGCGCAGGCGGAGGTTCCGTCGAGAGCTCGACGCCAAGCACCTCGCTCCGGAGCGGCCTTGAGCCGCGCAGGCCGGGGCCCTGGACTCAGCCACCGGGGCCGCGGTCATGGACCTGATCGTGCGGCTCGGGCGCGGCCACGGGACCACGGTCCTGATCGCCATGCATGAGGGGCAGGTGGCCGAGGCCTGTGACCGGGTGATCGGACTGCGGGACGGGCGAACGGTCACCGCCTCGGGCTGACGAGGCCGCCCGGGGAGGGACGGGACCGGAACCGGGACGGTGTACGGGGCGCGGGTGCGCCCCGTCCGGCCTCGGCCCGCCCCTGTGGACGGGCCGTCGGCTCGGCCGGGGTTGCCGGCTGCCACGGTCCCGGTGCCCGGGTCGAGAACCGCCGGACACCGGTCTCGGCGCCCCCTGCGGTCGGCCCCCCGCCGGCCGGCCGCCGGAACGGCGAGCGTGAGGGGCCGTTCCGGCGGCGCCGACCGGTCTCAGCGGAAGGCGGCGACGTGGCGGGCGGCCCAGTCGGCGAAGGTGTGCGCGGGGCGGCCGAGGATCCGCTCGACGTCCGGGCTGATGGCCAGCTCGGCCGGGCTCGGGGAACCGATGATGTCCAGGGTGTCGTCGGCGAGCTCCCCCGGCATGCTCCGGCTCATGGCGGCATGGGCCTCGGCGCGGGTGAGTTCGCGGAACGTCACCGGCGTGCCCAGTGCGGCGGCCAGGGCCTCCGTCTGCCGGCGGGGGGTGATCACCTCCGGACCGGTCAGCTCGTAGGCGCCGCCGATGTGCCGGTCCTCCAGCAGGCAGGCCGCCGCGACCGCGGCGATGTCAGCCGGGTCGATGACCGGCACCCCGACATCACCGAACGGAGCGGCGACAAGCTGCTGGGTGCGGACGGACTCGGCCCACCACAGGGCGTTGGACGCGAAGCCGCCCGGCCGCAGGATGGACCACTCCAGTCCGGACCCCCGCAGCACGTCCTCCAGCTCGCGCATCGCGATCCGCGTCCGGCCGAAGGGCCTGGTCACCACGCCGAGCGTGGAGAGCAGGACGACCCGCCGGACCCCGGCGGCCGCGGCTTCGCCGATGATGTCGGCGGGACTGGCTCCAGCGGCGTGCAGGTCACCGGAGAGCAGCAGGAACAGTGCCTCCGCCCCGTCCAGTGCGGGCTTGAGACCGGCCGGTTCGGCCAGGTCGGCCACCACGTGACGGACGCCGTCCGGCACCTCCGCCGAGTGCCGTGACACGGCCGTCACCTGCCGGCCCGCATCGGCCAGTGCCTGCGTCAACGGCCGGCCGATGTTTCCCGTAGCCCCGGTTACGACGATCATGATCTGCTCCTTTGCCGGTTGCCCTGTGTTGCCTGCACGCTAGGAGCAAGGACTAACTTTTGGTAAGGACATACCTTTGGGTAAGCTCATGCCATGACGGGAAGCGTGCAGGACAGGCAGGCCGAGGCGGAGAAGCCGTATGACGTGTTTCACACCGACTGCCCCGCGCGGAACGTGATCGACCACGTGACCAGCAGGTGGGGTGTCTGGGTGCTGATCTCGTTGCGCGGCAACGACCTCCGGTTCTACGAGCTGCGCGAGAGCATCCGGGGCATCAGCGAGAAGATGCTCGCCCAGACGCTGCGCGCACTGGTCCAGGACGGCCTGGTCTGGAGAGAGGTCGAACCGACGACTCCGCCGCAGGTCACCTACGGGCTGACCGAGTTCGGCCGGGATGTCGGCGTGCCGCTGACGGACCTGTTCGACCTGGTCACGCAGCGGCAGACGCCGGGCGCTACGGGATAGCGCGGGATACGGCACGGGCGCGGGGTGGTGCGGCACCGCACCACCCCGCGCCCGCTCCCGACGAATCCCGCGCCCGCCCTCACGACGAGTCCCGGACCACCAGTTCCGTCGGCAGCACGATCTGCTGACGCTCGGCGCTCTCGCCCGCGATCTGTTCCAGCAGGACCCGGGTCATCGCCCGGCCCATCTCCTCGATCGGCTGGCGCACGCTCGTCAGCGCCGGGTCCATGTGACGGGCCACGGCCGAGTCGTCGAAGCCGATGAGGGCCACGTCGTCCGGGATGCGCCGGCCGGCCTCGCGCAGCACCTGGCGGGCACCCGCGGCCATCAGGTCGGACGCGGCGAAGACCGCGTCCACGTCCGGGCGGCGGGCGAGCAGTTCGCGCATGGCCCGGACGCCGCCCTCCTCGGAGAAGTCGGCCGGGGCGATCAGCCGCTCGTCGGGTTCGTGGCCCGCGTCGGCGAGGGCCTTGCGGTAGCCGTCTAGGCGCCGCTGGGAGGCGTAGACGTCCAGCCGGCCGGTGATGGTCGCGATGGAGCGGCGACCCCGGGAGACGAGGTGCTCGACGGCGCCGCGGGCGCCCTCGAAGTTGTCCGAGTCGACCGAGGGCAGCGGCTCCGTCGCGGACCTGCGGCCGTTCATGACGGCGGGCATGCCGAGCTGCTCCAGCAGATCGGGCAGCGGGTCGTCGGCGTGCACGGAGACCAGCAGGACGCCGTCCACGCGGTGCGCGGTCAGGTACTGGGCGAGTCTTCGGCGTTCCCGGTCGCTGCCGACGAGAGTGAGCAGCAGCTGCATCTCGGTGTCGGCGAGTGCCGCGCCCACGCCGCGGACGATGTCGGAGAAGTAGGGCTCCGCGAAGAAGCGGCTCTC
The DNA here is from genome assembly GCF_019399235.1 of Streptomyces poriferorum. Classification (GTDB taxonomy): domain Bacteria; phylum Actinomycetota; class Actinomycetes; order Streptomycetales; family Streptomycetaceae; genus Streptomyces; species Streptomyces poriferorum. The sequence continues at coordinate 5,949 of NZ_JAELVH010000071.1, read as the reverse complement.
CGACTCGGGAACGACGAGCGCGATGGCGTCCGTCCGGTTCCCGGCGAGGGCTCGGGCCGCCCGGTTGGGTACGTACCCGAGCTCGGCGACGGCCGCCTCCACCGCCTCGCGCGTGTGCGCGCTGACCCGTGGTGAACCGTTGATGACCCGCGAGGCGGTGCCGCGCCCCACCCCTGCCCGCGCCGCGACCTCTTCGAGCGTGGGCCGGCCCCCGCTCCGTACTCGCGCTGCCGTCATGGCTGCCTCCCGTTCGCGGTCAATTTCTCACAGTCGGATAACCAAACCAAGTCCTGGTGTCGGTTGCCTTGACACTCAACGGGACCGGCCCGCCGTTCCACGGACCGGATCGTGGGAGCGCTCCCACTCTACGCGCGTGGTCGACGGGGTCGCGCAGGTGGCGGGGGTGGACGGGGAAAACCGGCCGCGGACACGACTGAGACCCGGCACGGGGCCGGGTCTCAGAGGTGGCGCGGGGGTCGGGCGAGGGTCAGGAAAGACCCGCCGGCGGGAGTGCGTGACGGCGGATCACATCGGAGTACCAGTGGGCACTCGCCTTGGGGATGCGGCGCTGGGAGGCGTAGTCGACGTACACGGTGCCGAAGCGCTTCGAATAGCCGTAGGCCCACTCGAAGTTGTCCATCAGCGACCACAGGAAGTAGCCGCGGACGTCCGCACCGTCGGCCACCGCACGCTGCACGGCGTCGAGGTGGCCGTGCAGGTAGGCGATCCGCTCGGGGTCCTCCACCCGGCCCTCGGGCGAGACGTAGTCGTCGAAGGCGGCGCCGTTCTCCGTGACCATCAGCGGCAGGCCGGGGTGGTCGCGGGTGACGTCCATCAGCAGGTTGTAGAGGCCGTCGGGGTCGATCGACCAGTTCATCGCGGTGCGCGCCTTCCCCTCGGCGAGGTGGAAGGCGACGTGCTCGGAGCCGGGCCACGGGGCGAAGTCGCTGGCGCCGTGGACATCGTTGCCACTGCCGCTTTCGCCCTTCTCCGGCATGGAGACCAGCGTCGGCGTGTAGTAGTTGACGCCCAGGACGTCGACGGGGCGCGAGATGGCGGCCAGGTCGCCGTCCTGGACCAGCTTCGACCAGTCCACCAGGTGCGCGGTGTCGGCGAGCAGGTCCTCGGGGTACTCGCCGCGCAGCATCGGGCCGGTGAAGATCCGGTTGCCGACCGCGTCGATCCGGCGGGCGGCGTCCGCGTCGGCCGCGCTCGCGGTCAGCGGGCGGACCTGGTGGAGGTTGAGGGTGACCGAGGTCTGCGCGCCAGCGGGGAGTTGATCGCGCAGAACCTCGATCGCCCGGCCATGGGCGAGGTTGAGGTGATGGGCCGCCCGCAGGGCGGAGGCGGGCTCGGTGCGGCCGGGGGCGTGCACGCCGGAGCCGTATCCGAGGAAGGCCGAGCACCACGGCTCGTTGAAGGTGGTCCAGGTCGCGACCCGGTCACCGAGCGCGCCCGCCATGATGGCGGCGTAGTCGGTGAACCGGTCGGTGGTGACCCGCTGGGGCCAGCCGCCGGCGTCCTCCAGCTCCTGGGGCAGGTCCCAGTGGTAGAGGGTCGCGACGGGGGCGATGCCCGCTTCGAGCAGTTCGTCGACGAGCTTGCGGTAGAAGTCCAGACCGCGCTCGACGGCGGGACCGCGGCCGGTGGGCTGCACCCGGGACCAGGAGATGGAGAAGCGGTACGCCTTCAGCCCCAGCTGCTTCATCAGCGCCACGTCGTCGCGGAAGCGGTGGTAGTGATCGGCGGCGATGTCACCGGTGTCACCGTTGTGGACCTTGCCGGGGGTGTGGCTGAAGGTGTCCCAGATGGAAGGGGTGCGGCCGTCCTCGGCAGCGGCGCCCTCGACCTGGTAGGCGGCGGTGGCCGCTCCCCAGACGAAGCCCGTCGGGAATCGCGTTGCCTCGGGCGCCTGCTTCGGGGCGATGTCGGGTCGTACGGCAGTCATGCGGGAGCGCTCCCAGGGGTGGACGGACAGGGGCGGGAAGTGGAACTCCGGAGCCCGTACGGTCCGCGGGGCGGGCGCGGGCCGTGCGGGGCTACCGGGGAAAGAGGCGGGCCGACGCGAGGTCAGCCCTTGACGGCACCGGACATGATGCCGCCGACGATCTGCTTGCCGAAGACGACGAACACCACGAGCAGCGGCAGCGTGCTGATCAGCCCGCCGGCCATCACGATGCTCTCGTCGGGGGTGTAGGAGGCCTTCAGCTGGCCGAGGGCGACCTGAAGGGTGGGGTTCTGCTGGTTCAGCGCGAGGTAGGGCCAGAAGAAGTCGTTCCACGCCTGGACGAAGGTGAGCATGCCCAGCACCATCATGGCGGGGCGGGCCACCGGAAGCACGACGCTGCGCACGATGCGGAAGTTGCTCGCACCGTCGATCTTGGCGGCCTCGATCAGCTCGTACGGCAGGGCCTCGGTCAGGTACTGCCGCATGAAGAACACGCCGAACGCGCTGACCAGGGTCGGGAAGATCACCGACTCCAGGCTTCCGCTCCAGCCGAGGTCGGACATCATCATGAACAGCGGGACGACGCTGAGCTGCGGCGGGATGGTCAGCGTCGCGATGACGCCGGTCATCAGGGCGCCGCGGCCGCGGAAGCGCATCTTGGCGAAGGCGTAGCCGGCCAGGGTGCAGAAGAAGAGCGTCGCCAGCGTGATGCAGCTGGAGACGATGAAGCTGTTGAGGATCGCCTTGCCCAGGTGGGCCTGGTTCCAGGCGGCGTCGAGGTTGTGGAACAACCGGTCGCCGGGCAGGAACGGCGGCGTGGAGGCCAGTACTTCGTCCTGGGTGTGGGACGCGGCCACCAGGGTCCAGTACAGCGGCAGCAGCGAGCCGATGCCGACGACGGTCAGCGCGATGTACGCGAAGGGACCGCCCTTCAGCTGCTGCCCGGCACCGGGCTTGAAACGGCTCGCGCGCTTCGGCGCACGGTGCGCGGTGCGCGCCGGGAGGACGGGGGCCGGGACTTTGGTGGGGCTGGTGATGGTCATGGATATCGCTCCCGGTCAGACCGCGGATTTGCGTACGAAGCGGCCGATGAGCCAGTTGACCGCGGCGATGATCAGCAGGAGGGCGAGCATCGCCCAGGCCACTGCGGCGGCCGGACCGAGATGCCCCAGGTTCCAGCCGTAGTTGTAGAGGTAGATGCTGAGGGTCTCGTACTGGTTCTCGTTGCCGCCGATCGCACCGAGGGTGCCGCCCTCCAGCAGCAGGGGCTCGCCGAACAGCTGCATGGAACCGATCGTCGAGATGACGATCGTGAACAGGATCGTGGGCCGCAGCGAGGGGATCGTCACCTTGAGGAACTGCTGCCAGCGCGAGGCTCCGTCGAGCGAGGCGGCCTCGTACAGATCGGACGGGACGGCCTGCATCGCGGCGAGGTAGATCAGGGTGTTGTAGCCGGTCCAGCGCCAGATCACGATGACGGAGATGGCGATCTTGGACGTCCAGTGGCCGTTGGCCCAGTTGGTGTCGCCCAGGCCGACGAACTCCAGCGCCCAGTTCAGCAGACCGCCGTCGGCCCGGAAGACCAGGGCGAAGACGAGGGCCGCGGAGGCCACCGAGGTGGCGTACGGGGTGAGGATGACCGTCCGCCAGAAGGTGCTGGCACGGAGCTTGTAGTTCAGCAGGTGCGCCAGGCCCAGGGCCACGAGCAGCTGCGGGACCGTCGACATGACACCGATCAGGAAGGTGTTGCTGACGGCCGTCCAGAACTCCGAGTCGTGCAGGATCCTGTCGAAGTTCTCCCAGCCGACCCACTCCATCTGGTCCAGGCCGGTCATCTCCACCCGGTGCAGGGCGATCCAGCCGGTGTAGATCAGCGGGTAGAGGCCGAAGGCACCGAAGACGAGGAAGAACGGGGCTATGTAGGCGTACGGCGACGCCTTGTCGTCGAACCGCCAGAGGCGGCTGCGCCACGTCTGCCGGCGGGCGCTCACCGGCTTCTTCGGGGGTGGCGGGGCGTATGCGTCCCGGGTGGGAGTCGAGGTGGCCACGGGCGGGAGTCCTTCCCTGGATTGCTTGGTCACCCGGGCACTGGGCCGGGCGGAATGGGCCGGGGCCGTCGGCGACATGCGCGTGCGGTGGGCTTCCACGGGGCGGCCGGGAGTTACCCGGTCGCCCCGTGCAAGCCCTCCGCGAGGCTTACCGCTCCTCGGCCCCGGTGCCCCATGGAGTGGGGACACGCAGGTGCGGGCGGCCCGGGGGCCGCCCGCTGCTACGACCGTCAGCCGATCGCCTTGTCGATCGCGTTGGTCGCTGCCTTCCACGCGTCGTCGGGCTTGGTGCCGCGCTGCTCCATGTTGTTGATCTGGGTGGAGATGGTGTCCTTGATGATGCCGTCCTTCGGGCCGAGAACGGTCTCGGGGATGGACTTGGCCTCGTCGGCGTACAGCTCACCGATCGGCGCGTTGTTGAAGTACTCGAGCTTGGCGGACTTCACGTCGGGCAGGTCGTACGCGCCCTTGTTGGACGGGAAGCTGCCGATCGCCTCGAAGACGGCGGCCTGCTGCTCGGGGGCGGTCAGCCACTTGACGAGCTCACCGGCCTCCTTGACGTGCTTGCCGGCCTTCGGGACTCCGAGGAAGGAGCCACCCCAGTTGGCGGCGGTCGCACCCGGAGCGGTGGTGATGTCCCACTTGCCCTTGTTGGCGTCACCGGCGTTCACCGAGATCTGACCGGCCATCCAGGCAGGACAGGCGACGGTGGCCATGGTGCTCTTGCGCAGGGCGGCCTTCCACGGGTCGCTGAACTGGGCGAGGCCCTGGGTCAGCTTCTTGTCCGCGGCCTCGGCCGCCAGGTTCCAGCCCTGCTTGACGCTGGGGCTGTCCTTGTAGATCGCCTCGCCGCTCTCGTCGTAGTACTGCTTCGCGTTCGAGCTGACGACGGCGTTGTACATGGCGCTGGCGGAGTCCATGAAGTAGGTGCCCTCGGGCGCGTTCTTCTTGTACTCCTCACCGAGCTTGAGGTAGTCCTCCCAGCCCCCGGCGATCTTGGCGGCGACTTCCTTGCGGTCGGTCGGCAGACCGGCCTTCTTGAAGAGCTCGGTGTTGTAGCAGAGCGACATCGGGCCGATGTCGGTACCCGCACCGATCACCTTGCCGTCCTTGGTGGTGGCCTGCTTCTCCTTCCAGGACACCCACTCGTTGACGTCGATGACCTTGCTCAGGTCGGCGAACTGGTCCGCCTTCGTGTCGACGAGCTCCTTGATGCGCCCGACCTCGAGGCCCTGGACGTCGGCCAGACCGCTGCCCGAGTTCAGCTGCTGGAGCAGCTTGGGGTAGTAGACCTTCTCATCGGCGGTGGTGTCTTCCTTCACCGTGATGTTCGGGTGCAGCTCGTGGTACTTCTCGAAGAGGCCGGCTTCCTTGTAGCCGAACTGCCCGAAGTCGGCGACGGTCAGCGTGATCTTCCCGTTCGCGTCGGAGGACGTGTCGTCCGACGAGTCGGAGTCACTGCCGCAGCCGGTCAGCAGCAAGGCCGAAGCGGTCAGGCCCGTGGTGGCCAGAACCGCGACTCTGCGGCTGCGACCGGCAACGGTGCGGGTGATACGCATTCCACTACTCCTTGTTCCAGGGTGGGACTGGCTCACTGCGTGGCATACGCGCTGGTGAGTGCGGGTGCCAGTTGGTTCAGGGGGGAGGACACGGGCAGTGCCGTTCGCACGAGATTTCCTCATGCGATGTGGGAGCGCTCCCATGCGCCGATGTCGGAAGGTTGCTGCCTGGGAGGGGTGGGTGTCAAGAGTTGAAGACGCTTCCGTTGCGCGAGCGTGTCCTGCAAGTCACGAGACCGTGTCCGGCCGAAGGCTTGCCAAAGCGCGCATCCAGGGGAAGCGGATGGATCGATTCCTGAATTCCCGCAGGTGAAAGCCCTGTTGGGAGTGGATCTTACGGCCGTGGCCGGGAACCGGACCTGATCGCACCAGTTTTCCGGCACACCCCCGAAAG
>NZ_JAELVH010000070.1 GCF_019399235.1 Streptomyces poriferorum | reverse complement strand
CGGACGCGGTCCGGTGCGTGCCGGGGCGTGGACGCCCGGTCAGAGGCGGCCCGCCACGCTCTTAGCCCTGGTGGGGGTAGGTGTACTCGGTCGGCGGGACCAGCGTCTCCTTGATGGCCCGGGTCAGGGTCCAGCGCTGGAGGTTCTGCGGGGCGCCCGCCTTGTCGTTCGTACCCGAGGCACGGCCGCCGCCGAAGGGCTGCTGGCCGACGACGGCGCCGGTCGACTTGTCGTTGATGTAGAAGTTGCCCGCGGCGTACCGCAGCTTCTCCATCGTGTACGCGGCCGCGGCACGGTCGTTCGCGATGACGGCACCGGTCAGGGCGTAGTCGGAGACCGACTCCATCTGCTCCAGCATCTCGTCGAACTTGTCGTCCTCGTAGACGTGGACCGCGAGGATCGGGCCGAAGTACTCGGTCGTGAAGACCTCGTTCGAAGGGTCGCTGCACTCGATGACGGTCGGGCGGACGAAGTAGCCCACCGAGTCGTCGTATGTGCCGCCCGCGATGATCGTGCACGCCGGGTCGGCCGCGGCGCGGTCGATGGCGGCCTTGTTCTTCGCGAACGAGCGGTCGTCGATGACGGCGCCCATGAAGTGCGACAGGTCGGTGACGTCGCCCATCGTGATGGAGTCGACCTCGGCCGCGAACTTCTCCTTGAAACCGGAGTTCCAGATGGAGGCCGGGACGTAGGCGCGCGAGGACGCCGAGCACTTCTGGCCCTGGTACTCGAAGGAGCCGCGGGTCAGCGCGGTCTTCAGGACGGCGTGGTCGGCCGACGGGTGGGCGACGACGAAGTCCTTGCCGCCGGTCTCGCCGACGAGCCGCGGGTAGGTGCGGTAGTTGGCGATGTTGTTGCCGACCGTCTTCCACAGGTGCTGGAAGGTGGGGGTCGATCCGGTGAAGTGGATACCGGCCAGGTCGCGGTGGTTCAGGGCCACCTCGGAGACGGCGATGCCGTCGCCGGTCACCAGGTTGATGACGCCCTTGGGCAGACCGGCCTCCTCCAGGAGCTGCATCAGCAGCACGGCGGCGTGGGTCTGCGTCGGGGACGGCTTCCAGACCACCACGTTGCCCATGAGGGCCGGGGCGGTGGGCAGGTTGGCCGCGATGGCCGAGAAGTTGAAAGGCGTGATCGCGTAGACGAAGCCCTCCAGCGGGCGGTGGTCCATGCGGTTCCACACGCCGGCGGAGTTCGCCGGGGGCTGCTCGGCCAGGATCTGGCGCGCGTAGTGCACGTTGAAGCGCCAGAAGTCGACGAGCTCACAGGGGCAGTCGATCTCGGCCTGCTGGGCGGTCTTGCCCTGGCCGAGCATCGTGGAGGCGGCCAGCGTCTCGCGCCAGGGGCCGGAGAGCAGCTCGGCGGCGCGCAGGATGATGGCGGCGCGGTCGTCGAAGGCCATCGCGCGCCAGGCCGGGGCGGCGGCGAGGGCGGCGTCGACCGCGTCCTGCGCGTCCTGCTCCGTCGCACCGGCATACGTGCCGATGACGGACTTGTGGTTGTGGGGCTGGACGACGTCGAAGCGCTCGCCGCCACCCATCCGCTTCTCGCCGCCGATGGTCATCGGCAGGTCGATCGGGTTCTGGCTGAGCTCCTTGAGCTTCGCCTCCAGGCGGGCGCGCTCCGGGGAGCCCGGGGCGTAGGAGTGGACCGGCTCGTTGACCGGCGCGGGGACCTGGGTGACAGCGTCCATGGTTTCCGTAGCTCCTTAAGTAGAGAGGTGGAGGGGGCTCAGCCCTTGGTGAGGATGGAGCGGCCGAAGAACAGCAGGTTGGCCGGCTTCTCCGCGAGGCGGCGCATGAAGTAGCCGTACCAGTCGGTGCCGTACGCGGTGTAGACGCGCATGCGGTGGCCTTCGGCCGCGAGCCGGATGTGCTCGTCGCTGCGGATGCCGTACAGCATCTGGAACTCGTACTCGTCGAGCTTGCGGCCGGCCTTGCGGCCCAGCTCCTGGGCGATGGCAATCAGGCGGGGGTCGTGGGACCCGATCATCGGGTAGCCCTCGCCCTCCATCAGCGTCTTGAGAATGCGGACGTACGCCTTGTCGATCTCGGCCTTGTCCTGGTAAGCGACCGAGGCGGGCTCCTTGTAGGCGCCCTTGACGATGCGCACGCGGCTGCCCGCGGCGGCCAGGCGGCGGGCGTCGTCCTCGGTACGGAAGAGGTAGGCCTGGATGACGCATCCGGTCTGCGGGAAGTCCTTCCGCAGTTCCTCGTGGATGGCGAACATCGAGTCGAGGGTGGTGTGGTCCTCGGCGTCCAGGGTGACCGTGGTGCCGATCGCGGCGGCGGCCTCGACGACCGGGCGGACGTTGGCGAGGGCCAGTTCGTGGCCGCCGTCCAGCGCCTGGCCGAACATCGACAGCTTGACGGACATCTCGGCCCTGGTGCCCAGGCCGAGCTTCTCCAGGCGGCCGACGAGCTCCAGGTAGGCGTCGCGCGCGGCGGCGGCCTGCTCGGGGGTGGTGATGTCCTCGCCGACCACGTCGAGGGTGACTTCGAGGCCCTTGTCGGCGGCGTCCTCGATGATGGGGACGACCTGCTCGACCGTCTCACCGGCGATGAACCGGTCGACGACCTGCTTCGTGCCCGGCGCTGCCGAGATGAAACGGCGCATCTTGTCGCTGCGTGACGCGGCGAGAATCACGGGACCCAGCACGGGGCACCTCCACGGAAAGTACGAACGAAGGCCGAACCGCCCTGAGTACCCGATAGGGAACAGAAGCGGTACAGCACGGAGAACCACCGTGAAATCTAAGGATCCCTCCGATCCTGTGCCATCGACAGCTGTCACGCATCCGTGCCCTGGATCTCAGACATATGTCTGAAGGGGTGCGAGAATGGCCGGGTGAAGGGCGATTACCAGGAGCTGGTCGACGAGATCTCGGCGCTGCTAGGCGTCCCCGCGACGCTGGAGAACCGGGATTTCGGCCTGGTCGCCTTCGGGGCCCACGACAGCGACGACGACACGGCGATGGACCCGGTCCGTACCCGTTCGATCCTGACCCGCCGCTCGACCCCGGCGGTCCGCGCCTGGTTCGAGAACTTCGGCATCACCCGCGCCACCGGCCCCGTCCGCATCCCGGCCGCCCCGGAGGCCGGTGTCTACCGGGACCGGATCTGTCTTCCCGTACGCCATCGGGGTGTCGTGCTCGGTTACGTATGGCTGCTGGACGCCGACCCCGGGCCGACCGACCAGCAGCTCGACGCGGCGATGGACGTGGCGGCCCGGATCGGTGCGCTGCTCTCCGACGAAGCGCGGGCGGGAACCGATCTGTCCCGGGAGTTCGGGGCGGTCCTCACGGCGGGGCCCGGCTGGCAGCGCGACATGGCGGTGGCCGCGCTCGCCGAGGCGCTCGGGCCGGACGCGGAGGGGCTGCACACCGTGGTGTGCGTGACCCCGTGGCCGGACGACCCGCCGTCGGTGCCCACGGTGCCGTCGGCCGCGGCCCTGTCCGGCGCCCCTTTCCCGGGCGGTGCGGGAGACCCGGCCCTGGCCGCGCTGGTCCGGCTGCGGTCGCACGACGTCCTGGACCCGGCCCTCACCGCCGCCGACCGGCTGCGCACCACGGCGGGACCCGGCGCCACCGCGGGGATCGCGGTCCCCCGCCGCGGCCTGGCGGAGCTGGCGGACGCCTGGCACGAGGCATCGGCCGCGGCGCGGGCGGCAGCGGCGGAGAAACGGTTCGGCCCGGTCGCCGAGTGGTCGGCCATCGGCCCCTACCGCCTGCTGACCGCGCTCACCCCCGATGCTGTGGCGGACCACACGGTCCGCCCGCTGCTCACCCCGCAGCACCGGGACCTCGCCCGCACCGCCGAGGTGTTCCTCGACTGCGCGGGCCAGGCCTCCCGGACCGCGGCCGAGCTGGGCATCCACCGGCAGACGCTGTACTACCGCCTCTCCCGGGTCCAGCAGCTCACCGGCCTGGATCTGAACGACGGCGAGGACCGGCTGCTGCTGCACATGGCGTTGAAGGCCGCCCGGCTCTGAGCCGGGCTCACGCGCGCGCCCAGCGTGTCCGGACGAGAGCCCTACGGGGAATGCTCCTGGCCCTTGGCACGCTCCCGGCCCGCCAGGACCGCCTTCAGTCCGTCCGTCAGATCCTGCGCCGACGGCGCCGAGTCGCGGTCCATCATCCACTGGACCATGACCCCGGCGAGCAGCGCCTGACAGAACAGTCCGGCCACCCGCGCCTTCTCGGGTTCGGTCTCCGGGTCGATGCCCAGCATGTTCTCCGCCAGCCCGTTCCGGCCCTCGCGCTGCGGGCCGGCCAGAGCCTTCTGCAGTTCGGGGTCGGTGTCGATCCTGGAGATGACCTCCATCTGGAGCTGCCAGACCGACCGGGTCTGCTCGTAGCTGCCGATCACCCGCTCCCAGGTTTCACGGAACTGGTCGAGCGGGGCCCGGGAGCCGTCCTCACCGCCGACGGCCCTCTCGGGTTCATCGGTCAGCACATCGCCCCACTCCTCCGTCACCTTGATGAACGCGAGGTTGAGCAGGGCCTCCTTGGAGCCGTAGTGGTAGCCGATGGAGGCGAGGTTCGTCCCGGAGGCCGCAACGATGTCGCGTGCCGTCGTCCGGGCGTACCCCTTCTCCAGCAGGCAGCGCTTGGCGCCTTCGAGCAGATCCTCACGATGTCCCATGACAGCAGCGTACCCGGCATGCAGACGTGCGTGTAAGACACACGTCTAGATGCCGGGTACGGAGACCGCGGGACGGGCTCAGTCGGTCAGGTTCACCGAACGGGCCGAGGCCGCGCCGATCTCGGCCGAGATCTCGGTGAGCACCGACGCCGGGACGTCGTCGTCGACGGTGAGGACGACCAGCGCCTCGCCGCCCACGTCGGCCCGGGAGACCTGCATGCCGGCGATGTTCAGCCCGGCCTCGCCGAGGATCTTGCCGACCGCGCCGACGACGCCGGGACGGTCCTGGTACCGCAGGACGACCATGTGGTCGGCCAGCGCCAGGTCCACGTCGTGCTCGCCGATCGCGACGATCTTCTGGAGGTGCTTGGGGCCGGCCAGCGTGCCGGAGACCGCGACCTCCTGGCCGTCGGCGAGCGTGCCGCGGACCGTGACCACGTTGCGGTGGTCGGGCGACTCGGAGCTGGTGGTGAGGCGGACCTCGACACCGCGCTCCTGCGCGAACAGCGGGGCGTTCACGTACGACACGGTCTCGTCGACGACGTCCTCGAAGACGCCCTTGAGCGCGGAGAGTTCGAGCACCTTCACGTCGTGCTGGGTGATCTCGCCGTACACCTCGACGTCGAGGCGGGCCGCGACCTCGCCCGCGAGCGCGGTGAAGATCCGGCCGAGCTTCTCGGCGAGCGGGAGGCCCGGACGGACGTCCTCGGCGATGACGCCGCCCTGGACGTTGACCGCGTCCGGCACGAGCTCACCGGCGAGCGCGAGGCGCACCGACTTGGCGACCGCGATGCCGGCCTTCTCCTGGGCCTCGTCCGTGGACGCGCCGAGGTGCGGGGTGCAGACGACCTGGTCGAACTGGAACAGCGGGGAGTCCGTGCAGGGCTCCTTGGTGTACACGTCGAGACCGGCGCCGGCGACGCGGCCCTCCTTGAGGGCGGAGGCGAGCGCCTCCTCGTCGACGATGCCGCCGCGCGCGGCGTTGACGATGCGCACCGAGGGCTTCACCTTGTGCAGCGCCTCGTCGCCGATCAGGCCGAGCGTCTCCGGGGTCTTGGGGAGGTGCACGGTGATGAAGTCGGAGACCTCCAGCAGCTCGTCCAGCGAGAGGAGCTTGACGCCCATCTGCGCGGCACGCGCGGGCTGGACGTAGGGGTCGTACGCGACGATCTTCATGCCGAAGGCCGACATGCGCTGGGCGACCAGGACGCCGATGCGGCCGAGGCCGACGACGCCGAGGGTCTTCTCGCTCAGCTCGACGCCGGTGTACTTGGAGCGCTTCCACTCGCCGTTCTTGAGCGCGGTGTTGGCCTGGGGGATGTTGCGCGCCGTGGCGACGAGCAGACCGCAGGCGAGCTCGGCGGCGGTGACGATGTTGGAGGTCGGTGCGTTCACGACCATCACGCCGGCCTTGGTGGCCGAGGAGACGTCGACGTTGTCCAGACCGACGCCCGCGCGGGCGACGACCTTCAGCTTCTTCGCGGCGGCGATGGCCTCGGCGTCGACCTTGGTGGCGGAACGCACCAGGATGGCGTCGACATCGGCGATCGCGGGGAGGAGCTCGGCGCGGTCCGCGCCGTTGCAGTGCCGGATCTCGAAGTCCGGTCCCAGGGCGTCCACCGTGGCGGGCGACAGCTCTTCAGCGATGAGTACGACAGGTTTCGAGCTCACGTGAGTCCTCACAGATCCAGTGCGGACGGCCGTCCCGACGGCCGCAGGCGGTGGAGGGGCTTGCCGCGTGGAAGACGCACGACACTGTGGGCCTGACGCGTGTATGTGTGGAGAAGTGTAGTCATGCGCGAGGACGCATACTGCGCCCCGTTGGAAGGATCACCCACAAGAGGCTGGACGACTTGTACACACGTACGACGCCGCCTCTTCCAGCGGTGAAGCAGGAACAACGCCTGAGGGGCGGGTCCGGGACCCGCCCCTCAGGCATCGGTGTTACTTGTCGTCGTCGTTGACCCAGCTCATGAGCTTGCGCAGCTCACGGCCGGTGGTCTCCAGCAGGTGGTCGCTGTCGGCCTTCTTGTACTCGTTGTACTTGGGCAGACCGTTGTGGTACTCGGCCATCCAGGCGTTGGCGAAGGTGCCGTCCTGGATCTCGGTGAGGACCTTCTTCATCTCGGCCTTGGTGGCGTCCGTGATGATCCGCGGGCCGGTGACGTAGTCGCCCCACTCGGCGGTCTCCGAGATGGACCAGCGCATCTTCTCCAGGCCGCCCTCGTACATGAGGTCCACGATGAGCTTCAGCTCGTGGAGGCACTCGAAGTACGCGATCTCCGGCTGGTAGCCGGCCTCGGTCAGGGTCTCGAAACCGGCCTTCACCAGGGCGGCGGTGCCACCGCAGAGGACGGCCTGCTCACCGAACAGGTCGGTCTCGGTCTCCTCGGTGAAGGTCGTCTTGATGACGCCGGCGCGGGTGCCGCCGATGCCCTTGGCGTACGAGAGGGCGAGCTCCAGGCCCTTGCCCGTGGCGTCCTGCTCGACGGCCACGATGCACGGAACGCCGCGGCCCTCCTCGTACTGGCGGCGGACCAGGTGGCCCGGGCCCTTGGGGGCGACCATGCAGACGTCGACGCCGGCCGGCGGCTTGATGAAGCCGAAGCGGATGTTCAGGCCGTGGCCGAAGAACAGCGCGTCGCCGTCCTTGAGGTTGTCCTTGACGGACTCCTCGTAGACCTGGGCCTGGATCGGGTCCGGAACCAGGATCATGATGACGTCGGCCTCGGCGGCGGCCTCGGACGGGGTCACCACGCGCAGCCCCTGCTCCTCGGCCTTGGCCTTGGACTTGGAACCCTCGTGCAGACCGACACGGACGTCGACACCCGAGTCGCGCAGCGACAGCGCGTGGGCGTGGCCCTGGCTGCCGTAACCAAGGACCGCGACCTTGCGGCCCTGGATGATGGACAGGTCGGCATCGTCGTCGTAGAACAGCTCGGCCACTGGGTCTTCTCCTTGGTGTGCAGGTGTTGCGTCCCACCGTACGGCGGGGTGCGTCAGTTACGTTTTCGGGTCTCGCCATGCGAGCGGCGCGGCGTGCCCCGGAATGATTTATGCCGTGCGGTCGAGGGCGCGCAGTGACCGGTCGGTGATCGAGCGCGCGCCGCGCCCTATGGCGATGGTGCCGGACTGGACGAGCTCCTTGATGCCGTACTGCTCCAGCATCTTGAGCATCGCCTCCAGCTTGTCGGCGCCGCCGGTCGCCTCGATCGTGACGGCCTCCGGGGAGACGTCCACGGTCTTGGCGCGGAACAGCTGGACGATCTCGACGATCTGGGAGCGGGTCTCGCTGTCGGCGCGGACCTTCACCAGGACGAGCTCACGCTGGATCGCAGCGGCCGGCTCGAGTTCGACGATCTTCAGGACGTTGACCAGCTTGTTGAGCTGCTTGGTCACCTGCTCCAGCGGCAGGTCCTCGACGTTCACGACGATGGTGATGCGTGAGATGTCGGGGTGTTCGGTGGTACCGACCGCGAGCGAGTCGATGTTGAAGCCGCGGCGGGAGAACAGGGCGGTGATCCGGGCGAGGACACCGGGCTTGTTCTCGACCAGGACGGAGAGCGTGTGCTTGGTGGACATGGAAGTCGGTCTCTCTCTGTCTCTCAGTCGTCTTCGTTGTCGCCGAAGTCGGGGCGGACGCCCCGAGCTGCCATGACCTCGTCGTTCGAGGTGCCGGCGGCGACCATCGGCCACACCATGGCGTCCTCGTGGACGATGAAGTCGATGACCACAGGGCGGTCGTTGATCGAGTTGGCCTCGGCGATGGCCTTGTCCAGGTCGGCCGGGTCCTCGCAGCGGATCGCGTAGCAGCCCATGGCCTCGGACAGCTTGACGAAGTCGGGCACCCGGGTGCCCTTGGCCGCGTTGCCGTCTGTGTCGGCGCCGGAGTGCAGCACGGTGTTGGAGTACCGCTGGTTGTAGAACAGGGTCTGCCACTGGCGGACCATCCCGAGAGCGCCGTTGTTGATGATGGCGACCTTGATCGGGATGTTGTTGAGCGCGCAGGTGGTGAGTTCCTGGTTGGTCATCTGGAAGCAGCCGTCGCCGTCGATCGCCCAGACCGTACGGTCGGGCATGCCGGCCTTGGCGCCCATCGCGGCCGGGACCGCGTAGCCCATCGTTCCGGCGCCGCCGGAGTTCAGCCAGGTGGCGGGCCGCTCGTACTGGATGAAGTGCGAGGCCCACATCTGGTGCTGGCCGACGCCCGCCGCGAAGACCGTGCCCTCGGGTGCGAGTTCACCGATCCGCTGGATGACCTGCTGCGGCGAGAGGCTGCCGTCCTCCGGCAGGTCGTAGCCGACCGGGTAGGTCTCGCGCCAGCGGTTGAGGTCCTTCCACCATGCGGCGTAGTCGCCGGTGTGGCCCTCGGTGTGCTCGGCCTGGACCGCCTGGACCAGGTCGGCGATGACCTCGCGGGCGTCACCGACGATCGGGACGTCGGCCGCGCGGTTCTTGCCGATCTCCGCCGGGTCGATGTCGGCGTGGACGATCTTGGCGTACGGGGCGAAGCTGTCCAGCTTGCCGGTGACCCGGTCGTCGAACCGGGCGCCGAGGGCGACGATCAGGTCGGCCTTCTGCAGCGCGGTGACGGCGGTGACCGAACCGTG
This sequence comes from Streptomyces poriferorum, assembly GCF_019399235.1. Lineage (GTDB taxonomy): Bacteria > Actinomycetota > Actinomycetes > Streptomycetales > Streptomycetaceae > Streptomyces > Streptomyces poriferorum. The sequence goes on along the minus strand of NZ_JAELVH010000070.1, from coordinate 15,967 downwards.
CATACCGGGCATTCCCACGTGCAGCGGGTGGCTGTCGGGGAAAGAGCCGAGCGCCATCAGCGTGGTGGTGACGGGCGCTCCGGTGAGCTCGGCCAGCACCTTGAGTTCGGCGGTGGCCCCGGCCTTCATGACGCCGCCGCCCACGTACAGCACCGGGCGCTTGGCCTGGGTGATGAGCTTGGCGGCCTCACGGATCTGCTTGGCGTGCGGCTTGGTCACCGGGCGGTAGCCCGGCAGGTCCATGACCGGCGGCCAGCTGAAGGTGGTCTTCGACTGGAGGGCGTCCTTGGCGATGTCGACGAGGACCGGACCCGGACGGCCGGTGGAGGCGATGTGGAAGGCCTCCGCGATCGTGTGCGCGATGTCCTCGGCGCGGGTGACCAGGAAGTTGTGCTTGGTGATCGGCATCGTGATGCCGCAGATGTCGGCTTCCTGGAAGGCGTCCGTACCGATGGCGCCGGAGGCCACCTGGCCGGTGATGGCGACCATGGGCACGGAGTCCATGGCCGCGTCGGCGATCGGGGTGACCAGGTTGGTGGCACCCGGGCCCGAGGTGACCATGCAGACGCCGACCTTGCCGGTGGCCTGCGCATAACCGGTGGCCGCGTGACCCGCGCCCTGCTCGTGGCGGACCAGGATGTGGCGAACCCGGGTGGAGTCCATCAGCGGGTCGTACGCCGGAAGGATGCAGCCGCCAGGGAGGCCGAATACGGTGTCGGCCCCGACTTCCTCGAGAGAACGGATGAGGGACTGCGCGCCCGTGACGTGCTCAACGGTGGCGGACGACGATCCGCCGTTACGGGCCCGCGGCTGGGGATGGTGGGCCCCGGTGGCCTGCTCGGTCATCGGCATTCTCTTCTCGAAGCTGAGGGTTTTTGCGAGTGTTTTGCGATGGTTTGCGTGGTGCCGGTGCAACAAAAAACCCCTCGTGCCGTGAGGCAAGCGAGGGGAGCGCGTCGGTGCGGTCTGCAGAGTGTCATCGAGGAACTCTGCTTCAGCCGACGCGCTTTCCAAGTACGAGAATTCGGGTGCGCATGGCATTGACCCTCTCTCCGACGCACTCGACGTGTCAAGTGGGTGGGACGGGCGTCTCAGCATGTGATCCGGTCAGGAGGGGGATGGAACCGCCCGCGAGGACCGGCTGAACGGCCGGGCTGCCGGGCACCGGGAACTCGCCGCGGACCAGGGCGCGGCGCAGCCGGTACTCGTCCAGCGGCCCGGAGAAGGCCATCCCCTGGCCGTGCGTACAGCCCATGGCGCGCAGGGCGAGGACCTGTTCGGGGACGTCGACACCGTCGGCCACGGACTGCAGGCCCAGGTCGCAGGCGATCCGCAGCAGCCCGCTGGTGATCTTGTGCAGCCGGGCGGACTCGACGACACCCTCCACCAGGCCGCGGTCCAGTTTCAGTACGTCGATGGGGAGCCGGCGCAGGGCGTTGATCGCGGCGTAGCCGCTGCCGAAGCCGTCGAGCGCGATGCGTACGCCGAGACGCCGCAGGGCGACCAGGCGCTGTTCCAGTTCGTCGAAGGAGACCCGGGGGTCGCTGTCCGCGACCTCGATCATCAGGGCCCCGGACGGCAGCCCGTACCGCGTCAGCAGCGCCTCGACGGAGCCGAACGGCATTCCCTTGTCGATCAGCCTGCGGGCGGACAGCCGGACGGCCACGGAGACCTGGTGGCCGGCCCTGGACCGGTCGGCGGCCTGCTCGACGGCCTCTTCGAGGAGCCAGCGGCCCAGTTCCGCGGTGCGGTCGCTGTCCTCGGCGACGCGGAGGAACTCGGCGGGCGTGAAGAGGATGCCCTGGGCGGAGCGCCAGCGGGCCTGGGCGGCGACGGCGGCGACGGTGCCGCTGGCCAGATGGACCACGGGCTGGTGCAGCAGCGCGAACTCGCCGTCCCGCAGGGCGGTGCGCAGCCGGGCCGCCAGCTCGGAACGGCGCACCACCTCGGCCTGCATCTGCGGGGCGTACAGCTCGACGCGGTCCTTGCCGCCCGCCTTGGCGCGGTACATGGCCAGGTCGGCGTTGCGCATGAGGTCGTTGGGGGTGATGCCGGGCTCGGCGAAGGCGACACCGATGGACGCGGTGACCCGGACCTCGCCGGCGCCGATGCGGTAGGGCTGGGAGAGCGTGAGGCGCAACCGGTCGGCGATCTCGTGGACCTGGTACTCCCGGGCGCTCTGGTCGTGTCCGCCGTCGCCGACGATGAGGGCGGCGAACTCGTCCCCGCCGAGGCGGGCGGCGGTGTCCCCCGCCCGGACGGATTCCTGGAGGCGGCGGGCGGCCTGGATCAGGAGCTCGTCGCCCGCCTGGTGGCCGAACCGGTCGTTGGCCGCCTTGAAGCCGTCAAGGTCGATGAAGAGCACGGCGGTTCCCGCGTCGCCCGCGCGCCGGCCGCCCAGCGCCCGGCGGACCCGGTCGGTGAAGAGCGCGCGGTTGGGCAGGTCGGTGAGCGGGTCGTGCTCCGCGTTGTGCTGTAACTGGGCCTGGAGGCGGACCCGTTCGGTCACGTCGCGGCTGTTGAGGATCAGGCCGCCCTGGTGGCGGTTGACTGTGGACTCGACGTTCAGCCATTCGCCGGTGCCGGAGCGGAAGCGGCACTCGATGCGGGTGGTGGGTTCCTTGCCTGGCGGGGCGGCGAGGAACTTCCGCACTTCGTGGACCACCCGGCCGAGGTCGTCGGGATGGATGATCGAGGAGAGCTCCGCGCCGACGAGGTCGTCCGCCTCGCGCCCGTAGACACCGGCGGCGGCGGGGCTGACGTAGCGGAGTATGCCGGTCGGGGCGGCGATCATGATGACGTCGCTGGAGCCCTGAACCAGGGAGCGGAAGTGATTCTCCTTCTGGGCCAGTTCCTGGGTGAGGGCGATGTTGTCGACGAGCATGATGCCCTGCCGCACGACGAGCGCGAGCACCACCGTGCACCCGGTGAAGACCACGACGCGGTCCACCCGGCGGCCCTCGATGACGTTGTAGAGAATGCCCAGCGTGCAGACGGCGGCGGCCAGATACGGCGTGAGCGCGGCCAGCGAACCGGAGATGGGGCGGCTGGTGGTACGGGACGCGAGCCTGTCGGCGTCGTCCTCGTCACGGGCGACGCCCCAGGGGGCGTAGGCGAGGAGCAGCGAACCGGCGAACCAGCCGGCGTCGAGCAACTGGCCGGACCGGTAGGTCTGGCGCAGCAGCGGCGAGGTGAACAGCGCGTCGCACAGGACCGTGAGGGCCAGGGCGGCGATGGCGGTGTTCACCGCGGCACGGTTGACGCTGGAGCGCCGGAAGTGCAGGGCGAGCACCATGGAGACCAGCACGATGTCGAGCAGCGGGTAGGCCAGCGAGAGAGCCGCGCGGGCCACGCTGACGCCCTCCACGTCCGCCAGGTGCGCGGTGTGGGCGAGGGCGAGGCTCCAGGAGAGCGTGAGCAGCGATCCGCCGATCAGCCAGGAGTCGAGAACCAGGCAGACCCACCCGGCCCGGGTGACAGGGCGTTTGGCGAGGACGAGCAGGCCCACGATGGCGGGCGGCGCGAAGCACAGGAAGAAGAGGTCGGCCAGGGAGGGGCTGGGCACCTCTACCTCGCGCACGCACTCGTACCAGCCCCAGACCGCGTTGCCCGCCGCTGCCATCAGGGAGGAGAGCGAGAACAGCAGCCAGGCCGGCCGGAACCTGTTGTCCGCCGAGCGCGCGAACAGGAAGCAGGAGACGGCGGCGACCAGGGCGGCCGCGCTCAGGCCGAAGTCCCCCATGAACAGGGCGAGTCGCGCCGAGCCCCAGCCCACGGCCGCACCCACCCCGTATCCGGCGCAGACGAGTCCGATGAGGAGCCGCGGGAGGAACGCGGGCGCCCGGCCGACGACATGCCGGCGGGCCAGGAATGCCGCGCGGGCGCTCGCCGGCGCGCTCACCGGGGTGCCCCGAATGTCGCCGGACGGCCGCGGCGCCGGCGCACCGGACGCACTGTCGGCAGCCGTCGGCCGCCCTGCCGTGTCGGATCGTTCGCCCATCGCCCGTACATCGCCCTCGCCCCCCTCGCGTGTGGCTTCCTCCCCGGCGCCACCCCTTCCACGGCGCAGCCCCCCTTTCGGGACGATACACCAGAGTGGTCACACAGGGACATAGTTCCTCTACTCTCCGTGACGGCCTGCGGTGTTGTCGGGACACAGAGGAACGGAACGTGCCCGTAGCGTGTTCAGCCGGTGGTGCGCACGACGTTGTGCACCGGCTCCCCCGCGGCGAAACGGCTGAGCTGTCCGGCCAGCAGTCGCTTGGCGCGCGGCAGGAACGCCGAGGTGCTGCCGCCCACATGCGGAGTGATGAGGACGTTCGGAGCATGCCAGAGGGGATGGCCGGAAGGGAGCGGTTCCGGGTCCGTGACATCGAGGGCGGCGCGCAGCCGGCCGGACTCGAGCTCGGACAACAGGGCCTTGGTGTCGACGACACCGCCGCGGGCCACGTTCACGAGCAGCGCCCCGTCCGGCATCGCGGCGAGGAAGTCCGCGCCGACCAGCCCCTGCGTGGAGGGGTTCAACGGGGTGGACAGGATGACGACATCGGCCTCGGGCAACAGCGCGGGCAGGTCGTCGAGTGTGTGTACGGGGCCGCGTGCGGTTGTCCGTGCGGAGCGTGCGACGCGCGCCACCCGCGCGCACTCGAAGGGCGCGAGCCGGTCCTCGATCGCGGAGCCGATCGATCCGTAGCCGACGATCAGCACGGACTTGTCGGCGAGGGCGGGGTAGAAGCCGGACCGCCACTCCTCCTTGTCCTGGCCGTGCACGAATCCGGGGAACCCGCGCAGCGAGGCGAGGATCAGCGCGAGGGTCAGCTCGGCCGTGGACGCCTCGTGGACGCCCTTGGCGTTGCAGAGCCGTACGCCCGCGGGCAACAGGCCGAGGCCCGGCTCCACATGGTCGATGCCCGCGGAGAGCGTCTGCACGACCTGGACACCGCTCATGCCGTCGAGCGGGCGGACCGCGACCGCCGGCCCCTTCATGTAGGGGACGACGTAGAAGGCGCAGTGGGCGGGGTCGGCGGGGAAGTCCTCTCCGCCGTCCCAGAAGCGGTAGTTGAGGCCCTCGGGGAGTCCCTCGATCTCGTCGGCCGGGAAGGGCAGCCATACGTCGGGGACAGGGGCGGATCGCGTGGTGGAAGTCATGGTCAGGAGGCTATGCGAAGCCCGGCGGGGCGCAGAGGTTAGTTTGGGGGTGCGGTGCGAGGGAGGGTTCGGGGAGTTGGAGCGCAGAAGTCTCGGTGCGGCGGCGCTCGCCGTGGGCGCCGTCGGTCTCGGCTGTATGCCGATGAGCTGGGCGTACAGCGCCTCGCGGCAGCGCGGTGACGAGGCGTTGCGCGCGGTGCACGCGGCGCTCGACGCGGGTGTCGACCTGTTCGACACCGCCGACATGTACGGGCCGTTCACCAACGAGCTGCTGGTGGGGCGGGCGTTGAAGGGACGCCGTGAGCAGGCCTTCCTCTCCACCAAGTGCGGTCTGCTGGTGGGCGATCAGCACATCGTGGCCAACGGCCGTCCCGGCTATGTGCGGCGGGCCTGTGACGCCTCGCTGCGGCGGCTGCAGACGGATGTGATCGATCTGTACCAGCTCCATCGGGCCGACCCCGAGGTGCCCGTCGAGGAAACCTGGGGCGCGATGGCGGAACTCGTGAACGCGGGAAAGGTCCGGGCGCTCGGGCTGTCCGCGGTCGGGGCCAGGGCCGCTCGCCGGCGGGGAGCGCGGACGCACGACGAAACGATCCGGCAGCTGGAGCGGGTCCAGCAGGTCTTTCCGGTGAGTGCGGTGCAGGCGGAGCTCTCCGTGTGGTCCCCGCAGGCGTTGGAGGCCCTGGTGCCGTGGTGTGCGGCGCGCGGGGTCGGGGTGCTGGCCGCGATGCCGCTGGGCAGCGGCTATCTGACGGGCACGCTCACTCCGGGGCAGGGTTTCGAGCCGGAGGACCTGCGGGCCAGGCATCCGCGGTTCACCGCCGAGATGATGGCCGCGAACCAGCCGGTGGTCGTGGGGCTGCGGCGGATCGCGGAGCGGTACGGGGCGACACCGGCGCAGGTGGCGCTGGCCTGGGTACTGCGCCAGGGGCCGCAGATCGTGCCCGTGCCGGGGACCAAGCAGGAGCGGTGGGCCGTCGAGAACGCGGGGGCGGCCGGGCTGACGCTGACGGACCGGGACCTCGACGAGATCGACCGGCTTCCGGCCGCACGGGAGTCGTGGGACTGAGCGCCCCCGCACCGCATCGGCGTGTGAAGTTTGATCGCCGAGCGAGAAAGTACCCGGGCTTCGGGAACCCTGGGCGCGGCCGCGGTGTAAGAACAGGGGACAGGCGGTCGTCGAAGGGGTCGGTGCTGTGCGCGGTGCGAGGTTCGGATCTGTGCGGGAACCGGTGGGGCGTCGCGCGATGCCCCGCGGGAATGGCAGGGGTGCGCGGCGGGGCGCGGTGGCCGTGCTGGCGGCCGGCGCCCTGATGCTCACCGCGGGGTGCTCCTCGCAGGAGGGTGCCGAGAGCACGGCGGGCCAGGGTGCGAGTTCACCGGCCGGCTCCCCCGCGGCCCCGTCCGGCCGGGCGGCCTCGCCTTCCACGTCGCCGTCGGCCTCGCGTCCCGCGGCCGGTCTGCCGCCCGCGAAGGGCTCGGTGAAGGTGGTGTCGACCCTCACGGAGGGCCTGGAATCGCCGTGGGGTCTCGCGAAGCTGCCGGACGGCGATCTGCTGGTGGGCTCGCGCGACAAGGGGACGATCACCCGGGTCGACGCGAAGAGCGGCAAGAAGACGCTGCTGGGCACCGTGCCGGGGGTGGCGGCGGCGGGTGAGGGCGGGCTCCTCGGCCTCGCGGTCTCCCCCGACTACGGCACGGACCACCTGGTGTACGCGTACTTCACCACGGCGTCGGACAACCGCATCGCCCGCATGCTCTACGACGAGGACGGGACGACTCCCGGTCAGCTGCTGGGCGCTCCCGACACGATTCTGCGGGGCATCCCGAAGGGCGCCATCCACAACGGCGGCCGGATCGCCTTCGGCCCGGACCGCATGCTGTACGCGGGCACGGGCGAGACGGGGGACGACGGCCGCGCGCAGGACAAGCAGTCGCCGGCCGGCAAGATCCTGCGGATGACCCCGGACGGTGAGCCGCTGCACGGGAATCCGCAGGCCGACTCCGTGGTGTATTCGTACGGTCACCGCAATGTGCAGGGGCTGGCCTGGGACGGTCACAAGCAGCTGTGGGCGGCCGAGTTCGGCCAGGACACCTGGGACGAGCTGAACCGGATCGTGCCGGGCGGGAACTACGGCTGGCCGGAGGCCGAGGGCAAGGCGGGCGAGGCCGGTTTCCTTGATCCCGTGGCACAGTGGAAGACGTCGGAGGCGTCCCCGAGCGGCATCGCCTTCGTCAAGGGCTCGATCTGGATGGCCGGTCTGCGGGGTGAGCGGCTCTGGCGGATCCCGCTGTCCGGTACGGCGGACAAGGAACCTCTGGCGGCACCCCAGTCGTTCCTGGAGGGGAAGTACGGCCGTCTGCGCACCGTGCTCGCGGCGGGCGGCAACAAGCTCTGGCTCGTGACGAGCGAGACGGACTCACGTGGCACCCCGAAGCCGGGGGACGACAAGATCCTGGTGGTCGAGGTGCGGTAGGGCTTCTCGACCGAGAGGTCCTGGTAGTCGAGGTGCGGTAGGGCTTCTCGACCGAGAGGTCCTGGCGGCCACAGCCGGCGGAAGGGTGGGCGGCCCGTGTTCAACTTCTTCGAGGAACTCTTCGCACCCGGTCGCAAGCACACCGCCGAGGAGCAGAGGCGGCTGGAGCTGACCCGGGTGGATCTCGGCGTCGGCGACCCCGCGCGCGGCCCCATCGATCTGACCTCGGGCAAGGTCGTGGTCCGCCGCCGTGACGAGGACGGCGACGGGGGCCCCGGCGAGCCGGACGGGGACGGCGACGAGCCGGACGGCGGATCCGGCGGTGACGGGGGCGGCGGATCCGGCGGTGACGGTGACGGGGGCGACGGGGCCTGACCCGGCGCGGCTCGCCCGCCACGCGCCCGGCCGCCCAGCCGCCCACGCGCCCGGCCCGCCCAGCCGTCCACCCGCCCGGCCGTCCGGAGTGCGGCTCTACGCGTCCTTCGGCATCCGGTACAGCCGCAGCCGGTGGGCCAGTGCGGCCGCCTCGCCGCGGCCCGTGACGCCGAGCTTGGCGAGGATGTTGGAGACGTGCACGCTCGCGGTCTTGGGTGAGATGTAGAGCTCCTCGGCGATTCTGCGGTTGGTGTGGCCGGCGGCCACGAGCCGGTGCACCTCCTGCTCGCGCGGGGTCAGCCCGAAGGACTGCACGGCGGCCGCCGCCGCGGCCCTGAGCTGTTCCTCCGATCGGTCCTGGCCGCCCTGCTCGTCACCGTGGTCCGGAACGGTGACGGCCACCGGGATCTGCTCGCCCGAGCCGGGAGAGGCATCCGGGCCGGGACCGGCGAGGGTGATCCGGGCGCGGCCCGCCAGCAGCTCGATGGTCTCGGTCAGCGGGCGCGCCCCGAGCCGCCGGGCGGTGCTGTGGGCGTCGCGCAGCACCGCGGTGGCCGCGGTCCGGTCGCCTGAGGCTATGAGGAGGGCCTCCGCCCAGCGATGGCGGATCTGCGCCAGTTCGTACGGACGGTGCAGGGGCGCGAAGGCCTCGGCGGCGCGGGACCAGTGGTCCGGGGTGTCGAGGCCTTCGGCCCGGGCCAGTTCGGCCTCGATCAGCACACCGTGGGCCGCCCATACGGGGACGAGTGCCGGCAGTCGCTTGAGGTGGCTGCGGACCAGCGCGAGGATGCCCGGCCGGCCCGGCTCCGTGGCGGGCAGGCCCCGCGCGTCGGCCTCCGCCGCGGCGACGACGTGCAGCAGCGGAAAGGCGTACCGCTGGGTGCCGGGCGGGAAACCCTGCTCCGCCTGGGCCTCGAAGGCCGCCCGCGCCTCGGGCAGCCTCCCCTGCTGCACGGCGATGGTGATGGTGTGGCGGACGCCGTTGATGAGGTGCTGCGGCTGAGGATCGCTGGAGCCGAAGCTCCTTCTGGCCAGTGCCAGTTGCTGTTCGGCATCGGCGAGGTCCCCGCGCGCCAGCGCCACTTCGGTGCGCCGTGCGGCGACGAGGCCCTGGGACTTCCGGGACAGTGCCGTGCGGGAGGCGGCCTCGGTGGTGGCCAGGGACTCGTCCCAGCGGCCGAGGGAGAACAGCGACATCGCCTGGTTGGTGCGTGCCCAGGCCTCCATGTCCGCGACACCGCGGCTGTGGCAGATCCTGATGCCGTGGTCGGCCGCGGTCACCGCTTCCAGCGACCGGCCCATTGCTTCGAGGGTGGAGGGCAGGTTGATGGCCGCCCGGCCCATGACGCCGACGAGACACAGCTCTTCGGCCCGGTCGCGGACGGCGTACAGCTCGGCGATGCCCTCGTCGATGGCCCCGGCGTCCGCGTTCAGCCAGGCGCGGGTCAGCCGTGCGTGCAGCTCGATGGACTCGTCGCCGACCAGCCGGGCGTACTCCACGGCCCGGTCGGCGGCGGCGAGGGTCCCGGCGCCGGGCCGGTGCAGGGCGCCCCAGCCGGCCACGTTCGTCAGGACGTCCGCGTGCACGGCCGACGGGGGCAGGCCGCGGACGAGCTCCTCCGCCGTGGCCAGTTCGTCCCAGCCGTCGCCCCGGGTGAGGTCCTGGACCAGGCGGGAGCGCTGGACCCAGAACCAGGCGGCGCGCAGGGCGTCGTCCTCGTTCTCCAGGATCCGCAGGGCCTTCTTGCAGAGGGCGAGGGACCGTTCACGCTCCCCGCCGAAGCGGGCGGCGACGGTGGCTTCGGCCAGCAGGTCGAGATGGCTCAGCGGGGCGGAACCGTCGCGGCTGCCGCAGGCCGGATAGACCTCGGCGTAGTCGATGGGCCGCAGGGTGGCGCGTATCGCGTCGGGGGCGTCGTCCCACAGCTCCATCGCCCGTTCCAGCAGCCGCAGTTGCTCGGCGTAGGCGTTACGGCGGCGGGCTTCGACCGATGCCTTCAGTACGGCGGGCAGGGCCTTGGCCGGATCGTGCGCCCCGTACCAGTAGCTGGCCAGGCGCGTGGCCCGCTCGCCGTCTCGGACCAGGGTGGGGTCGGCCTCCAGCGCCTCGGCGTAGCGCCGGTTGAGCCGGGAGCGTTCGCCGGGGAGAAGGTCGTCGCTGACGGCTTCGCGGACCAGGGAGTGCCGGAAGCGGTAGCCGTTGCCCTCCGGGGTGGTGAGCAGCAGATTGGCGCCGACGGCTCCGCGGAGGGCCTCGATGAGCTCGTCCTCGGCAAGGCCGGCGACGGCGGCCAGCAGTTCGTACTCGACCGCCGAGCCGCCTTCGGCGACGATGCGGGCGATCCGCTGGGCGCCGTCGGACAGTGCCTCGACGCGGACGAGGAGGAGGTCGCGCAGGGAGCCGGGCAGCCCGGCGGCCCCGTCTCCGCACTCCATGCTGCAGGCGAGCTCCTCGACGAAGAACGCGTTTCCGTCGGAACGCTCGAATATCTCGTCCACCAGGGCGGGTTCGGGCGAACCCGCGAGGATGCCGGTGAGCTGGCGGCGGACCTCGGCCCGGCTGAACCGGGCGAGTTCGATGCGGCGCACGGTGCGCAGCCGGTCCAGTTCGGCCAGCAGGGGGCGCAGCGGGTGGCGGCGGTGGATGTCGTCGGCGCGGTAGGTGCCGATCACGACGAGGCGGCCGCTGCGCAGCGTACGGAAGAGGTAGGCCAGCAGATGCCTGGTGGAGGAGTCGGCCCAGTGCAGGTCCTCCAGGACGAGCACGACGGTGCGGTCCGCGGAGATGCGCTCCAGCAGCCTGGCGGTGAGTTCGAAGAGGCGGGCGGTGCCGTGTTCGTCGGCCGCCTCCCGGCCGGCTTCGCCGAGTTCCGGAAGGAGCCGGGCCAGTTCGCCCTCCTGGCCCGCGCAGGCCGCGGCCATCTCCTCGGGGAGGATGCGGTTCAGGGTGCGCAGGGCGGTGGAGAACGGGGCGTACGGCAGGCCGTCGGCTCCGATCTCCACGCAGCCGCCGACCGCGACGACGGCCCCGCGGCGGGCCGCCACCGCGAGGAACTCCTCGACCAGACGGGTCTTGCCGACGCCCGCCTCGCCGCCGATGAGGAGCGCCTGCGGCTCGCCGCCGCCACCGCCGGACGGGGCGGTGCCGGCGGCGGTGGCGCGGGCGAGCGCGTCGGTGAGCGCGGTGAGTTCACCTGTGCGGCCGACGAACACGGGACTGACTGACCTGGTCTCCACGTCGCCGAGCATCGCACACGGGTCCGACAGCGCGGAGCCGGGAAGCCGGACCGTCACGGTCGCCGGCCCTTACGCGGCGTGCGCGAACCGCTCCCGGTCCGTGCCCGCACTCACCGTCCTCTCGTGTTCCTGGCGCGCGGAACCGCGGGCCGCCGCCTTACGGGCGCGGCGGGCCTCCCGGACGAGCCGCTCGTCGGCGGCGCGGCGGACGAGTTCGGCTGCCCTGATCTTGTGGAGTTCCAGCTCGTACATGTGATTCCCCCTGGGGACGGGCCCGTTGGGCCTCGGTGGCGGCAGTGCTTCTGCCGTGCCACCACTGTCGTCCCCCAGGGGGTGGTGCCGCATCGGGCGAGTTCCGCATCTGCGGCGGCCGGGGGCCTTAGGGAGGGGCTTACGCCACCGCACGGGCCCGCCCCGGGTACTCACCGATGCCTTAGACCGCGCCGGGCGGCGGCGTACGTGAGGTCCTAGCCCGCGGTGGCCGGTGCCGTCGGCAGGGCGACGATGAGGTCGAAGTACATGCACACGGCGATCAGTACGCCCAGCACGCCGAGGGCGATGCCTCCCTTGGCGACCGCGCGGATCCAGCCCGGCTGCGGGTGTGCGGACGGGGCGCCGAACGCCGGCCGGACCAGGACGTAGACGCCGACGAGCAGTGCGAGCAGGCCGAAGAGACCGTTGACCAGCGCGGTGGCGTGCCAGGCGTCACCGTAGATCTCGGAGACCTGCTGGGCGGCCGTGGCGCCGGACGAGGTCTTGAACTGCCCGATCAGCGTCTCGCGCTCGGCGGCGACCCGGCCGCTCCAGGCGCCGCTGAGGGAGACGATGCCGAGCCCGACGGAGACGACGGCCGCCGCGGCGGTGCCGAGGCCCGAGGACTCCTTGTGCGACTCGTCGTCGTCCAGGTCGAGGTCGTCGAGGTCGTCGGCGTGCTGTTCCCGGTCGAGGTCCTGCTCCGCGTCGGCACCGGACTCCGGGCCCGCCTTTTCGAGCCGCGTCGTCGTTCCCCCGGTCGCGGCGGCGTCGGTGACGGCCTGCTCCGTGGTGTTCCCGGCGGTCTTCGCGCCGCCCTTTCCGGCGGTAGTCCTCTCGGCGGTGTTCGCCTCGCCGTCGCCCTCGGCAACGGGGTCGGTGGGAGTGGTGGGGGTCGTGGGGGTCGTGGAGTTCATCTGCCGCACGCTAGGCGGAGCAGATGAGAACCCTCTTAACGGCCCGTCCCCGCCGGGCCTCGGCCCGGATTCCGCGCCGGTCAGTGAACGCGCTGTGCGGCCGCTGTGACCTCGTCGCTCCCGGACTCGCTCGCGTACCTCGCCGGGATCTTCGCTCGCGGGGTTCCGCAGTCGGGCGGTTCGATGCTGATGCGCGGCAGCCGCCGGTCCAGCCAGCCGGGCAGCCACCAGTTGGCTCCGCCCAGCAGGTGCATGAGGGCGGGGACCAGCAGCGTACGCAGGACGAAGGCGTCCAGGGCCACGGCCGCGGCGAGCGCGATGCCGAACATCGCGATGACGCGGTCGCCGCTGAGCACGAAGGCGAGGAAGACCGAGATCATGATCACGGCCGCCGAGTTGATCACCCGGCTGGTCTCGGCCAGGCCGACCCTGACTGCCCGCCGGTTGTCACCGGTCTCCAGCCATTCCTCGTACATCCGGCCGACCAGGAAGACCTGGTAGTCCATGGAGAGGCCGAAGAGCACGGACACCATGATCACCGGCAGGAACGGCTCGATGGGCCCCGCGCCGCCGAGCCCCAGCAGCTCGCTCCCCCAGCCCCACTGGAAGATCGCGACGACGACACCGAACGAGGAGGCCACGGCCGCCACGTTCATCGCCGCGGCCTTCAGCGGGATGCCGACCGATCTGAAGGCGATCAGCAGGAGCAGACAGCCGAGTCCCACGACGACGCCGATGAAGAGCGGGAGCTTGCCGATGATGATCTGCGCGAAGTCGTCGTAGCTGGCCGTCACGCCGCCCACATGGGTCTGGAGCGAGGTGTTCTCGGACGCCTTCGGCAGGACGTCCGTCCGCAGCCGCTCGACGAGCTCGCTGGTCTGCCGGGACTGCGGTTCCGAGTCCGGGACGACGGTGACGTACGCGGTGTCGCCGCTGGAGTTGTACGTCACCGGGTAGGCCCAGGCCACCCCGTCGGTGGCGCGCAGCGTCGCCGGCAGGCCGTCCATCGCGAGCCGGTCGTCGGCACCGTCCAGATGCGCGGCGACGGTCAGCGGGCCGTTGACCCCGGGGCCGAAGCCGTCGGCGAGCAGGTCGTACGCCTGCCGGGTGGTCGAGGACCGCGCGTTGTTGCCCTGGTCGGCGCTGCCCAGGTGGAGCGAGAAGGTCGGGAGCGCGAGGACCAGCATCACGACGGCGGCGAGCGCGCCGAGCATTTTGGGGTGCCGCTCCACGAAGGCGGACCAGCGGGCGGCGAAGCCGGTGGCCGGCTCCGGCTGCGGGCCGTGCTCGGCCAGCCGCCGGCGCTCGCGGCGGTTCAGCGCCCGCATGCCGATGAGGGACAGCAGGGCGGGCAGCAGGGTCACGGAGGCGATCACGGTCAGGACGACGGTGAGCGAAGCGGCGATGGCGACCCCGTTGAGGAAGCTCAGCCTCAGGATCAGCATCCCCAGGAGCGCGATGCAGACGGTGGCCCCGGCGAAGACGACGGCCCGCCCGGTCGTCGCGACCGCGTTCTGCGCCGCCTCCGGCACGGACATACCGCGCCGCAGTCCTCTGCGGTGCCGGGTGACGATGAAGAGCGCGTAGTCGATCCCGACGCCGAGTCCGATGAGCATGCCCAGCATGGGGGCGAAGTCGGCGACGGTCATCACGTGTCCGAGCAGCACGATGCCCGCGTACGCCGTGCCGACCGAGACGAGGGCGGTGGCGATGGGCAGCATGCTCGCGGCGAGCGAACCGAAGGCGAGGAAGAGCACGACGGCGGCGACGACCACCCCGACGGCCTCGCTGAGGTGGGCGCCCGGTGCCTCGGTGAGAGCTATGGCCGAGCCGCCCAGCTCGACCTGGAGGTGTTCGCCCGCGGCGGCCTTCGCGGTGTCGACGACGGCCCTGGCCTGCCCGGCCGGTACGTCGTCCGCCTGCCGGTCGAAGGTGACGGTGGCGTAGGCGGTGTGCCCGTCGGCACTGATCTGCCCGGATCCGGGGTCCGCGTACGGCCCGGTGACGGCGCCGACGCCCGGCAGCCGTTCGACGGCGTGCAGGGTGGCGGTCATCTTCTGGGTGACGTCGGCGGCGCGCACGGTGGAGTCGTCGGTGTGCCAGACGATGGTGTCGGTGTCACCGCCGAGATCCGTGAAGCCGTCCTTGAGCAGCTCGGCCGCCCGCCCGGACTCGGTTCCCGGGGCCTCGTAGTCGTTGGAGTAGGCGGAACCCGCGAACCCCGCTGCGGCCGCCGTGCCGCCGAGGGCGAGCAGCCAGATGAGTACGGCGAGGAGGCGGTGCGTGACGCACCAGCGGGCGATGGCAGCCAAGGGACGTACTCCCTGCGGGTTCGTGGTCTCCACGGAGGTTCGGCAGAACCTCCGTGTGAGAACGCATGACCTTGAGAACCGTCACTCTGGCAGCCAACTGTGATCGTTTGTCCGTTTCGTGGCCTTACTCACAGGGATCAGGTCCACATATGAGCGACATGAGCACCGCCGTACGGCGGAGGTGCACGCGCGGTGGCACCGGTGGAAGGCAGCGGCGCACGGGAGGCCGGCCCCTGCCTCCGTTGACCGGGAAAGCATGGACCCAGCTATCTTATGACTCGTCAATTACCGTCCCTGGGGGGATAGTTTGAACAGTGCGACGCACCACATCGGACCGGATGCGACTCCGGACAGATATCGTCTGCTCAATTCGATCGGACGGGGCGGCGAGGCCGTCCTCTACCGCGCGGAAATAGAGCTCGACGGGGCCCCCGAGACCGTCGTCGTGAAGGTCCTGGACTCCAGGACCACGATCACCATCGAGCAGTTCCAGCGCCTCAGCGCGAAGTGGCAGGAGCAGGCGGAACTGCTGCGGTTCGTGAACCGGCCCGGTGTCGTCGGTGTGCGCGAGCACTTCGAGGGCCCGCCGATCCACGGTGCCGGGGACGCGTCGACCGCTGCCGGGCGGGCCCTGGTCCTGGTCATGAACCATGTGGACGGTCTCGACCTGCGGGACTGGCGCGCCGAGCGGACCCTCGCCAGTCACGCCGAGCGCCGGGAGGTGCTGCGGACACTCGAACAGCTCGCGGACGTCCTTGACTGGCTGCACTCGGGCCGGGCGACGCCGTCCGGGCGCACCGTCGTCCACGGCGACCTGTCCCCCGGCAACGTCATGGTCGACGAGCACGGCCAGGCCACGCTCGTCGATTTCGGGCTGAGCAAGTTGACCGCGGACCATCAGACGGCGGAGGTCTGGTTCACGCCCGGGTACGCCGCCCCCGAGGTCTTCGAAGGCAAGCGGACACCGAACACCGACCGGTACGCGTTCGGCGCGATCGCCTACTTCCTGCTCAGCGGCCAGGCACCGCCCAGCACCCCCGAGCAGCTGCGCGCCGCCCTGCGGGCGCTGCCCCAGGTGGCGGCCGCGGCTCCGGAGCGCTGTGAGCGCATCCTCTCGGTCTGCGCCGCCGAGCCGGCCGGGCGGCCCGAGAGCCTGTCCGCGTGGGTGAAGGACGTGCGCTCGGCCGTGGTGTCGACCACGGTCACGGGTTCCTCGGTGCGGGACGCCGCGGCCGAGCGCACGTCCTTC
>NZ_JAELVH010000006.1 GCF_019399235.1 Streptomyces poriferorum | reverse complement strand
GCCGGCCGCCCTCGACGACCCCGGCCCGGGCGGACGATGCCCGCTGCCCGCGCACGGGTCTCGTCCGCCTGTCCGGTCCGCGCAACCCCCACCTCATGCCTCCCGCCCGCGGCACGGCCCTGCGCGGCGACGAAAGGAACCCACCATGGACGACAGCCGAACCGGCTCGTCGCGCTTCCACGGACGCCGGGCCGACCGCGCCCCGATGACCTGGGGCCAGCAGGCGATCTGGAAGTCCATCCGCTGGCTGGGCGAGGGATCCCACTACTTCAACATCCGCCGGACCCTGCCCGTGCCGCCCGGTCGCACCGAGGCCCAGGTCGCTGCCGCCCTCGGGCAACTGCTGAGCCGACACGAGGCCCTGCGCACCCACTTCCGGCAGGCCGCCACCGGCCCCGAGCAGGAGGTCACGGACGAGGGGACGTTCGCGTACACCGTGTACGACACCTCACCGGGAACGGGCGCCGAGACGGCCGGCCGACTGGCCCAGGAACTCGCGGGCACCGCGTTCGACCACGACCGCGAACTCCCCCTGCGCTGCGCCCTGGTGCTGGAGGCGGGGGCCCCCGGTCAGCTGGCCCTCGCCTTCTCCCACCTCGGCGTCGACTTCTGGGCCGTACGCGAACTCCTCGCCGACCTGGCCGCGTTGCTCGACGACCGGGCGGGGCCCGCCCCCGACTGGCAGCCCCTCGACCAAGCCGCGTTCGAGACCGAGGGCGCGGGCGCCGCCCGCGGGACCGCCTCCCTGGCCTACTGGCGCACCACTCTGAGCCGGGTGCCCCCCGCCATGTGTTCACCCGGCCCGCCGACGACCCCGCGCCGGAGCGGTTCGTGCGGCTGCGCATGGACTCACCCGCGGTCGCCGTGGCCACCACCGCACTGGCCGACCGCTGCCGGGTGAGCACCCAGACGGTGCTGCTCGCCGCGACCGCCGCCGTACTCGGCTCGTACAGCGGACACAACACGGCGGTCCTCCAGCTCATCGCCGTCAACCGCCACGACGAGCGCAGCCGGCGGCTGATCGCGGCGATGGCCGAGAACGCCCTCTTCGCCGTCGACAGCGGCACCGGCTCGTTCGAGGAACTCGTCCGGCGCACCTTCCTCGTGGGCATGAACGCCTACCGGCACGCGCAGTACGACCCGCTGGCCATGGACGAGGTGCTGGAGGAGGCAAAGGCCGCGAGCGGCGGTGAGCTGGACCTCTCCTGTTTCTTCAACGACAAGCGGATGCACGACCGTTGGCCCGGTCTGCCGGCCACCGACGGATCGGCCGAACAGCTGAGGGCGCTCACCGAGAAGACCGAGGTGTCCTGCGTCGGCGTGTGGGAGCGCCAGGACGCCACCTTCTTCGTGCACACCGCGTACGAGCCGGACACTTGCCTGCTCCACCTCATGGCCGACACCCGTCTGGTCCCCAGGCCGGAGATCGAACGGCTCCTGCGGTCCTTCGAGACGCTCCTGGTCGAGAGCGTGGCGGGGACCGTCGCGCTGGAGACCCTCCGCTGATCACCGGTGAACCGGCTTTCCCCTCCGCACCCCTCCCATAAGGAAGTCACGATGAGCACTGCCACGGTATCCGTCTGGGACGACGAGTTCAGCGCCGCTGTGAAGCGGCTGACCGCCGCCGCCGAGAACGACTACTACAACCCGTACCAGACGTTCGACTGGCCCGACAGCATTCCCGAGGGCGCGCTGTGGATGAGCGAGGACCTCATGT
This sequence comes from Streptomyces poriferorum, assembly GCF_019399235.1. Lineage (GTDB taxonomy): Bacteria > Actinomycetota > Actinomycetes > Streptomycetales > Streptomycetaceae > Streptomyces > Streptomyces poriferorum. The sequence continues at coordinate 93,418 of NZ_JAELVH010000006.1, read as the reverse complement.
CGGTGCACGGCACCGACGCCGCCGCCGAACTCACCCGCGACCAGTACCTGGCGCTGGCCCAATGGGAGAGCGTCAACTTCTACAGCCTGAACGTGCACGGTATCCGTGAGCTGCTCCAGGAGGTCGTGGCCCGTATCCACGCCCCCGGATACGAGATCCCCACCCCGTTCTTCCACCACTTCCTGGGTGAGGAGAACGAACACATGTGGTTCTTCGCGGAGTTCTGCCTGCGGTACGGCAAGAAGCTCTACGCCGACCGGTCCATGGCCTTCCCCGCCAAGAGCCACTCCGCGCTGCTCGACAACTTCATCGTCTTCAGCCGGATCCTGATCTTCGAGCAGATCGTCGACCACTTCAACAGCAGGATGGCCGCCGACTCGGCGCTGCCCGAGACGATCCGCGCCATCAACCGGGTCCACCACCAGGACGAGTCCCGGCACATCGCGTTCGGCTGCCAGTTGGTGCGCGCCCTGTACGAGCGGTTGTGCGAGGCCGGCGACGCCGAGGAGCAGGCCATGGCCCGCACCTACGTGGAGCGCTACATCGAGACGTCCATCCAGCAGCTGTACAGCGTCGAGGTCTACCGCGACGCCGGTATCCCCGACCCCTTCGCCTTCCGCACCCGGCTGCTGGCCGACCCGGCCCGGCAGGCGGCGCACGCCTCGATCACCTCCCGCACCACGGCCTTCTACCAGCGGATCGGCCTGCTCGGCTGAGTGCCGTCCGACCGCACCACCACCCGACGGCGTCCGCACACCGGCCGCGCCGAGCGGGAACCGCACCGGACTCAAGGAGAAGCCGCCCCATGACCACACACGCCACCCCTTCCGCCCCGCCGTCGGACACGGCCGCGCTCCGGCAGCCGGGACCCGGTCTCGTGCCGCTCGGCCCCGCCCGCACCGCGCTGTTCCACGCCCTCGACGACCTGTTCACCCAGCTGGCGGCCCAGGTGGAGGCCCCCGCCGTCGTCGGCCCCCCGCTGCTTCCCGCCGAAGGGCTGGCGCGGCTGGACTACTTCCGCAACTTCCCGCACCTGGGTGTGTCCGCGGGGCGCTTCACCGAGGAGGGCATCGACGGGCTGGCGGCCGGATCCGCGCCCGCGGACGTGTCCCTGGCCGCCACCGGCTACATGCTCCCCTCCGCGACCTGCTACGGACTGCTGCTCTCCCTGGAGGGCCAGGAGGTCGGTGCCGGACAGCGCCTCACCTCGGTCGGACGCTGCTTCCGCAACGAGACGCACTACGACGGGCTGCGCCGCCTGTGGGGCTTCCACATGCGCGAGGTCATCTACCTGGGCACCTCGCAGGGCGCGGCGGAACACCTGGCCGCGTCGAAGGAGTTCATCACCGCCCTCGCCGCCGATCTGGGCGTGGAGCTGAGCTACGAGCCCGCCAACGATCCCTTCTACGACAAGACCGGCTCCCGCGCGAAGCTGATGGCGCTGGACCCCGTCAAGTACGAGTTCCTCGCCGAGGACGGCACTGCCATCGCGTCCGTCAACCGGCACCGCAACTTCTTCGGAGAACGCCTCGGCATCACCACCGAGGGAGCCACCGCGCACAGCAGCTGCACCGCCTTCGGTGTGGAGCGCTGGGTCCACGCGATGGAACTGACGCACGGCAGCGCCGAGTCGGCCCTGGCGAGGCTCCGCGATGTCCGGGGCTGACACCGGACTCCGGCTGCCCCCGCCGCTGGCCGCGGGGGCAGCCGCCCTGGGGACCGAACTGCCGGTGATCCAGGCCGGGATGGGAGGGGTGGCGACCCCCGCGCTCGCCGCCGCCGTCAGCAGCGCCGGGGCGCTGGGCACCGTCGCCCTCTACAAGAGCGACCGGGCCCTGGCCTCCGGCCTGGTCGCGGCCACGGCGCGGGCCACGCCCGCCGTCTTCGGCGTCAACGTGATTCCCGAGGTCGCGGGGACACTGCTGGCCGATCAGCTCAGGGCCGTCCTGGATGCGGCGGACCGCGAACTCGTCGTGAACAGCTACGGCCTGCCGCCCGTTCCGTTCGCGCGGGAGGTACGCGAGGCCGGTCACCTCCTGGTGGTCCAGGTCGGCACCGCCGAGGACGCGGACGCGGCCGTCGCGATGGGTGCCCGCGCCGTGGTGCTCCAGGGAACCGACGCAGGCGGCCACCACCTCGGGACACTCCCGGTGCGGCAGCTCCTGGCGCGGACCGCCGAACGGCGCCTCGGTGTGCCGCTGTTCGCCGCCGGGGGCGTGCACCGGGGCGCGGATCTGCTCGGACTCGCCGCCCTTGGGGCGTCGGGCGCCCTGTGCGGGACGGCTTTCGTCGCCACCGAGGAGTCCGGCGCGCACCCCGCGTACCGGCAGGCGCTCACCGTGGCCGGGCCGGGCGACACGGTGACGACGGACCGGTTCTCGATCGGCTGGCCCGGCCGGGTCCATCGCGTCCTGCGCAGCCCGGTCACCGAGGCGGCCGAGCCGCTGCCGGCCCAGCTGATCGCCTGGACCACGGTCATGGGTGCCCGCCGGCCCGTTCCCCGTGGTTCGGCGGCGGCTCCCACCCTGGAGGCCGAGGGGCGGGTGGACGAGATGGCCCGGTACGCCGGGGCCGGGGTCGGCCATGTGGACGCGGTGCTGCCCGCCGCCACCGTGGTCGCCCGGCTGCGCGACGAGCTGCGCGGGGCGATCCGGACGGACGCCGCAGCTTTCGGCGGCGCCCGGTGAGCGCGGCCACGACCACCGAGAGGTCCCTGCTCACCGCCCTCCTCGCTGAGCTGGCAGCCGGTGCGCCGGTAGCGGTCGGCGTCGACCTGACGCACATCCCGTCGGTGGGCGAGCGGCTGGCCCGGCTCGGGCCCCGCTGGCTCGGCGACCAGTTCAGCGTGCGGGAGCTGCGCGAACTGGACGGTGTGCGCAACGGCGGACACGCGACCCTGGCCGGCCGTCTCGCTGCCAAGGAGGCGTTCATCAAACTGCTCACCCCTCAGGACGACTTCGTCCTGCACCGCGACATCGAGATCCTGCGTGCGTCCGGCGGGGCGCCTGTGGTCCACGCGCACCGCAGCGCCCTCGCCGCAGCCGGACGCAGGGCACTCACCTCCTGGTCGGTGAGCATCACCCACCAGGGCGACTGGGCCGCCGCCGTCGCGGTCGGCGCCCCGGCCCTGCCGGCGCCGGGCCCCGTCCACACCCACCACACACAGGAGAAGCGCTCATGAAGCAGGTAGTCGACTGGCTCTACAGCAAGAACCCCGAGCTGACCGGGGAGATCGGCACCGAACTCGACCTCATCGAAGGGCGGCTCGTCGACTCCCTGGACTTCCTGGAGTTCATCTACCTCCTGGAAGAGGTCTCCGGCAGTCCGATCGACCTGGGAACCGTCAGCGTCGACGACTTCCGGACGCTGGCGCGCATCGAGGAGCGCTTCCTGTCCGGTGGGCCCGCCCTTCAGGACGTCTCCGCATGACCGCCGCGGGGGGCACCGTCCGGTTCGGCAGCTGCGACGCCGAGCGACAGTGGCGGCCCCAGGGACTCGCCCAGCTGCCCGCTCTGCGGGACCCGCACGCGGAACGTCTGCTGAACGGCATGGACGAACTGCTCGCGGCGCTCTGCCGCCCCGGCGACGTGCTCCTCACCCATCACCGGCCCCCGGCGGCCTTCACCGAGATGATGCACGCGGCCGGTTTCGGCGCCCGGCACCTGCCGGTGCCCGGCCCCACCGGCGAGCCGGTGGAGGAGCGGCTGGCGGCGCACGGCATGGACACGGCCGGCCTCGCGGGACTGGCCTGCGCCCCGTACGCGGTACTGCCGAGCACCCGGGCGGCGCTCACCCGCATGGGGCTCGAGGGGCAGCAGCCCGACGCCGGGACGGTCCGCCGGGTCAACTCCAAGACGTTCTCGACACGGCTCGGCTTCCCCGGCTCGGGCGTGGTCGTCACCTCGGCGGACGAACTGCGCTCGGCCGCCGCCGGGGCGCCGTGCGTGGTCAAGGATCCCTACGGCGTCTCGGGCCAGGGCAATTTCGTGGTCGAAACGGCCGCCCAACTGGACAGGCTCCTGCGCGCCCTGGCCCGGCGGGAGGACCGGATCGAATTCGTCGTCCAGCCGCTGTACGAGCGGGCGGCCGATTTCGTCACGCACCTGGACATCGGACCGGCGGGACAGGTGACCTGGCACGGAACCCGTGAACTGGTCAACGAGGGGCACTCCTTCCGGGGCTCCGGCCCGGCGGGCGCCGCGCTGCTGGAACAGCTCGACCGCGCCGGGTACCGCGAGACCGTGGAGGCGGTGGCGGCGGCGGTGGCCGCCGAGGGCTACCACGGGCCGCTGGCCGTCGACTCGATGACGACCACATCGGGTGAGCTCGTCCCCGTACTCGAGGTGAACGCCCGCTTCTCGCCCGCGCTGATCGCCGCCCGGCTCGGTGTCGGGCTCCGCATGGCCTTCGTACCCGTCGCGGACGACGACTACTTCGAGCGGCTCGTCCACGCCCTGTCCGATGCCGGGCTGCTCGCCGGCGACGGCGGGCCGGGGATCCTCCCGCTCGCGGCGTCCACCCTCGCACCCCCGAGGGGCTGGCTCTTCTACGGGATCTTCGGTGATCGGGAAGACGGCACGGAACCGGACCTGACCCCCGTACTGAACGGACTCGCACCGCGAACCGGCCCAGTCGGCACAGCAGCGCACCATCTGGAGGGCACATGACAGCGATTCCGTACGACCGGCGCACCGCCGAGGACTACCGGGCCGCGCGGGAGGTTCCCCGCGCCGGGCTCGCGGCCTGGCGCGAGATCATCGGCAAGGAGGCACGTCTCACCCCCGGAGGGACCGTGCTCGACGTCGGCGCGGGGACGGGCGCCTTCGCCTCCGCGTTCCACGAGTGGTTCGGCGTGCGCGTCCTGGCCGTCGAACCGGCCGAGGCGATGCGCGCGCTCATTCCCTCCGCCGAGGGCATCGAGGTACTCGACGGGCGGGCCGAGAGCCTGCCCGTGGCCGACGGCTGCGCCGACGCGGCCTGGCTCGGCTCGGTCGTCCATCACCTGTCCGACCCGCGGGCGGCGGCGCGCGAACTGCGCCGGGCCCTGAAGCCCGGGGCGCCGGTCCTCATCCGCAACGTGTTCCCCGGACGGGCCGCCCGCGACCTGCGGGTGCGGTACTTCCCCGCCACCGAGCGCGCCATCAGCACCTACCCGAGTGTCGAACGGATCTGTGAGGCGTTCGCCACCGCGGGCTTCTCCCGGGTCGCCCTGCACTCCGTACCGCAGGAGAGCGCACCCACGCTGGCGGCGTTCGCGGACAGCATCCGCCGTGACGCCGACTCCAAACTGCGGGGCATCACCGACGAGGAGTTCGCCTCCGGGATGGCGGACCTGCGCGCGGCGGCCGAGGCCGGCCCCGCGGAGCCGGCGACCAGCTGGATGGACCTGCTGGTCCTGTCCTGATCCGCGGCCATCCCGGATCGCGGGCGACGACGAGGCGGCGGCCCCTGCTTCCCCGGTGAACGGGGAGCAGGGGCTGCAGGCCCGACGGATCAGGCCTTCACGAACGGGCGGATCGCCGTCGGTGCATGGGACGGGTCCGAGGCGACGTCCTCGAACTCGTTGACCGACGCGATGTCCGTACCGCTCATCGCGATGTTCGTGACCCGCTCCAGGATCGCCTCGACGACGACCGGCACCCGGAACTCCGCCGCGAGCTTCTTGGCCTCCTCGAACGCCGGCAGCAGCTGGTCCGGCTCGGTGACCCGGATCGCCTTGCAGCCCAGGCCCTCGACGACCTTGACGTGGTCCACGCCGTAGACGCCCAGCTCCGGGGAGTTGAGGTTCTCGAACTCCAGGTTGACCTGGAAGTCGATGTCGAAGTTGCGCTGCGCCTGGCGGATCAGCCCCAGGTAGGAGTTGTTCACCAGGACGTGCACGTACGGGATGCGGTGCTGCGCGCCGACCGCGAGCTCCTCCAGCATGAACTGGAAGTCGTAGTCGCCGGACAGGGCGACGACGGAGCCCTCGGGGTCGGCCGTCGCGACGCCCAGGGCGGCCGGGATGGTCCAGCCGAGCGGGCCCGCCTGGCCGCAGTTGATCCAGTGGCGCGGCCGGTAGACGTGCAGCATCTGCGCGCCGGCGATCTGGGAGAGGCCGATCGTGGTGACGTACCGGGTCTCGGGGCCGAACGCCCGGTTCATCTCCTCGTACACCCGCTGCGGCTTCAGCGGCACGTTGTCGAAGTGCGTGCGTCGCTGGAGCGTCGCCTTGCGCTCCTGCACGGAGGCGGCCCACTGCGAGCGGTCCTTCAGCTTGCCGGCCGCCTTCAGCTCGCGCGCCACCTCGACGAACAGCTCCAGCGCGGCCTTGGCGTCGGAGGCGATGCCAAGGTCGGGGGCGAAGATCTTGCCCAGCTGGGTGGGCTCGATGTCGACGTGGACGAACGTCCGGCCCTTCGTGTACACGTCCAGCTTGCCGGTGTGCCGGTTGGCCCAGCGGTTGCCGATGCCGAGGACGAAGTCGGACTCCAGGAAGGTCGCGTTGCCGTAGCGGTGCGAGGTCTGGAGGCCGACCATGCCGGCGTTGAGCTCGTGGTCGTCGGCGATGATGCCCCAGCCCATCAGGGTGGGAACGACCGGGATGCCGGTCAGCTCGGCGAACTCCACCAGGAGTCCGGGCGCGTCGGCGTTGATGATGCCGCCGCCCGCGACGAGCAGCGGGCGCTCGGAGGCGTTCAGCATCTCCAGGGCGCGCTCGATCTGCTTGCGGGTCGCGGCGGGCTTGTGCACCGGCAGCGGCTCGTACAGATCGGGGTCGAACTCGATCTCGGTGAGCTGCACGTCGATCGGCAGGTCGATGAGGACCGGGCCGGGACGGCCGGTGCGCATCAGGTGGAAGGCCTGCTGGAAGACGCCGGGGACCTGCGCGGCCTCCAGGACGGTGGTGGCCGCCTTGGTGACCGGCTTCGCGATCGACGCGATGTCGACCGCCTGGAAGTCCTCCTTGTGGAGCACCGCGGTCGGGGCCTGGCCGGTGATGCACAGGATCGGGATGGAGTCCGCGATGGCGGAGTAGAGGCCGGTGATCATGTCGGTGCCGGCCGGTCCCGACGTACCGATGCAGACACCGATGTTCCCCGGGCGGGCCCGGGTGTAGCCCTCCGCCATGTGGGAGGCGCCCTCGACGTGGCGGGCGAGCGTGTGATGAACCCCGCCGGAGGCCTTGAGGGCCGCGTAGAAGGGGTTGATCGCCGCGCCCGGCACACCGAACGCGTTGCTGACGCCTTCGCGCTTGAGGATCTCAACTGCCGCTCGCGCAGCGGTCATTCGAGGCATTGAGTGCTCCTGCTCGGACCTGGGTGGAGTCGGGCTCTGTCGCGCCACCTGAGAGCACCAATTCCGCATTACGGAAACTTGATTCTGCTATACGGAAGCAAATCTAAAGCGCACCCGGACAGCCGTCAAGAGAGGCCGCCGGGGAGGTCCCGCCTGCGGACCGGAACGACGAAGTACCCCAAGTCCCTCCCGGGGGCCTCGCTCTTGGTGGAGCATGGAGGTACGGAGCGGAGCCGGCCCGGATTCCGGGCCGGCCGCATGATCGTCGGCCGTGGGGAGTCCGAGGGTGGAATCAGTGCCGGTACGGTGCCCGGCCTGCCGCCGCGACCACGCGTACACGACGCCCGTCTATCCCTGCCCCTGCGGCGCACCGACCGCCCCGCCCCTGCTGCGCGGCGCCCCCGTCACACCGATCACCCACCGCACCTGGAACGACGACTGGGTGACGGTGCGCTGTCGCGGCTGCGGCCGGCACGACCAGTGGCCGCAGCCGGAGCTGTGCTGCCCGTGCGGGGCCGTCCTGCGGATCCCGGTCCGCCCGGTGGCGGCGCCCGGCCGCGGAGGCCGCTCGTCCTCACGGCCCGTACGGCCGTCGCACATACCGCTGCCGCGTACGGCCCCGGCGCCGCGGCCTCCTTTCCGGCCACTCACGATCCGCACCGCGCGCGACGCGGTCGGCGCCGCCGCGCTGTACCTGAAGTGGCTGGGCTACCGCGATGTCGTGCAGCCCGCCGGGCGCCCCGCTTCCCGGATCGACCTGCGGGCGGCCGGACTGATCGCGCAGGTCGACTCCGCCACCCGGCCGACCGCGCTGCGCGACGTCGAATGCCTGTGGCTCAACGCCCTCAGCGCCTCGGTGTCGAGCGTCTTCTTCTCGCTCGCGGGGTACGCGCCGGAGGCCAGGGAGCGGGCGGACGGGCTCCGCATCCCGCTGTTCGTCATGGACCTCACCGGGACCCCGCAGCCGGTGAACAGCCCGGCGGACGAACTGCTCAGCACCGGCGCCTGAGCCCGGTACGCCACCGACCGACAGGCCTCACGCGCGCCATACTGAAGCATGCGCATCCGTCCCGCCCACCGCTCGGATCTCCCGCTCCTCCAGGACATCGAGCGCGCCGCAGGCGAATCCTTCCGCATGCTCGGCATGTCCTGCGTGGCCGACGACGACCCCCCGCCCCTGGAACTGCTGGACGGCTACCGCACGGCCGGCCGCGCCTGGGTGACCACGGGCCCCGACGGCCGGCCCCTCGGCTATCTGATCGCCGACCCGGTCGACGGCGCCGGCCACATCGAACAGGTCTCCATCCACCCGTCGGCCGCCCGGCGCGGCCTGGGCAGCGCCCTCATCGACCGCGCCGGGGCCTGGGCCGCGCACGAAGGGCTGACCGCGCTGACGCTGACGACGTTCACCCACGTCCCGTGGAACGCGCCGTACTACGCCCGGCTCGGCTTCCGCGCGCTGACGGAATCCGGCCTCACGGACGGGCTGCGCAGAATTCGCGCCGAGGAGGCGGAGCACGGCCTCGACCGGTGGCCGCGGGTCTGCATGCGGCGCGACGTGCCGCACCTCACAGAAACCGTCCGGCCACAGTGAGTGCTATCGGTCACGTTCGAGCCAGGGGCCACAGATGTTCGGTCTGTTGTCAGTTGCGGGCCCTAGAGTGGGGCGCATGGTCTTAACTCCACGGCTTTCTCCACCCACGACACCAGCCGCTCCGTCGCGCGGCACCTTCCCCGCACAGCCGGCCCACCCCGCCGCCGTCGAGGCGAACGAGGCGATCCGCGCGCTCGTGGACGCGCGTGCCGGCGAGGACTGGTCCCCCATGGAGTCCGCGGCCTACGAGGTACTGCTGATCGAATGGGCGGCCGCCACCCAGGGCACCGCCGGCGACATCATCGAAGCCGCCTGACGGTGCCAGTCCGCCGGCGCTACCGGCCGTAGTTCTCCCGCAGTTCGATCTTCCGGACCTTGCCGCTGACCGTCATCGGGAAGGCCTCCATGATCCGGAGCAGGCGCGGCACCTTGTAGTGCGCCAGCTGCTCGGCGCAGAAGGCCTTGACGTCCTCCAGGCTCGGCGGATCGGCCGGGTCCGAGGGAATGACGCAGGCCAGGATCTCCTCGCCGTACCGCTCGTCCGCGACACCCACCACCTGCACGTCGGCGATCTTCGGGTGCCGGTACAGGAACTCCTCGACCTCCCGGGGATAGACGTTCTCACCGCCCCGGATGATCACGTCCTTGATCCGGCCGACGATCTGCACATAGCCGTCCTCGCGCATCACCGCGAGGTCCCCGGTGTGCATCCAGCGCCCCGCGTCGATCACCTCCGCGGTCCGCTCGGGCTGCTCCCAGTAGCCGAGCATCACGCTGTAGCCGCGGACGCACAGTTCGCCCGACACACCGCGCTCCAGCGTCACCCCGGTCGCCGGGTCGACGACCTTGACCTCGATGTGCGGCATCGCGCGGCCGACCGTGCCCGTGCGGCGCTCCAGGTCGTCGTCGCGGCGGGTCTGGGTGGAGACCGGCGAGGTCTCCGTCATGCCGTAACAGATGGCCACCTCGTCCATGTGCATCTCCGCGACGACCCGCTTCATCACCTCGACCGGGCAGGGTGATCCGGCCATGATGCCGGTGCGCAGCGAGGAGAGGTCGTACGAGGAGAACGTGGGGAGGTTCAGCTCCGCGATGAACATCGTCGGGACGCCGTACAGCGAGGTACAGCGCTCCTGTTCGACGGCGGCGAGCACGGCGGCCGCCTCGAAGGCGGGTGCGGGGATCACGATGCAGGCGCCGTGCGAGGTGGCACCGAGGTTGCCCATGACCATGCCGAAGCAGTGGTAGAACGGCACCGGGAGACAGATCCGGTCCTGTTCGGTGTAGGCGACCAACTCCCCGACGAAGTAACCGTTGTTGAGGATGTTGTGATGGGAGAGGGTGGCCCCCTTGGGGAAGCCCGTCGTGCCGGAGGTGTACTGGATGTTGATCGGGTCGTCACAGGACAACCCGGCCTCCCTGGCGGCGAGTTGCTCCGGGGTCACCGATCCGGCGACGGCGAGGAGCTCGTCCCAGGAGCGGTCGCCGATGTAGTGCACGGCGCGCAGGGCCGGGCAGTTCCCGCGGACCCCGTCGACCAGGGCCCGGTAGTCGCTGGTGCGGTGGACGAGCGAGGCGGCCAGCAGGGAGATGCCGGCCTGCTTCAGCACGTACTCCAGCTCGTGCGCCCGGTAGGCGGGGTTGATGTTGACCATGACGGCGCCGATGCGCGCGGTCGCGTACTGGACGAGCACCCACTCCGGGCAGTTGACCGCCCAGATGCCGACCCGGTCACCCCGGTCCACGCCCGAGGCCATGAGCGCACGGGCCAGTTCGTCGACGGCCGCGCCGAACTCGGCGTAGGTCCAGCGCCGCCCGGACGGTACGTCGACGAGCGCCTCCCGGTCCGGGTACGCCTGGACCGCCCGGTCGAGGTTGCGTCCGATGGTGTCGCCGAGCAGGGCGGTGGTGCCGGTGCCATGGGCGTAGGACGGCTCGGTCATGTCAGGTCCCCCTCGCTGTACTCGGTGCCGCCGCCCTGGGCGGTGCGCTCGCGCAGCTCGATGCGGCGGATCTTCCCGGAGACGGTCTTGGGCAGCTCGGCGAACTCCAGCCGGCGGACCCGCTTGTACGGGGCGAGCACGGCCCTGGAGTGGGCGAAGAGCACCTTGGCGGTGTCCGGACCGGGCACCCAGCCCTCGGCGAGCACGATGTACGCCTTCGGGACGGAGAGGCGCACCGGGTCGGGGGCCGGTACGACGGCGGCCTCGGCGACCGCCTCGTGCTCCAGGAGTGCGCTCTCCAGCTCGAACGGGGAGATCTTGTAGTCGGAGGCCTTGAACACGTCGTCGGCGCGGCCGACGTAGGTGATGTAGCCGTCGGCGTCCCGGGCGCCGATGTCGCCGGTGCGGTAGTAGCCGCCCGCCATCGCCTCGGCGGTACGGTCCGGGTCGCCGTGGTATCCGGTCATCAGGCCGACCGGGTGGCCCGACAGGTCGAGCGAGATCTCTCCCTCGACGGCGCCGGGCTCGCCGCTGACCGGGTCGAGGAGGACGACCTTGTAGCCGGGGCTCGGGCGGCCCATCGACCCGGCCTTCAGGACCTGGCCGGGGGTGTTCGCGACCTGGACGGCGGTCTCCGTCTGGCCGAAGCCGTCGCGGATGGTGACGCCCCAGGCGCGCCGGACGGTCTCGATGACCTCGGGGTTCAGCGGTTCGCCCGCCGCGACGACCTCGCGCGGCGGGGTCGTCAGCTGGGAGAGGTCGGCCTGGATGAGCATGCGCCAGACGGTGGGCGGGGCGCAGAAGCTGGTGATGCCCGAGCGGTCCATCTCGGCCATCAGCCGTCCGGCGTCGAAGCGGGTGTAGTTGAAGATGAAGACGGTCGCCTCGGCGCTCCACGGGGCGAAGAGGTTGGACCAGGCGTGCTTGGCCCAGCCGGGCGAGGAGATGTTGAGGTGGACGTCGCCGGGCTTGAGCCCGATCCAGTACATCGTCGACAAGTGGCCCACGGGGTAGGAGACATGGGTGTGCTCGACGAGCTTGGGGCTGGCGGTGGTGCCCGAAGTGAAGTAGAGCATCAGGGGTTCGTCGGCGTCGGTCTCGCGGTCCGCCGTGAAGGTCTCCGGCTGCTCGTCGGCCCCGGTGTAGGAGATCCAGCCCTCGGTGTCGGCGCCGACGGAGATCCGGGTGTAGTCGCCGGGCACCTCGTCGAACTTGGCGGTGTCGGCGTCCCGGACCAGGACGTGCCGGACCCGGCCGCGCTCGACCCGGTCGCGGAGGTCTACGGGGCCCAGCAGCGGCGTCGCGGGGATGACGACGGCGCGCAGCTTCATCGCGGCGAGTGCGGTCTCCCAGAGTTCGGTCTGGTTGCCGAGCATGACCAGGATGCGGTCGCCCTCGCGCACGCCCTGGGCGCGCAGCCAGTTCGCGGCCTGGTTGGAGCGGGCGGACATCCGGGCGAAGGACACCTCGGTTCGTCCGCCGTCCTCCTCCACGATGTGCAGGGCGGTGCGGTCGTTGCCCTCGGAGATGACGTCGAACCAGTCGAGCGCCCAGTTGAAGTGGTCGCTGCGGGGCCAGCGAAAGCCCTCGTAGGCCGCGGTGTAGTCCTCGCGGTGCCGTAGCAGGAAGTCCCGGGCGGCCCGGAACGTCTCCGTCGAGCTGGATGCCGACATGTGCCCTCCTCATTGCGGACCGGACCGGTCACCGTCTCGGGCCGGTCGCTTAACATCATGTAAACAGTGACCCAGCTCTCACCACCCCCGAACGGGGGTGCCGCGAGGAATGACGTGTTCCCGGAGCCGGGTGGAGAGGCGTCAGCGTGCCGGAATCGGTCGATGCGGTCGAGATGCAAGCGGCGCTGCTGCGGCTGCGCCGGACGAGCGGGCTGCCCGTGGCGTTCGGCGGGCTGCTCTCCGACACCCGCCACGCCAGGATCGCGGAGCTGAACGGAGCACAGACCACGGCCCTGCGCGGGCTGGTGATCTCGGCCGGCAGCGGCCTCGGCGGCAAGTCGATCGCCCTGTCACGGCCGTGTGCGGTGACCGACTACCACTCCTCGCGCCACATCAGCCACGAGTACGACATGGCCGTGGCCGCCGAGGGCCTGCGCTCGGTGGTCGCCGTGCCCGTCGTCGTGCGCCGCAAGGTGCGGGGTGTGCTGTACGGGGCGCTGCGCGAGCCCATCGGTCTGGGGGACCGTACGTTCGACGCCGCGGTCGCGGCGGCCCGCGACGTGGAGCAGGCGCTGGCCGTGCGGGACGAGGTGCAGCAGTTGCTCGCCGTGACCCGGGAGGAGGTCACCGACCCGCGGGCCGTGCCCGGGGCGTGGGAGGACGTCCGGGAGGCGCACCGTGAGCTGCGCGCCCTCGCGCCGAAGGTCGTCGACCCGGCGCTGCGGGAGGAGTTGCTCGCGGTGTGCGGGCGGCTCGCCGCCGCGGCGGGTGCCCGGGTGCCCAGGGCTCGCGACGTCCAGCTGGCGCCGCGCGAGGTGGACGTCCTCGCCTGTGTCGCCGCGGGCGCCACGAACGCGGTGGCGGCGGACCGGCTCGGGCTGCGGCCGGAGACGGTGAAGGGGTATCTCCGCGCGGCGATGCGGAAGCTGGGCGCGCACACCCGGCTGGAGGCGGTCGTCGCGGCCCGGCGGGCCGGCCTGCTGCCGTAGGTTCAGTCGCCGAAGTCGACGAACGAGGCGAACCGGACGTCACCGCCGTTGCCGCCGGCACCGCCGGTGGCCGTCTTCGTCATCACGGAGAGCAGGGCCACGGCCTCGTCCGTGACCTCGTCCCGCTCGGCTGCGGTGAACGGGCGCAGCTCCTGCACGGTGACCGTCGCCGGCGTACCGGCCCCGCCGGCCTCCAGCCGCCAGATCGCCGCGAGGAATCCGTCGACCAGCACACTGCCGTAGGCCTGGTTCCCCACCCCGTTGCACCCCTTGAGCGGCGGCGGAATGACGCGGGTCCGGTCCGCGTGGCCGAGCAGGACGTTGTCGAACTCGGGCAGGTCGAAGAGCTCGACGCCGTTCTCGTCCCGGAAGGTGACCAGCTGCGGGCGGAGCCGTTCGAAGACCTCGCGCAGCCGGGTCAGCCCTGCCCAGGACTGCATGTCCTTGACCGAAGCGGGTCCGAAGGCGGCGAGGTAGCGCAGCACGGTCCCGTCGGGCGGGGGAACCGGCGCGGAGGGCCTGCCGAGCCAGTGCTCCGCGGTGGTGAGCGCGACCTGGCCGCTCTTGCCCCAGACCCCGCGCGGGGTGACCTGGACGAGGGGCAGCAGGCAGCGTGCGGCCGTGCCCAGCGCCTGCGGATCCGCGTCGGGCCACTCGGTGAGCAGCCTTTCGCGGATCTCCTTCGGGGTGCGGGGCGCCTCTTCGACGTACACCCTGCCGAGGTCTCTCAGCCGGTCGAGGTCCACACCCACGAGCCCCTTCCGGAAGATCCTGAGCTCCCGGTCGCGGGCCTCCTGCACGAGAGGGCGCAGGGTCAGGGCGTCGTCGGCGGTGTGAGTGTGGATGGTGGAGCGCAGGGTGACGATACGGACGACCCGGCGCGACTCCATCAGCGCGGCGAGCCGGTCCGGTTCGAAGCCCTCCAGCCGGGCGAGGAGCTGGAAGTACGGCGGCTTGGTGTTCTGCGCCTGGAGTCCGACGAGATGCCGGACGGCGTCCTCGGCGCTCATCACCGCACGCCTGAGCAGGAGTTGGCGCTCCAAGGTCGCGCGCCCCAAGGCCCGCGGCGAGAGCACGGCGGCCGGGGCGGCGGAGGTCTTCTTCTTCACAGCCATGGACGGCACGCTACGCGGCCATGCGGTCAGATCCTGTCCTGATGACGGCTTCCCGGGTCAGTCCGGCCCTGGTGGCGGTTTCCCGTACCGGTACGTTCTGCGCCATGCCGCTGCCCGCGGGTTCCGGCCATTCGCGCCGGGCACCCGCATCATGGTCCGGTGATCAGCGTCCTGTTCGCCGTCCTGACCGCGCTCAGCAACGGCGCGGCCTCCGTCCTCCAGCGTCGTGCCGCGAGTACCGCCCCCGACAGCGAGGCGATGCGGCTGTCACTGATCGGCCATCTGCTGCGCCAGAAGGTGTGGCTGGCCGGCATCGGCCTGGTGATCGTCGCCGCCGTCTGCCAGGCCGTGGCACTGGCCACCGGCCCCATCGCCGTGGTGCAGCCGATCTTCGTGATCGAACTGCCGGCGACACTCCTGATGGCCGGCTTCGTGATGCGGGTGCGGCTGCCCCGGCCGGTGTGGTCCGGCGTGGCCGCCGTGACGTCCGGTCTGGCCCTCGGCATGGCGTCGGCGGCTCCGGGCGGGGGCAGCGCCACGGTGCACGGGGCCGCGTGGGTGCCTGCGCTGATCCTGACGGGCCTGTTCGAGGCGGCCCTGATCGCGGCCGCCCTGGCCACGCGCGGCAATCCCCGGGCGGCGCTGCTGGGCCTGGCCGCCGCCTGTGCGTACGCGCTGACCGCGGCCCTGATGAAGGACGCCATGGCCCGGCTCGACGAGGGCGGGGCGGCGGCGCTGTTCACGGCCTGGCAGCTCTACGGCACCGCGGTGGCGGGCGTCGGCGCGTTGTTCCTGCTGCAGAACGCGCTGCAGGCGGGCACGCTGGTCGCGGTCCAGCCGTGCCTGACCCTGGGTGATGCCCTGATCAGCATCCTGTACGGGGTGACTTTGTTCGGCGAGGAGCTTCGCACCGGCTGGTGGGTGCTGCCGGAGCTGCTGGCGCTCGGCCTGATCGCCGTGGGCTGCGTGGCACTGGCGCGCTCGCCGCTGGCCTCCGGGAACACGACGGCCCCGGCCCGTGCGCGGCGCGTCGACTGAGACGCCGCGTACGGGCCGGGGCCGGGGCGCTCACGCCGGGCGCCTGCCGGTGACTACTTGCTGACCGCGAAGCGCATCAGGGCCTGCTCGTCGCCCTGCTTGATCTTCCCCGTCTCGTTGATCACCTCGAGCTTCCAGCTGCCACCGGCCCGCATGGCCTTGGCCACGGCACAGCCGTTGTCGTTGCTGAGCAGGCTCGGCCAGATGTCGGCGACCTGCTGGGTGGTGCCGCCCGTCGCGTCGTACACCTTGAAGCTGATGTTGCGCGCGCTCTGGAAGGAGCTGTGCTTCTTGTACGCGGCGGCGATGAAGACGATGGACGTGATGTTGGGCGGCACCCGGGCGAAGTCGACGGTCACGGTCTCGTCGTCGCCGTCACCGTGCCCGGTCTGGTTGTCGCCGCTGTGCACGAGCGCGCCGTTGGCCAGCGGGTCGAGGGAATCCAGGCCTGCCAGCCGCACGGGCTCCGCTCCCTGCATCGCGATGGCGATCAGGTCGAGGTCGGTGCCCTTCTTCTGACGGAGCTTCCCCATCAGTCCGCCACTCGCACCGACCGTGGGGTCCCAGGACACCCCGATGGACAGGTGGGTCACCCCGTCCAGATCCGCCGGGCCGTCTTCCTTCTTCAACGTGATCATGCGTGATCCTCTTCGTGGCGAGATTCCTACAGGTCGAGTGTGCCTGGTGTCCTCCGGATGCATCCCATCAGGGGCAAAATTTCGACCAAGTGTTGGACGGCTCAGGAGGAATTGTCCTGCGTCGGCATGATGTCGTCGGGCGCGGCTCCGTGATAAGGGTCATCGGTCTCCACGACGCCGCGTGCGCACAGCCGCTCGATGTCGGCGGCGCTACGGCCCAGACCGGCGAGGATCCGCCCGGTGTGCCGGCCCGCCGCCGGCACCGGATCCATCCTCGGGGCGACCCCGCCCAGGTCCACCGGCGGCAGGAGTGCCTGTACGGGGCCGGGGGCACCGGGCACGGAGACCTCACGCCAGCGGTCGCGCTCGATGAGCGCGGGGTGGTCGAGGAACTCCGCGACGGAGTTCACGCCGGCGTTGGCGATCGCCGCCCGGTCCAGGAGCTCCCCCGCCTCCTCGCTGCCGAGGTCCGTGAACCGTGCGGCGACGATCGCGTTGAGCTCCTCGCGGTGGGCGACCCGGTCAGGGCCGGTGCGGAACCGGGGGTCGTCGACGAGCCCGGGCAGACCGAGGACGGTGACGCACAGGGCGTCCCACTCCCGCTCGTTCTGGATGGAGAGCATCACGTCCTTGCCGTCGGCGGCGGTGAACGGCCCGTAGGGCGCGATCGTGGCGTGCTGTGCGCCGATCCGCGGCGGCTGGGCACCGCCGTAGCGCGTGTAGTAGGCGGGCTGGCTCATCCACTCGGCGAGCGCGTCGAAGAGGGAGACCTCGACGGCCGGGGCGCGGCCGGTGGTGGCCCGGGTGAAGAGGGCGGACAGGATGCCGCTGTACGCGTACATGCCGCCGGCGATGTCCGCCACGGAGATGCCCGAGCGCGCGGGTTCGTCGGGCGAGCCGGTGATGGACAGCAGTCCGGTCTGGCACTGCACCAGGAGGTCGTACGCCTTGCGCCCCGACCACGAACCACTCGTGCCGTAGCCGCTGACCGTGCAGGTGATGAGGGAGGGGTGCCGGGCCTGGAGGGCGGCGGCGCCGAGGCCCATCCGGTCGGCCGCACCGGGGGCGAGGTTCTGTACGAACACATCTGCTGTGGCGATGAGTTCATCGAGGATCTCGCGCCCCTCGGGCGCCTTGAGGTCCAGGATCAGGGACTCCTTGGAGCGGTTGAGCCAGACGAAGTAGCTGGCCTGACCGTGCACGGTGGTGTCGTAGCGGCGGGCGAAGTCACCGCCGCCGGGGCGCTCGACCTTGATGACGCGCGCGCCGAGGTCGGCCAGCTGACGGGTGGCGAAGGGCGCCGCGACGGCCTGTTCCAGGCTGACGACGGTGATGCCCGCGAGCGGAAGCGGATGCGGTTCGGTCATGCGCACATGATCCCGGGGCGGTGGCCGCCCCGGGGGTGCGGCCCGGCCGGCTCAGGCGGTCGGCCCCGGCGCGACCAGCGGTGTCCCGAGGAGCTGGTGCCCGCCGCTGGCGAGCATGCGCACCTCTCCGCGCTCGCTGATCTCCGCGCGGACGATCCCGGTCTCGTCCTCGTAGACCGGGTATCCGCCCGCCCCGGACCGGGAGGTCCGCCGGACGGTCACCGTGTCGTCCTCCACGGCGGACGACTGGAACACGAGCTGATAGGTCTCCGGGTAATCCATGACGGCCCCTCCACGACGGCCTTCGGCGGGCTCTGCGGACCGGGCCTCCGACGGGCTTCGCCTCGCGCGGCACCCATCCGTCCGGCCTGCACCTTCCATGGTCTCGCACACCGGCCGTCCCCGCCCGTGCACGACCGCACGGTGCGAGCCCCGGCCCCGGCTGCCTATCCTGAAGGGGTATGGGAAGTTCAAGGCAATCGGGCCGATACCGCCCATTGCTCCCGCGTCGTACGGCAGGCATGGCCCGGGATCCCCGACACCGGGAAGGGAAACGTCATGGACGGTGCCGACCGGGGCGACGATGTGTACCAGCCCCAGCAACCGGAGGCCTCCGACCCCGTCGAGCAGCTGGACGCGGCGGACACCCTCGACAACCGGCAGCTCACCGACGTCCTGGACGAGGGCTACTCGCCTCCCGAGCGGCCATGGGCCGTGGAGGACCGGGGCACCACCGGGTCCGAGCAGCTCAGCGGGGAGACGCTGGAGGGCCGGCTGGCCCGGGAGCTGCCCGAGACCGCCGGTCCGCCCGGGGACGACGACGGCGACCTGTCCGACGGGGACGGCGAGCCACGGGACGCGGAGGTCGGGGACGTGCGCGCGGGACGGCTCACCCGCGAGCTGGACCTGAACGAGCCGGACAGCATGGCCGGCGAGGACGTCGGGATCGACGGGGCGGCGGCGTCCGCCGAGGAGGCGGCCATGCACGTCATTCCGGACGCGCAGCCGTAGGCCACGCCCACCGCCCTTACCCCGGAGGTAATCGACGCTCCGCGCCCCGTCCGACATCGTGTTCCTCACCAGCACAGCGCTCCCGGCCCAGCGGCCGGAGCCGAGGGAGAGGACCGCACGATGACCGCATACGACGAGGCCGTCCAGCGCTACTTCGCCGCCTGGAACGCCGCCACCGCCGAGGAACTGGAGAAGGCCGTCGCGGCGGCGTTCACCGAGGACGCCACGTACACCGATCCGCTGGCCGACGTGCGGGGGCACGAGGCCCTGGCCGCCGCCATCAGCGGCGCCCAGAAGCAGTTCCCCGGGTTCTCCTTCCGGCCGGCCGGGGCGGTGGACGGGCACCACTCCCTCGCCCGCTTCAGCTGGGAACTGGTCGCCGCGGCCGACGGCTCGGCGCCCGTCGCCGGTTCGGACGTGATCACTCTGGCCGACGACGGGCGGATCAGCTCGGTCAGCGGCTTCCTGGACCGCGTGCCGGTGTCCTGAGCTACCCGACCGGGCGCGAACGGCGGCGCAGCGCCGGGTCGGTGAGCTCCGCCGGGTGGTAACCGGCGTCACGGGACGAGAGGTTGGTTCCCGGCGGGACGATCTTGTCGATCCGGTCGAGGACGTCCTGGCTCAGCCGCACCCGGTCCGCGCCGAGCTGACTCGTCAGCTGTTCCAGCGTCCGCGGGCCGATGATCGCGGAGGTGACCGCCGGGTGCTCCAGCACGAAGGCCAGGGCCAGCTGGACGAGGGTCAGCCCGGCCTCCTCGGCCAGCTGGGCGAGCGCTTCGGCTGCGTCGAGCTTGGCGGTGTTCTCGGACGACGCGATGTCGAACCGCTCGGCCTGCCGCTCGGCGCGGCTCGATGCGGGCTGGTCGGCGCCCTTGCGGTAGCGGCCGGAGAGCCAGCCGCCGGCCAGCGGGCTCCAGGAGAGGACCGCGAGTCCGTACCGCCGGGCCGTGGGCAGTACCTCGCGCTCGATGCCGCGGGCGAGGATCGAGTACGGCGGCTGCTCGGCGACGACGCGTTCACGGCCGCGGCGTTCCGCGATCCACTGACCCTCCACGATGGCGGACGGTTCGAAGGTCGACGTACCGATGTAGCGGATCTTCCCCTGGTGGACCAGGTCGGAGAGCGCGCCGAGCGTCTCGTCGAAGTCGGTGCCCGGCTCCGGGCGGTGCACCTGGTAGAGGTCGATCCAGTCGGTGCCGAGCCGGCGCAGGCTGTTCTCCACCTCCCGGATGATCCAACGGCGGGAGTTGCCCTGCTGGTTGGGGTCGGCTCCGAGACTGCCGTGGAACTTGGTGGCGAGCACGACGTTGTCACGGCGCCCACCCGCCAGGGCCTTGCCGACGATGGTCTCCGACTCACCGGCGGAGTAGACGTCGGCGGTGTCGACGAAGTTGATGCCGGAGTCCAGGGCGTGGTGGATGATCCGGATGCTGTCGTCGTGGTCCGGGTTGCCCCGGGCTCCGAACATCATGGTGCCCAGACACAGCGGGCTGACCTTGACGCCCGTGCGGCCGAAATCGCGGTACTCCGTCATCCTGCGTTCTCCTTGACCAGTTCATTTGCGTGTCGGTGGTCGACCGGCGCTGCGTGGCCGGTCTCCCGGAAGGCGTCCCACAGCCGCCGGTACGGACCGTGGGCGGCGAGCAGTTCGGTGTGGGTGCCGGTCTCGACGACGGTTCCCGCGTCGAGCACCACCACCCGGTCGGCGCGGACCGCCGTGGTGAGCCGGTGAGCGACGACGACGGTGGTACGGCGACGGGCCAGCACCTCCGTCGCCGCGGCCACCCTGCGTTCGGTGGCCAGGTCCAGCGAGGCGGTCGCCTCGTCGAGCAGCAGGACGTCCGGGTCGACGAGTTCGGCCCGGGCCAGGGCGAGGAGCTGGCGCTGCCCGGCGGAGAGGTTGCGGCCCCGCTCCCCCACCGGCTGGAGGTAGCCGAGCCTCAGTCCGGCGATCATCTCGTGCGCCCCGACCGCGCGGGCCGCCAGTTCCACCTCGGTGTCGGTGGCGTCGGGGCGTCCGTAGGCGATGGCGTCGCGGACCGTGCCGCTGAACAGATGGGCCTCCTGGGGGACGACGCCCAGCCGGCGGCGGAAGCCGGGCAGGTCGAGGTCGCGCAGATCGTGCCCGTCCACCCGCACCGCCCCGGCGGACGGGTCGTAGAAGCGGGCGAGGAGCTTCACGACGGTGGACTTCCCCGCCCCGGTCGCCCCGACCAGCGCGACGGTCTCGCCCGGCGCGATGCGCAGGGAGACGCCGTGCAGGACCTCCTGGCCACCGCCGCCCGCGTACCCGAAGGAGACCGAGTCGAACTCGACCTCGCCTCGAAGCGCGGGCACCGGCCGGGCGTTCTTCGCGGGCGGGGTGCCCGTGGGGGTGCGCATCAGGCCGCGGAGCCGGCCGAGGCCGATGACGGCCTGCTGGTAGCCGTCGAAGACCTGGGAGAGCTGCTGGATCGGTGAGAAGAACAGCTCGACGTAGAGGAGGAACGCGATGAGCGTCCCAGCGCTCAGCTCGCCCGATCGGACCTGTCCGGCACCGACCATGAGCACGGCGGCCGAGGAGAGCGTGCCGAGGAACTCGACGAACGGGAAGAACGTACCCATGTAGCGCTGGGCGCGCAGCCGGGAGTCCCGGAAGGAACGGGCGAGTTCGGCGAAGTCGGCGGCGTTGCGGCCTTCGCGGCGGAAGGCCTGGGTGACCAGGATCGCGGTGACGTTCTCCTGGAGGCAGGCGTTGACGGCGCTGATCCGTTCCCGGGCCTCACGGTAGGCGGGGACGGAGTAGTGGCGGAAGACCGCGGTGGCCAGGATCAGCAGCGGCAGTACGGCGAGCAGCACGAGGGCCAGTTGCGCGTCGATCACCAGCAGGGTGACCAGGACCCCGACGACCGTCAGCAGACTGACCACGGCGGTGATCAGACCGGTCTGGAGGAAGTTCGACAGCGCGTCGACGTCGGTGGTCATCCGGGTCATGATCCGGCCGCCGAGTTCGCGCTCGTAGTAGTCGAGGCCGAGCCGCTGGAGCTGGGCGAACGTCTTCACGCGCAGGGTGTAGAGGAGGCGTTCGCCGGTACGTCCGGTGGTGCGCACCTGGGCCACCCCGATCAGCCAGTTCGCGGCGACCACCAGGCCCGCGGCCGCTGCCGCGGCGAGCAGGACCGGCCCGGCCTGATGGGCCACCCCCCGGTCGACTCCGTGGCGGACGAGGACCGGCACAGCGATCTGGGCGCCGGCGTCGAGCGCGACGAGCAGCAGTCCGAGGAGGAGTGGCAGCCGGAAGGGCCGCAGCAGGGCGCGGAGGCCGAAGTCCGCCTCGGCGGCGACGGCCTGGTCGGTGGGCACCCGGGGATCGGCGGCGGGCAGGGGCATTCCGGCCAGTCCGGCGATGAGTTCGGGGCTCGGCGGCGCCGAGCCGAGCACCCCGCCGCCGGGGCCGGCGCGTCCCGGGCCCGAGGTGGCCGCGGCCTCGGCGAGCGCCTGGGCGGCCCGCACCGCGGTCCCCTCCGGCTGTTCGTCGTCGCTCCCTTCCGGGCGCAGCCAGAGGTGCGGGGTGGGGCATCCGGAAGCTGTGCCCGGATCCGGAGCCGTGGTGGCGTCGAGGCTGTCGTCCGTCGAGAGGAGTTCACGGAACAGGGCGGATCCGGCCAGGAGTTCCTCCGGTGTCCCGGTGTCCGTGATGCGGCCGCCGTCGAGGATCGCGACCCGGTCGGCGAGGTCCAGCGTCGATCTTCGGTGCGCGACGATCAGCGTGGTGCGGCGCCGGTCGTCCTGGCGCAGCCGGTGGTGGATCTCCGCCTCCACCCGGGCGTCGATGGCCGAGGTCGCGTCGTCCAGGACGAGGACGGCCGGGTCGCCGATCAGGGCGCGGGCCAGGGCCATGCGCTGGCGCTGGCCGCCGGAGAGGGTGAGTCCCTGTTCGCCGACGACGGTGTCGTACCCGCGGGGAAGCCGTTCGATGAACTCGTCGGCGCACGCGATCCGGGCCGCCGCGCGAATCTGTGCGTCGGTGGCGTCCGGCACCCCGTAGGCGATGTTGGCGCGCACGGTGTCGGAGAGCAGCAGGCTCTCCTCGAAGACGTAGCCGATCCGGGAGCGGAGAGAGGTGAGTTCGAGATCGCGGACCTCGTGGCCGCCCACCCGTACCGACCCGGACGGTACGTCGTAGAAGCGCGGCAGCAGGGCTGCCGCAGTGGACTTGCCGGAGCCGGCCGGGCCGATCAGAGCGAGGGTCTCGCCGGGGCGGATGTCCAGGGTGAAGCCGTCCAGGAGCGGAGCGCCGTCGCCGTACCCGAAGGTGACGTCGTGCCAGCCGATGGCCGGGGGTTCGTCCGGCAATTGCCGGGCGTGGGGGGCGTCGGTGATGAGCGGTGCCTCGTCGACCACCTCCAGCACCCGTTCCGTACCGGCCCTCGCCTGCTGCCAGACGGTGAGCAGGGTCGCCACCTGGCGGACGGGGGTGACGAAGGAGCCCAGGTAGGTGGTGAACGCGAGGAAGGTGCCGAGCGAGATCCGGCCGTGCAGGGCCATCCAGCCGCCGAGGGCGAGGACGGCGACCTGGCCGAGTGCGGGGACCGCCTGGAGCGCCGGGTTGTAGCGGCTGGTGAAGCGGACGACGCGCAGCCGGGAGGCGAAGAGGTGGCGGGCGCGCTGTTCGAGTCCGGCCAGCTCCCGCTGCTCCTGGCCGAAGCCCTTGACCACGCGGACGCCGGTCACGGTCGCCTCGACGGTGGAGGCGACTTCCGCGGCCTCCTGCTGGGCGTGCCAGTTGGCGGGGAAGAGGTCGCGGCGGCTGCGCAGGGCGATGAGCCAGAGCAGCGGGCCGACGACCACGGCGACGACGGTCAGCAGCGGGGACAGGACCGTCATGAAGACCAGCGAGAACAGGAACATCAGCGCGTTGCCGGTGAGGTTGGGCAGGAACTGCAGCAGGGTCTGGATGAGGGTGATGTCGGAGATGGACCGGCTGACCACCTGACCGGTGCGCAGATCGTCCTGCTGGGCGCCGCCGAGCCGGAGCAGCGCGGCGAACGCGTCGTTGCGCAGGTCGTACTGCACCCCGAGGGAGAGCCGGCCCGAGCGGTAGCGGCGGGTGAAGCTCGCACCGAAGCGGACGGCTCCGAGCGCGGCGAGCAGGATCGTCCAGGGGGCGAGCGAGGCGGTGGTGCCGGCCGCCACCCCGTCCACCACGTGCCGCAGCACGAGCGGCAGGGTGGCGGTGGCGACGGCGGCGACCACTGCGGCACCGAAGGCGAGGAGCAGGTCCGTGCGGTGCCGCAGGCAGTAGCCCAGCAGCCGCCGCGCCCAGCCGGGCGGCGGCTGCCGGGGCGTACCGGTTTCCGGGTCCGGACAGTCCGTCACCGGGCTTCCGCCAGACCGATGCCGAAGTGGCCCTCGCTGCGGTCGACGGTCTCGAAGAGCCGGTTGGCGGGCCGCGGCAGTCCGTAGTGTCCGCGCAGGGTGCTCGCGGTGTACTCGGTACGGAAGAGGCCGCGTTCCTGGAGGATCGGGACGACCCGGTCGACGAAGACCTCCAGGCCGGAGGGGAGGACGGCGGGCATGATGTTGAAGCCGTCGGCGGCCCCGCTGTCGTACCACTGCTCGATGGTGTCGGCGACCTGCTCGGCGGTGCCGGCGAAGGTGCGGTGACCGCGGCCGCCACCGAGCCTGCCAATCAACTGACGCACAGTCAATTTGTCTCGCCTGGCCAGTTCCACGATGAGGGTGTAGCGGCTCTTGGCGCCCTCGATCTCGTCCTCGGTGGGGATGTCCTCGGGGAGTTCCGCGTCCAGGTCCAGGTCGTCCGGGGCGATCCTCAGCGTCCGGGCGAGCTGCCGCTTGGCGTACTCGGGGACGATGAGGTTCTCCAGCTCGGCGTCGAGCGCCAGTGCCTCTGCCTCGGTGTCGCCGATGACGGGCACGATGCCGGGCAGGATCTTGATGCCGTCGGGGTTGCGGCCGATGGCCTCGGCGCGCTGCTTGACGTCCTTGTAGAAGGCGATGCCTTCCTCCAGGGTCTGCTGGGCGGTGAACACCGCCTCCGCGTACCGGGCCGCGAAGTCCTTGCCGTCCTCGCTGGACCCGGCCTGTACGAGCAACGGATACCCCTGAGGCGGCCGTTGTACGTTGAGCGGGCCGTCGACGCGGAAGAACTCCCCGCTGTGCTCGATCTTCCGTACCCGTTCGGCCAGGGCGTGGACGCCTCGCTCCTTGTCGGCGATCACGGCGTCGTCGGCCCAGCTGTCCCAGAGCTTGGTGGAGACCTCGACGAACTCGCCGGCCCGCCGGTAGCGGTCGTGGTGCAGCGGGGTGTCGTCCAGACCGAAGTTGCGGGCCGCGTCGGCGCCCGCGGTGGTGACGATGTTCCAGCCGGCCCGGCCGCCGGAGACATGGTCCAGCGAGGCGAACCGGCGGGCCAGGTTGTACGGCTCGTTGTAGCTCGTCGAAGCGGTGGCGATGAGCCCGATGTGGCGGGTGGCGCCGGCCAGCGCGGTGAGCAGGACGGTGGGCTCCAGCTTGGCGGCGGGCCGCCGGCCGGGATCGCCCATCAGGACGGGGCTGTCGGCGAGGAACAGCGAGTCCAGCCTGCCGCGTTCGGCGATCCGGGCGAGGTTCTTGTAGTGCTCGATGTCCGAGTTGGCCTCGGCCGGGCTCTCGGGAAGCCGCCAGGACGCCTCGTGATGACCGGTGGACATGAGGAACGCGTTGAGGTGCAACTGCTTGCGGTCAGGCGTGCGGGACATGGGATTCCTTCTCTTCGGAAAGGGTCTGGGGCTGCGCGACACCGAGGGCGGTGAGCAGCGTGTCGCGGTACTCCTGGAACCGGGGGTCGCGGCGGGAGCGCGGGGTGGGCAGGTCGACCGTGAGGTCGATGGAGATCCGGCCGTCCTCCAGGACCAGCACCCGGTCGGCGAGTTCGACGGCCTCGTCGACGTCGTGCGTGACCAGCAGCACCGCGGGGCGGTGGCGTTCGTAGAGTTCGCGCAGCAGTCCGTGCATCTTGATCCGGGTCAGCGCGTCCAGCGCGCCGAACGGCTCGTCGGCCAGGAGGAGTTCGGGTTCGCGGACCAGGGCGCGGGCCAGTGCGGCGCGCTGTTGCTCTCCGCCGGACAGCTCGTGCGGCCAGGACCGGTCACGGCCCTCCAGGCCGACCTCGGCCAGGGCGGTGAGGCCACGTTCGCGCGCCTTGGGTCCGCGCAGCCCGAGGGTGACGTTGTCGATCACCCGGAGCCAGGGCAGCAGCCGGGAGTCCTGGAACGAGAGCGAGACCCGGTCGGGGACGGTGAGTTCGCCGGAGCCCTCGACGGTGTGGTCGAGGCGGGCGACGGCCCGCAGCAGGGTGGACTTGCCGGAGCCGCTGCGGCCGAGCAGTGCGGTGAACTCGCCCGGCGCGACGGTGAGATCGAGCTCCTTGAGGACGTCGCGGTCGCCGAACCGGCGGACCAGCCTCCTGGTGCGGATGGCGGGACGTTCCTCGACCGCCGTCGTACCGGTCCCGTGGGCGGGGTTCAGCCCGCCAGAGTGCGTCGCCATGACAGGACCTTCCTCTCGACGGCGCGTACCGCCGCGTCCGATGCGAAGCCGAAGATCCCGTAGGCCACCAGGCCCACGATGATCACGTCGGACTGGGCGTACTGCTGGGCCTGGAACATCATGTAACCGATGCCGCTGGTGGCGTTGATCTGCTCGACGACGATCAGTCCGAGCCAGGAAGCGGTGACTCCGAGGCGCAGTCCGACGAAGAAGCCGGGCAGTGAACCGGGCACGACGACCTTGCGGATGAACTGTGCGCGGCTCAGGTCGAGCCCCTCGGCGAGCTCGACGTACCTGCTGTCGATTCCGGTCAGTGAGGCGTACGTGTTGATGTACATGTTCACCGCGACGCCGAGCGCGATGACGGTCACCTTCATCTGTTCGCCGATCCCGAGCCAGAGGATCAGCAGCGGGAGCATGGCGAGGGAGGGGATGGCGCGCTTGATCTGGAGCGGCCCGTCCAGCAGGTACTCACCGGTGCGGCTGAGTCCGGCGGCGACTGCCAGGAGGACTCCGGCGGTCACCCCGAAGAACAGGCCCAGTCCGGCACGCTGGAGCGAGATGAGGACGTTGTCCTGGAGCCGGCCGCTGGAGATGAGGTCGGACGCGGTGGAGAGGACCGTGCCGGGACCGGACAGGATCCGCGGGTCGAGGTAGCCGATGGCCGAGGCGAACCACCACAGGGCGATGACCAGCACCGGGCCGATCAGCCGCCCGAAGGGAATGGCTCGGCCCCGGCGCCCCGGGTGCCCGCCCGCCGGCCGGGTCCGCCCCGGCCTTCCTCAGTGGCCCGTCCGCCGTACTCACGCGGGCTGCGGTGGCGGTGTTCGTCAGCAGTTCGGTCATGACGTCTCCCGGTACTGGGCGGCCACGGCCTTGGCCGCGATCCCCTCGAAGCGGCGGTCGAACAGCTCGGCGGCGTCCTGCTTCGGTACGAAGCCGCCGTCGGCCAGCAGGTCAGCGGTCTCCTGCTCCCACGCGATCGCCTTGTCCCAGCTGACCGGGAACTGCGGTTTGTGGAGCGAGGCGACGATGCGCCTGCCGTCCTCCCGGGAGACTCCCTGGTCCTTGACGTAGTACGTGTCGATCCACTTCTCGGTGTTCTCCCAGGCCCAGGTCTGGCCGCGGGCCCACAGCGGGATGAAGCTGCGGACGGCGGCCACCTTGGCCCGGTCGTTCAGCACCTCGTTGGGCGCCCAGAGGACCGAGAGCAGGTCCACGACGGCCGTCTTCACCCCCCGTGCCCCGTCCTTCTCGTACTGGGTGAGGTACTTGGTGAAGGTCGGTTCGCCCAGCGGAGCCACGTCGACCTGCTTGGACTGCAGGGCGGTGAGGAACTGGGTGCTGGGCAGGGCGACCAGTTCGACGTCTTCGTTGGCGATGCCCGCCTGCTTCAGCGCACGCAGGACGACGACGCCCTGTGCCTGCCCCTGGGAGAAGCCGATCTTCTTGCCGCGGAAGTCGGCCACGGACCTGATGTCCGAGCCGGGCGCGGTCGCGAAGACGTACGAGGGATGGTTCCGCACCTGCACGGCGACGATCTTCGCCTCGACGCCGATGGCGTGGGCCTGGATCGGCGGAATCCCGGCGTTGACCGCGAGATCGATGGAATGGGCCCGGAATCCCTGAATGATATCGGGGCCCGCGGCCAGGTTGGGCCACTGCGAAACGGTGAAGGGAAGGTCCTTCTGCAATCCGGCGGGACCCAGCTGGAGTTGTGTGGAACGGACGGCTATGGAGAGTTTCGTCCCCGGCGGCGGCGCCCCCGAGGGGAGTTTCCCTGCGGGCTCTGCGCTTGCCGCCGTTTTTACCTGGGGTGAGCAGGCGGCGAGAGTTCCGATGACCGCTCCGCCGGCCAGGGCGAGAAATGACCTGCGGCCGACGGTCCCGTATGTGTCGTGGCGTTCCATGGTGAATTCCTGATCCGTAGTTTCGGAATGGGCGGGCTGTCAGAGGGAGTGGTAGGCGCCGTCGTGGAAGAGCAGCGGGCTGCGTCCCTCGTCGAGCCGGGCGTCCACCACCCGGGCGATGACGATGCGGTGGTCGCCGGCCGGGACGATCTGCTCGGTCTCCAGCCGCAGCCAGCCGGCCACCCCGTCGAGCACCGGCTCCCCCTCCGGCAGCCGGCGCCAGCGGGTGGGGGCGGCGAACCGGTCGATGCCGCTGGTGGCGAAGGTGGTGGCCAGGGACTGCTGTTCGGCGCCGAGGAAGTTCACGACGGCGGTGCCGGCCCGTTCGATGTGCGGCCAGGACGAGGTGCCGGTCCCGATGCCGAAGGAGACGAGCGGCGGGTCGAGCGAGAGGGAGCTGAGCGAGGTCGCGGTGAAGCCGATCGGGCCGTGGCCCGCGTCGGCCGTGACGACGACGACTCCGGCGGGATAGCGGCGGAACGCCTGCTTGAACCGGTCCGGGGCGATGCCCTTCGCGGCGGACGCCAGATATGAGTGCGCGGTGATGGTCAACGTCTCTCCCATGATGGAAAGCGGGAAAAGTGGCAGGGGAATGCGGCAGGGTACGCACCTGCGCGGGGCGAGGCGCGCGACGGCGCGGAACTCTCACCCGAATTCAGCGGACGGTTATCGGGGACCCGGACAGGGGCGACAACACCGACACCATGTGCACACGCGGGACGGCACGACGGAGCGGAAGGCGCGCGTCGTCGAGGACACGTCTCCTGAATTCCGCTGTCGGCTGGTCATGAATCCATCATCCCGTTCCGATTCAGGCCCGGTCAACAATGCAACTGCCTGAATTAAGTCGGATACGGGACGCCGGGGTTGAGAGGACGTCAGGAGACTGCGGGCAGCGCCGGCCAGGGGCCGAGCGGGTCCACGTACAGCGCACCGAGCGCCACCGCGCCACCGGCTGTGGCCAGCACGGAGCCGGTGAAGCTCGTCGGCACCACGGCCCGCTCGGGGTCCTCACAGACCCACGAGCGCTCCGCCACCTCCGCCCGCAGATCCGCCAGACACTCCGGAATACGGCCCGCCCCGGGCTCGACCACGACGAGCACCTCCGGGTCGAACATGTCCAGCAGCAGGGCCGCCGCCCGGCCGACCAGCCGCGCCCTCCGGCGGAACAACGCCACCGCCCGCGCGTCACCGGCCAGCGCCTGGTCCAGCAGTTCCGGGAACGAGCCGACGAACAGCCCCTGCGCCGCAGCACGCCGCACCATGGCCCGCTCCGACACCTCCGACTGGAGGCACCCGGACCGCCCGCAGGAGCAGGGTTCCGCGCCGCCCGTCCCGCCGGCGCCGAGCGGCAGGTGCGCCACGCTGCCGGCCCCCGAGCGCGGGCCCCGGTGCATGGCCCCCTCGGTGGCGAAGGCCGCGTCCACGACGGCGCCGACGAAGAGCAGGACGGTGCTGCTGCGGGTCGACTCCTCGCCGAACAGCTGCTCCGCCCGGGCCAGCGCCCGGGAGTGGCTGTCCACGTGGACCGGCAGCCCGGTAGCGGCGGCGAGGATGTCGCGGGCGGGCACATCGCGCCAGCCGAGCTGGGGGTGTTCCACGATCACGCCGGTCACGGGGTCGACCCGGTGCCCGGTGGCCAGACCCAGGGCGAGCACGGTGCGTCCGCCGGCGTGCGCGGCCACCAACCGGGGCAGCCGGGCTGCGAGTCCGTTGAGTATGCGGCGGGGTTCGGTGGTGCGGTGCGGCTGCCGTTCCTCGGCGACGATCCGGCCCCGCAGGTCCATCAGGGAGACGGTGGAGTGGGCGACGGCGATGTGTGCGCCGGCCACCAGGAAGCGGCCGGTGTCGATCTCGACGGGGATGTGCGGCCTGCCGAGCCCCTTGGGTCCTGCGGTCTCCGCACTCTCCCGGACCAGTCCGCGGGCGAGCAGCTGGCCGACGTGCCCGCTCACGGAGGCGGGCGAGAGGCCGGTGAGGCGGGCGACGGTGGAGCGGGCGACCGGCCCGTGGTCGAGGATCGCCCCGAGCACGGATCCGGTACCCGGGACGCGGCGGGCAGGTCCGGCGGAGGGTATGTCGGAGCGTCGCAGCGGGGTGGGGCGGTCCTCGTGACGACGGCGGACGGGCGCAGACAGACTCTTCACAGTGTCTTCCAGGTCCTCGATGGCAGCGGGTGACGCGGTGCACGCTCCGGTACGGAGCTCGGGCAGACCGTCCGCGGCGCGGGGCCGGAGGGTGCTGCCTCTTCCGTGGAGAGGGACCGTGCGAGGGACCGGGGCGGGCGTGGGCCCCTCGGCGCGGGCGTGGTGCTCTCAGGCGCGGTGACACACGGCGGAGCACACACGCTTCAGGTCGATATGACCTCGCGTCGTCAGGTGTGCGGATCGCTGCATGCCGCGCAACGTAGCCGGACCGGCTCAACCCGGTCAAACCCTCGCCGCATCCTGGACACCTGTGCTCAGGGCGGGCGTTGCCCCGGAGTTACGGGTCATGACGGGAGTACGGCAGGCGTGTGAACAGCGGGTCCGGAAGCGGGCAGGGCGGCGGCACCGGAAGGGCCCGGCGGCGCACACCCGGCGGGGCCGCGGAACTATTTCTGGAATTAACCTCTGATGCCTTGTCATCGCCGGTTCTACGCGCATAGCTTGTGCTCCCTCACCACACTCTGAGGGGCAGTTTCCGTGCGCATATCCAGATCCCGTTCCGTCCTGCTGGGCGGCGCGGTCGCCGTGACCCTCTCGGCGACCGCGCTGCCCGCCGCCTTCGCGGCACCGTCCTCGACCGCCGTGATCTCCGAGGTGTACGGCGGTGGCGGGAACTCGGGTGCGACGCTGACCCGCGACTTCGTCGAGCTGGCCAACTCCGGCTCCGCCGCGTACGACCTGTCCGGGTTCAGCGTCCAGTACCTTCCCGGGGCTCCGTCCGCGGGCTCGCTGTGGCAGGTCTCCGCGCTGACGGGTTCCGTCGCGCCCGGCGGCCGCTACCTGGTCGCCCAGGCCGCGGGCACCGGTGGCACCGTCGCCCTGCCCGCGCCGGACGCCACCGGTACGGTCGCCATGTCCGCCGCGAGCGGAAGCATCGCGCTGGTCTCCGGCACCACGCCGCTGACCTGCAAGA
The DNA here is from genome assembly GCF_019399235.1 of Streptomyces poriferorum. Classification (GTDB taxonomy): domain Bacteria; phylum Actinomycetota; class Actinomycetes; order Streptomycetales; family Streptomycetaceae; genus Streptomyces; species Streptomyces poriferorum. The sequence goes on along the minus strand of NZ_JAELVH010000006.1, from coordinate 62,212 downwards.
CCGCGGCCGACTGCGCCGCCGACACCCGCATCGTCGACCTGGTGGGCTACGGCTCCGCGGTCGTCCGGGAAGGCAGCGGCCCGGCCACCGGCGCCTCCGCCACCGCCTCCGTGGCGCGCGCGGCCTCCCTCGCCGACACCGACGACAACGCCACGGACCTGTCCGCCGCACCCCCCACCCCGGTCAACGCGGCCGGCGAGACGTCCGGCGGCGGCACGGACCCGGGCGACCCGGGCAACCCGACCGAGCCCGGCACCGTGCGCGTCCACGACATCCAGGGCACCACCCGGGTCTCCCCGCTGGACGGGAAGGCGGTGACCGGGGTACCCGGCATCGTCACGGCGGTGCGCACCACGGGTTCGAAGGGCTTCTGGATCCAGGACACCGCCCCGGACGCGGACCCGCGCACCGGCGAGGGCGTCTTCGTGTACACGGGCTCCACCGCCCCGGCGGTCGCGGTGGGCGACTCCGTACTGGTCAGCGGCACGGTCGACGAGTACTACCCGTCGGCCACCACGCAGTCCATCACCGAGATCACCGCCCCCAGGACCACGGTCCTCTCCTCCGGCAACGCGCTTCCGGCGCCGGTGGTGCTCGACGCCGCCGCGGTGCCCGCCGCATACGTCCCCTCGGCGGGCGGTGCCTCGATCGACGCGCTGCCCCTGGAGCCGTCGGTGTACGCCCTCGACCTCTACGAGTCCCTCGAAGGCACCCGCGTGCAGATCGCCGACACCCGGGTCACGGGTGCCACGACCGCGTACGACGAGATCTGGGTGACCGTCGAGCCGAAGCAGAACCCGACCCGGCGCGGCGGCACCCTGTACTCCTCGTACACCGACCAGAACACCGGCCGGATCAAGGTGATGTCGCTCGACACCACGCGTCCCTTCCCCGTCGGCAACGTCGGCGACGTGCTGTCGGGCACCACCACCGGTGTGATCGACTACGCCTCGTTCGGCGGCTACAACCTCCAGGCGACCGAGCTCGGCACGCTGAAGGACAACGGTCTGCGGCGCGAGATCACGCGGAGGCAGAAGGGCGGCGAACTCGCCGTCGCCACGTACAACGTGGAGAACCTGGACGCGCTGGACGAGCAGGCCAAGTTCGACACGCTCGCCGAGGGCATCGCGGTGAACCTCTCCTCCCCCGACATCGTCTCGCTGGAGGAGATCCAGGACGACAACGGCGCGGTCAGCGACGGCACGGTCGGCTCCGAGGCGACGCTGAAGCGGTTCACCGACGCGATCGTCGCCGCGGGCGGACCCCGGTACGCCTGGCGCTATGTCGCCCCGCAGGACGGCCAGGACGGCGGCGAGCCCGGCGGCAACATCCGCAACGTCTTCCTCTTCAACCCGCACCGGGTCTCCTTCGTGGACCGCGCGGGCGGCGACGCGACGACCGCCGTGGCGGCGGTACCGACGCGCAAGGGCGTGACCCTGTCGGTGTCGCCCGGCCGCATCGCCCCGGCGAGCGCGGCGTGGGACGACAGCCGCAAGCCCCTGGTCGGCGAGTTCCGCTTCCACGGGAAGCCGGTGTTCGTCATCGGCAACCACTTCACCTCCAAGGGCGGCGACCAGCCGCTGCACGGCCGCTACCAGGAGCCGTCGCGCAGCTCCGAGACCAAGCGGGTCCAGCAGGCCGCGGAGGTCAACACCTTCGTGAAGTCCCTGCTGGCGGCGGACAAGTCGGCGCGGGTCGTGACGCTCGGCGACCTCAACGACTTCGCGTTCTCACCCACGATGTCCGCGCTGACCGCGGGCAAGGCCCTCAAGCCGCTGATCACCACGCTGCCGGCGAACGAGCAGTACAGCTATGTGTACGAGGGCAACTCGCAGACGCTGGACCACATCCTGACGAGCCCCGGCATCCGGCGGTTCGACTACGACGTGGTGCACATCAACGCGGAGTTCGCCGACCAGGCCAGCGACCACGACCCGCAGATCGTACGGATCAAGGTCGACGGCCGCCGCTGATCCCGCCGGCCGGGCGGCGCGCTCCTTCGCGAAGGCGCCTCAGCTGCCCGGCCTCGGCATGACCGGACCTGCCGCGCCCGTCCGCGGGCGCGGCAGCGAGGCGAGCGGCCGAAGTGCGGGCGCTGCCTCCAGGGGGCGGTCGGTGAAGAAGCGCGCGATGAGGTCCGCCACGTCGTCGGGCCTCTCCAGCACGACCCAGTGGTCCGAGTCGCCGATCGTCAGGAAGCGACTGCCCTCGATCGTCTCCGCGAAGGCGCGCTGCCGTTCGGGGGAGGTCACGGTGTCGTGCTCACCCGCGAAGACGAGCGCGGGCACCCCGCTCAACCCGCCGGAGAAGTCCGGACGGTGACCCAGCGCCCGGCGCAACGACTGGGCGGCGTGCGGGGAATGGGTGAGCGCGTGCACGAACGACCGCCGGACGTAGCGCCGCGCGAGCTCCCTGCGGTGCACCCGGCGCCGCGGGTCCAGGCACATCAGCGCCTCGGCGGTGATGGTGGCGAGCCCCTCCACGTCGCCGATCCCCAGCCGCTCGACGGCGCCGCCCCACTGGGTCCGCTGGGCCTCGCTGATGTGCGCCGGTACGCCGCCGAGGACGAGCCGGGCGATCCGCCCGGGGTTCCGCCGGGCGTAGCCGAACGCGATCGCCGTGCCGTAGGAGAACCCGAAGAGGTTGACCCGGGCCGCGCCCAGGTCGTCGATGATGCCCGCGACGGCGTCGTACAGGACGTCGTCGCCGGCGCCGGGCGGCAGCGGGTCGGCGCCGCCCATGCCGGGCAGATCGGCGGTGACGACCGGGGCGTGCGGGCCGAGGTGCTCGTCCATCTGCGGCCAGCCGTACATCCCCTGGAGCGCCCCGCCGAGGACGACGACCGGATCGGTGCGGGGCGAGGGCTGCGCCAGGACGCGGTAGCTGTAGCGCAGCCCGTGCACCGACAGGTTCCGGATGATCTCGTCGGGCGTGGTCATCGGTCCTTCGGGCCTTTCGTTCGGATCAGGCCGGATCGGGGAGCGGGTTCCGGTGCCGTGCGGCGCATGGCGGCGGAGGGAGTCGTGGCGGAGCCTCGGCGCCCGGTGACAACGCCGCGAGGTGCGGCGGGCGGCCCCGCGGGCCCTGCCCGGTCCGGACGCGTGGCCCGAGGTCGCCCGCGGGGCGGTCAGGCCCGGGTGAGGACGAGTGCGGCGTTGTGCCCGCCGAAGCCGAGCGAGGTCTTGACCGCGGCGTCGAAAGCGCCCGCCCTGGCCTCCTTGCTCACCACCTCGATGGGGATCTCCGGGTCGGGGGCGTCGAGGTTGACCGTGGGCGGCACGAGCTGGTGCTGGAGGGCCAGCACGGTCAGCGCGGTCTCGATGCCGCCGGCGGCGCCGAGGGTGTGGCCGGTCATCGCCTTGGTCGACGTGACGAGGGGGTGCTCGCCGAGGACCCGGTGCAGCATCGTGGCCTCGATCAGGTCGTTCGCCACGGTCGAGGTGCCGTGGGCGTTGACGTGGCCGATGTCGGCGCCGGTCAGTCCGGCGTCGGCGAGTGCGGTGCGCAGGGCCCGTTCGATGCCGCGCCCGTCGGGGTCCGGGGCGACGGCGGAGTACGCGTCGCTGGAGGCTCCGTAGCCTGCGATGTGGGCGCGGACGGCGGCGCCGCGGGCGGCGGCGTGTTCGGGGCGTTCCAGGACGAGGAGGCCTGCGCCCTCGCCGACGACGAAGCCGTCGCGGTGGGTGTCGAAGGGCCGGCAGGCGGCCTCGGGGTCGTCGCGCCGGGTGGAGACGGCCTTCAGCCGGCAGGCGCTGGCGATCAGCAGCCGGGAGCAGACGGATTCGGCGCCGCCCGCGACGACGATGTCGCAGGCGCCGGTGCGCAGCATCTGGTGGGCGGTGCCGATGGCGACGGTGCCGGAGGAGCAGGCGGTGGAGACGGCCTGGCTCGGGCCGTGGGCGCCGAGGTCGGTGGCGACGCTGCTGGCGGCGCCGTTGACGACGGTGAGCGGGGCCAGTTTCGGCGAGACCCGGCGGGCGCCGCGCTCGGTGAGGGCGGTGTGCTGCTCGTCGTAGAAGGGCAGTCCGCCATGGGCTGAGCCGATGACGACGGCGACGCGGCCGCTGTCCCAGGCCGATGGGTCGAGTCCGGCGTCGGCGACGGCCTCGCGGGCGGCGATCACGGCGAGCTGCGAGAAGCGGTCCATGAGCCGCTGGACGGCGACGCCGAGCAGGGCCTTCGTGTCGAGACCCGTGATGGTGTACATGAAGTCGCAGGGCAGGTCGTGGAGTTCGGGCCGGTGCAGAACCGAGGGCGCGTCGGCGGCCCCGGACACACCGCGCCAGGCCGCGGCGGTGCCGACGCCGGCCGCGGTGACCAGGCCGATGCCGGTGACGGCGGCGGCGAACGGCTCGGGCCGGTAGCGGGCGGTCATGCCGCGGCCTTGCCGTGCACGGCGTCGACGAGTTGGCCGACGGTGTCGCGCGAGGTCAGCTGGACGTCGTCGAGGTCGATGCCCATCCGGTCCTCGATGAGGAGCCGCAGTTCCTCCAGGGCCAGGGAATCCAGCCTGAGCTGACGGAGCGACGCCTCGGGCCGGATCGCCACCGGGTCGGTTCCGAAGTTCGCCACCAGCAAGGTGCTGATCTCGTCTGCCGTACTCATGGGGGCACTCCTCCGCTGTCGTACGCGGTGACGCCTTGCCGCGTGGGGTGTGCGTGCCATCGGGGGACGCCGGCTGGTCCGGAGGAACCTTTTATACGCCCTGCCGGCGACGGGTCCGGTCCGCGTTCCCCCGTGCGGTGGGGGGCTGTCCAGGTGTGCGAATTGGCCGGGGCGCGACGAGGAGCGGAGGCGCGTACGGGGCCGGCGCCGCACGCACCCCCCGCGGGCCGGCCAACGGGCCTCCTCATGGCCGGGCTTCGCCCGTAAACTCCGCGATCATGACGATCGAAACGACTCAGGCAGCCGGAACGGCCGAGGCCGAGGCCCTGTTCTCCACCATGTCCACGATGCGCGCGATGCGCCGGCTCAAGCCGGAACCCGTCCCGGACGAGACGCTGGAGCAGCTCATACAGGCCGCCGTCTGGGGCCCCAGCGGCGGGAACATGCAGTGTTACGAGTACGTGGTCGTGACCGACCGCGAGGTGATGGCACGTCTGGCCCCGCTGTGGAAGCGGTGCGTGGACGCGTATCTGGCGACGACCGGGAAGTACGCGCCCAAGGGCATGGACGACGCGGCGTACGGCCGGATGGTCGCCGCGATCGAGTACCAGCGCGACCACTTCGCCGACACACCGGCACTGATCGTGCCCTGCTACCGGTTCCCGGAGCCCCGGATGGACGAGGAGGGCCTGGCCGCCTACGCGCAGGCGCTCGGCCCGGCGGGGGTCGAGCACATGATGAGCACGCAGACCCGCTTCCAGGCACTCGCCGAGGGCTCCTGCGTGTACCCGGGGGTCCAGAACGTCCTGCTCGCCGCCCGGGCGCTCGGGCTCGCGGCGAACGTCACCATCTGGCACCTGATGCTGGAGCAGGAGTGGAAGGAGGCGCTCGGCATTCCCGAGGACATGCAGACCTTCGCGGCCATTCCCGTCGGATGGCCCAAGGGCAACTTCGGGCCGATCCGGCGCCGCCCGGTGGCCGACGTCATCCACCGCGACCGCTGGTAGGACCAGCCGTCCGGACCACGCCCCGGCGGCGGGGTCCGGACGGCACTCTCCCCGTGCGCGCGGGACGCTCAACTCCATTGGGGTGAAAGGGAGTTCGACACGCCGCGCCATGATTGTCATGCCCTGGACAGACGGATAACCTGAACGGGCCTCGCGGCCCCCGCTCCACCCCACCCGGGCCCGGCGCCGTTCTTCTCCCCCACAGAGCAGGAGCAGGTATGCCCACACGCGCCGCCGCCCACACCCGGGCCCGCGCCACCGTGCTCGCGGCCCTCACCGCCACCGTCCTGGCCGCGACCGGCACCCCGGCCCTCGCCTCGACGGACACCGGGCGCCCCATGAACCGGGCGTTCGAGCAGGCCGCCGAGACGTACGACGTACCCCGCGATCTGCTCGCCGCCGTCGGTTACGGCGAGACCCGGCTCGACGGCCACTCCGGTCGCCCCAGCCAGGCGAACGGCTTCGGCGTCATGCACCTGGTCAGCAACCCCACCCACCGGACCCTGGAGCAGGCCGCCGGCCTCACCGGGAAGCCCCTGGCCGAGCTCCGCGGCGACACCCCGGCCAACATCCTGGGCGGCGCGGCCGTCCTGCGCGGGTACGCGGACAAGCTCGGGCTCGACGCCGGGGACCGCGACGACCTCGGCGCCTGGTACCCGGCCGTCGCCCGGTACAGCGGCGCCGACGGGCAGGCCGCCGCCCTCTACGCCGACACGGTCTACACGTTCCTGGCCGACGGGCTCGACGCCGTCACCCCGGACGGCGAGCACGTCTCGGTGACGGGCCGCCCGGTCTCCCCGCACAAGGACGGCCTCACCGCCACGGACGCGAGCGTCCGGAGCGCCGACTACCCGTCCGCCCTCTGGGCCGCGGCCGACCCGAACAACTTCGCCACGGGACGCTCGGCGACGATCGACAAAGTGGTCATCCATGTCACGCAGGGCTCGTACGCGGGCACGATCAGCTGGTTCCAGGACCCGGTGTCCGAGGTGAGTTCCCACTACGTGGTCCGCTCGTCGGACGGCCAGATCACCCAGATGGTGCGCGACAGCGACACCGCGTACCACGCGCGGAGCGCCAACGCCTCGTCGCTCGGCATCGAGCACGAGGGCTTCGTCGACGACCCGTCCTGGTTCACGGACTCGATGTACCGGTCCTCGGCCGCCCTGACCGCGTACCTGTGCGACCGGTACGACATCCCGAAGGACCGCGCGCACATCATGGGGCACGTCGACGTGCCGGGCAACGACCACACCGACCCCGGTCCGTACTGGGACTGGAACCGCTACATGGAGCTGGTCGGCGGGAGCAACGACGGCGGCACCGGCGCGGACGGGCTGAGCTTCACGGCGTACGCGACGCAGCGCAGCGGTTCGACGGGCGCCCAGGTGCGAGCCGTTCAGACACTGCTGAACGCGCAGAAGTACCCGGTGGGCGAGGTGGACGGCAGCTTCGGCCCGGCCACGGAGGGTGCGGTGAAGAAGTTCCAGACCGCGCGCGGCCTGGACTCGGACGGGGTGGTGGGGGCGAAGACCTGGACCGCGCTGCTGTCCGCGGGTACCACGCCCGAGATCGCGGAAGGCGCCTCGGGCGACACGGTGAAGCGGCTCCAGCGCGCGCTGACCGCGGCGCTCGGCTCGACGGTCGGCGTCGACGGCAGCTTCGGTCCGGGGACGGCCACCGCGGTGCGGAGCTACCAGACGAGCCGGGGCCTGAAGGCCGACGGGATCGTGGGGCCGGGTACCTGGGGAGCGCTCCAGGCGGGCAGCTGACGGCCGGCCCCCGGGGCCGCGGCCGAGCCCCGGGGGCTCTTCGTCACGTTTGGGTAACCTGCCGGAAACCCTTGACGTTTCTCCTGACACGTTCCTAACCTCCTCGTGTAGTCGCACTTCACGTGCTGCGGCGCTTTCCGCAGTGTTTTGACAGGCACAGACATAGACCACCTGTCGGTGGTTTCGTCATGCCTGTTTTTTTGTGCTCCCCGTGCCGCCGATGGGTCTTCCTCGAAGGCGGATTCATGGCACAACGTCCGAGCGTCAAAGGCGTCGCCGACGTCGTTGCGCTCATCGATGGGCTGGGAAAGATCACCGGCCGGGCGCAAGTCATCTGGTTCCTCGTGTTCGGCGGGCTGTTCCTCGACGCCTACTCGAACGCGGCGCTGAGCGCCGGTCTGGGACCGATGACGTCCCAGATGGAGCTGACCAGCACGCAGGTCTCGATCCTCACGGCCACCGCTCCGGCCCTGGCGATCATCTTCAACCCGGTCGGCGGCTGGCTCGCCACCCGCATCGGCCGGGTCCCCCCGCTGCTCATCGCCAAGGTCTTCGCCATCGCGGGTGCCCTGCTCGCCGCGTTCGCCGGTGACTTCACGGTCGTCTGGCTCGGCCGGGTCCTGGTGGGTGTCGCGTACGGCATCGACTTCGCCGTCGCCATGGCGCTGCTCGCCGAGTACACCCCCGCCAAGCTCGGCGGACGGCTGAACCTGTGGCAGGCCGTCTGGTACGTCGCCACCACCAGCAACCTCGCGCTCGCCCTGGTCTTCTTCAACCTGGACGTCGGCTCGGACATCTGGCGCTGGTCGGTCGGTTCGGCCGCCGTCGTCGCCGTGGCGCTGCTCGTGGGCCAGTGGCTGATGCTCAGGGAGAGCCCCACCTGGCTGGCGAGCAAGGGCCGCCTGGACGAGTCCGTCCTCAACCTGGACCGGATCTACGGGATCAAGGCCGTGGCCGGGAAGCCGGACGCGGCGACGCGCGCCGCGACCGCCGCGCCCGCCATCGGCTTCCGCCAGGCCGGGGTGCTCTTCAAGGGCGAGTACCTGCCACGCACGATCCTCTCCTCGGTCATCTCGCTCGGGCAGTCGATGCAGTACTTCGCGGTCGGCTGGTACCTCCCGCTGATCAGCCTGACGATCTTCGGCGAGAGCTTCGAGAAGGCCACGATCGGCTCGATGGTTTTCAACGCCTTCGGCATCGCGGGCGGGCTGCTGTCCGCGTACTTCGGCCGCAGGCTCGGGCTGCGGCTCAGCTCCGCCGCCGGCTTCGCCGGGGTGTTCGTCGCGCTGATCGCGATGGGGCTGACCTTCGAGAAGGTCCCGACGGCCGTGGCGTTCCTGCTGCCGGTGCTGTTCATCCTCTGCCACTCCGCCGGTCCCGGCGCCAACGGCAAGTCCATCGCTGCGCTCTCGTACAGCAGTGATGTGCGCGCGCTCGGCACCGGTGTCACCGGGATGGTCGGCAGCTTCGGCAGTGTCGCGGGGCTGTACCTCTTCCCGCAGATCAAGGAGTCGCTCGGCCTCGCCGACACCTTCCTGGTGCTCTCCGTCGTCCCGCTGCTCGGCATGATCACCTGCCTGGCCATCAAGTGGGACCCGATGAAGGCCGCCTCGCCCGACGAGGCCGCGGCGCAGCGGGCGACGGATGCGCCGGAACACGCGGAGTCCGTCACCGCGCGCTGACCGTCCGCCGCTCCTGCCGCACCCCACGATGGTCCCTCTCCCCCTCCGTACAGCTCGCGATGCTCGCAATGAAAGGGCTGCAATGACGCAGACGCTCCCCGGCGCCTCCCCCCGGCGCGGTGTGCTGGCCATCGACGAGGGCACCACCGGCACCAGGGCCGGAGTCGTCCTCGACTCCGGCGCCGCGCACGAGGTGTTCTACCGGTCGATCGCGGTCAGCCATCCGGACGACCTCTCGGTCGAGCAGGATCCGATGGAGATCTGGACGGCCACCCTCGACGTGGCGCGCCGGGCCGTCGGCGCCGCCCGGGCGGAGGGGATCGAGCTCACCGCCGTCGCCCTCTCCACCCAGCGGGCCACCGCGATGCTCTGGGACCGGGTCACCGGGCAGCCGCTGCTGCCCGCCGTGGTGTGGCAGGACCGGCGGTACGCCGCCGAGCTCACCGCGCACGAGGCGAAGTGGGACGCCGTTCTCACCGCCCGTCAGGGCCGGCCGGTCGGCGCCCGTGCACCGTTCCTCTGGGCCGCCCGGCAGATCGCCGCGCACCCGGCGGTGGCCGCCGCGCACCGCGAGGGCCGGCTGCTCTTCGGCACCGTCGACACCTGGCTGATCTGGCGGCTGACCGGTGGCGCCGTGCACGCCACCACCCCGACCAACGCCGCGTCCAGCGGGGGCTACCTGCTGGAGCGGCACGCCTGGGACGAGGAGTGGATCGGCCATCTCGGCTTCCCCCTCGACCTGCTTCCGGAACTCCGCTCGGACGACGCCGGATTCGGCATCACCGACCCGGCCGCCCTCGGCATCGCCGTCCCGCTGGCCGCCTCCATGGGCGACCAGCACGCCGCACTGATCGCGCTCGGCGGCCTGGCCGCCGGGCAGGGCATGTGCATGTACGGGACCGGCGCGTTCGTCGACGCGGCGACCGGCACCACGCCCGCCCTGCCCCGGCCGGACATCTCCGGGGTGCTCGCCCAGCCCGGCTACCGGCAGGGCGGCACCAGCCACTACAGCCTGGAGGCCTACACCTCCACGGCGGGTTCGGCGCTGCGCTGGCTCTGCGACGACCTGGGCCTGTTCGCCTCGCCGAAGGAGCTCGGTGAGGAGGCCGGCCGGGTCCCCACCCGGCCGGGCCGCACCCCGCGCTTCGTCCCGGCGCTCGCCGGGATCCGCACACCGGTCTGGCACCCGGAGGCCACCGCCGCCCTCACCGGCCTCACCCTCGCCACCACCCGCGCCGATCTGGCCCGGGCCGTGCTCGACGGCATCGCGCACTCGGTGTGCGACCTCGTCGACGGGGTCGCCGCCACGATGGGCGCCCCGTTCACCCGGCTCCGGGTGGGCGGCGGGGTCGCGGGCAGCGACCCCCTCATGCGGATCCAGGCCGACCTGACCGGGCTGCCGCTGGAACGCGTCGCCGACTCGGCGACCGCCAGCCTGCGCGGCACCGCCTATCTGGCCGGGGTCGCCCAGGGCCTGTGGGGCTCGCTGGAGGAGATCGTCGAGGCGCAGCCGCGCGGCCAGGTCTTCGAACCCTCCACCGGCGCGGACGAACGCGCCGAGCAGCGGGCCGCCTGGCGCGACGTACTGATCGGCCACCTCAAGGACCCCGCTCTCACCCCCCACTGACGGCCCCTCACCGTCAGCAGGCGGCGGCCGGACACCCGACCACGCGGCCGCCGCACCGAACCACCAGGAGTTGATGTTGTGATCACCATGCCCGCCCGGAAACCGCGGCGCAGCGCCGCGGCGACCCGCCGCACGCCCCTGCTGCTCGACCGCGCGGCGGCCAAGCGGCAACTGGCCGACGACACGTACGACGTACTCGTCATCGGCGGCGGCATCACCGGGGCGTACGCCGTACTGGACGCCGCCTCGCGCGGGCTGCGCGCGGCACTGATCGAGAAGGACGACTTCGCCTCGGGCACGTCGTCGAAGTCCTCGAAGATGGTGCACGGGGGGCTGCGCTACATCGAGCAGGGCAACGTCAACCTCGTACGGCACTCGCTCCTGGAGCGGCACCGCTTCCGCAAGAACGCCCCGCACCTGGTGCACCGGCTGCCGTTCCTCTTCCCGATCCTGGAGAAGGAAGGCATCTTCGACGCCCGCCTCGCCAAGGGCTTCGAGGGGCTGCTGTGGACGTACGACCTGGTCGGCGGCTGGCGGATCGGCAAGCTCCACCAGCGGCTGACCGTCCCGGAGGTCCTCGCGCAGGCGCCGACGCTGCGCGCGGAGAACCTCCAGGGCGGGCTGATGTACTTCGACGCCCGTACCGACGACGCCCGTCTCGTCCTGACCATCGTGCGCACCGCCGCGGCGCTCGGTGCGACGGTCCTCAACGGGGCGAAGGCCGAGGGCCTGCTGATGCAGTCCGGCAAGGTGGCCGGGGCGCGGGTCGACGTGGACGGTGACAGCGTCGACATCCGGGCGCGGGCCGTCGTCAACGCCACCGGGGTGTGGACCGACGAGCTGGACGCGAAGGCCGTCGACGGCCACCGGCCGCAGGTCCGCCCGGCCAAGGGCGTGCACATCGTGGTGCCGTGGGACAAGGTACGGATCAACTGCACGGTCACCGTGCCGATCCCCGGCCGCGCCCGCCGTGCGACGTGCACCCGCTGGGGCAACAGCGTCGTGCTGGGCACCACGGACGAGGACTACCAGGGCTCCCCCGACGACGTGCACTGCACGCGTCAGGAGATGGACTTCCTGCTGGAGGGCGCCAACACCGCCTTCGAGGGCAAGCTCACCCCGGACGACGTGGTCGGCTCCATCGGCGGGCTGCGTCCGCTGGTCGGCGGCAAGGAGGGCGCGACGCTCGACATGCGGCGCGACCACCACATCAGCATCGGCCGCACCGGCATGGTCACGGTGACCGGCGGCAAGCTCACCACCAGCCGGCACATGGGCGAGCTCGTCATCGACAAGGTGATGACCGTCCTCGGCCGCAAGGGCAGGAGCCGCACCACGGACCTTCCGCTGCTCGGCGGCGCCGGCTACGACGCCGAGGCCGTGGCCGCCTCCGGTGGCATCGCCGCGCACCTGGGCGAGCGCTTCGGCACCGAGGCGCGCTTCGTCGGCGACCTGATCCAGGAGGACCCGACGCTGGCCGAGCCCATCGTCGCGGGACTTGCCTACACGAAGGCCGAGGTCGTCTACGCGGCCCGCGCGGAGCTCGCCCGCTCGGTCGACGACGTCCTCTCCCGCCGCATGCGCGCCCGGCTCTTCGCCCGCGACGCCTCCGCCGACGCGGCGGGCGCGGTCGGCGCGATCCTCGGCCGCGAACTGAACCTCACGGAGGCCGAGGTGGAGCGTTCCGTCTCCGACTACCTCGCAGCCGTCCGTCACGAAAAGTCCGTACTCCTCGAAGGGGCAGCAGCATGATCAGCCGTCAGACCATCACCCACCCGTTCAACCGGGGCAACTACACGGTCGGCGCTCCCAGTTTCGCCAAGTGGGCGCAGAACACCCCCATCGGCGACGGCGAGGCCGCGCTCCAGAACAACCCGGTCGAGGTCCCCGAGGCCGTGGTCGAGGCGCTGCGCGAGGCCGCGCACGCCGTGCACGTGGAGCGCGACGAGGTCGTCACCCGGACCCGTGACTGGTGGGCCGGTTCGATGATCGGCGAGACCGAGGGCCGTCCCGCGACTCCGGACGCCGTGATCGTCGAGGCGGCCGACGCGGACCAGGTCGCCGCCGTGCTGCGGATCTGCCACGCGGCGGGCATCCCGGTCACCCCGTCCGCGGGCCGCTCCAACGTCACGGGGGCGGCGCTGCCCGTCTTCGGCGGTGTCGTCCTGGACGTGTGCGGGCTGAACGGGATCACCGGATTCGACGCCGAGTCGAACGTGGTGGACGTCCAGGCCGGCATGTTCGGCGACCTCTTCGAGAAGCAGCTCCAGGAGGAGTACGGCGTCACGACGGGCCACTGGCCCTCCGCGTTCGCCGTCTCCACGGTCGGCGGCTGGATCGCCTGCCGCGGCGCCGGCCAGCTCTCCACGCGCTACGGCAAGATCGAGGACATGGTCGTGGGCGTGGACGTCATCCACGCGGACGGCACCCGCGCCACGTACGGCGACTACGCCCGTGCGGCGGTCGGACCGGACCTGCGCCAGCTGTTCATCGGCTCCGAGGGCACCCTCGGCGTCATCGTCGGCGCGCGGCTGCGCGTCCACCCGCTGCCCGAGTACGCGAACGCCGTCGCCTTCGGCTTCGAGACCTTCGCCGAGGGCCTGGACGCCTGCCGCAAGATCATGCAGCGCGGCGCGACCCCGGCCGTCCTGCGGCTGTACGACGCCCTGGAGTCGGGCACCCACTTCGGCCACCCGGAGACCAACCTCCTGCTGATCGCCGACGAGGGCGACCCGGCGATCGTGGACGCCACGATCAAGGTGGCGGCCGAGGTCTGCTCCGCGTACGGCCCCGAGCTGGACTCCGAGGCGGTCTTCGAGCGCTGGCTGGACGAGCGGATGATCGTCGGCAAGTCAGCGGACGGCTTCACGCCGGGTCCGGGCTTCGTCGCCGACACCCTGGAGATGGCGGCCTCCTGGGCCGGCCTCCCGGTCATCTACGACGAGGTGGTCGCCGCGATCCAGTCGGTGCCCGGCACCCTGGCGGCGTCCGCCCACCAGTCGCACGCGTACACCGACGGCGCCTGCGTCTACTTCTCGCTGCGCGGCGAGGTGGCGCCCGAGGCGCGGCGCGACTGGTACCGCTCGGTGTGGGACGCGGCCAACGCCGTCCTCATCAAGCACGCCGCGGCGCTCAGCCACCACCACGGCTGCGGACTGCTGCGCGGCCCCTACCTGCAGGAATCCCTGGGCGCGGGCTTCGCGACGTTCGTCGCGGTGAAGGCGGCCCTGGACCCGGCCGGCATCCTCAACCCTGGCAAACTGGGCCTTCCCAGCCGATTCGGTACGTCTCCGCTGAACTGACCCAGCACTCTTCCAGGCAGGTTGTGCCATGACCCCTTCCCCGTCCCGGTCCGGCGCACCGCTCGATCCGCGGCTCACCTCGGCGTTCGCCGAGGTGCCCGTGATCGCGTCGGTCGTCGGCACCCAGCCGCTGCGGCAGTTCCTGACCGCACCGGCCAAGGTATGCATCCTCGCGTCGTTCGCGGTGGGGCAGCTGCCCCAGGTCGTGCCGGCGCTGGGCCGGGCGGGGAAGCTCGTGTTCGTGAACGTGGACAGCAGCCCCGGTCTGGCTCAGGACCGGGGCGCGCTGGAGTTCATCAAGAACATGGGCGCCCACGGCGTGGTCAGCACCCGGCTCTCGCTCATAGAGAAGGGCCGGCCGCTCGGCCTGCTGACGATGATGAAGGTGTTCGTCACCGACCGGTCCAATCTGCGCCGCTCCACGGACGCGATCTCGCGCGGGGCGCCGGACCTGGTCGAGATCATGCCCGCCCCGATCATCGCCCGGATGAGTGCGCAGGCCCAGCGCGCCATGTCCCCGTCGGTGGCCGCGGGCTTCGTGGAGTGCCCCGCGGACGTGGCGCTCGCGCTGGCCCTCGGGTCGGCCGCGGCCGCCACGTCCGACCCCCGCCTCTGGCATCTGCGCCGCGACCAGCTGCCACCGGTCCCGCCGGCCGCACTCAAGAGGCCGGTCCCACCCCAGGAGTAGTACCGACGTGACATACGTAGTCGTAGCCCGCTACCGCACCAGGCCCGGCGAGCAGGACACCGTCCTCCCGCTGCTCGACACCATGGCCGCCGCCTCCCGCGAGGAGCCCGGCAACCTCGCCTACCGGGTCCACCAGGGCACCGAGGACCCGCGGGCGATCGTGCTCTACGAGGAGTACGCGGCCGAGGCCGACTTCACCGCGCACTGCGCGACCCCGCACTTCCAGGAGATCGTGCTCGGCCAGGTCGTCCCGCTCCTGGAGAGCCGCGACGTCCTGCGCTGCTCGCCCCGGGACGAGGTGACCGCGTGAAGACCCGGTCCGTGGTCCTGCGCGGTATATCAACGGCACGGCCCTACGCCCGAACCCGTCCGGTCGAGGTGGAGGAGCTGAACCTCGGCGCCCCGCGCGAGGGCGAGGTCCTGGTCCGCGTCGCCGCCGCTTCCCTGTGCCACTCGGACCTCTCGGTCGTCAACGGCGACCGGGTCCGGCCGCTCCCCATGGCCCTGGGCCACGAGGCGGTCGGGGTGGTGGAGGAGACCGGGCCCGGCGTCCACCGGATCGTCCCCGGTGACCACGTCGCCCTGGTCTTCGTGCCGAGCTGCGGCTTCTGCGCCGACTGTGCGGCGGGCCGCCCCGCCCTGTGCGCGCAGGCCGCCGCGGCGAACGGTTCCGGCGCCCTGCTGCACGGCCCCTCCCTGCTGACGGACGCCTCCGGCGCCACGGTCCACCACCAGCTGGGCGTCTCGGCGTTCTCCTCGTACGCGGTGGTGGCCCAGGAGTCCGTGGTGCCGATCCCCCGCGACATCCCGTTCACCGTGGCCTCGATGTTCGGCTGCGCGGTCCTGACGGGCGCCGGCGCGGTGATCAACACGGCCGCCCTGCGCCCCGGCCAGTCGGCCGTGGTCTACGGGCTGGGCGGCGTGGGCCTGTCAGCGGTGCTCGGGGCACGGGCGGCCGGCGCGTACCCGATCGTCGCCGTCGACCCGGTCCCGGAGAAGCGCGCACTGGCCCTGCGCCTGGGCGCGACGCACACATACGCCCCCGACGAGGCGCTCGGCGCGATCCGCGAACTGACGTCCGGCGGGGCGGAGGTGGCGGTGGAGGCCGTGGGCAGCCCGAAGGTCATGGCCGAGTGCCTGGCCGCGGTGGCCCGCGGCGGCAAGGTCGTCTCGGTGGGCCTGCCCGCCCCCGACCGGGTGCTGGAGGTCCCGGCCCTGGCCTTCGCGGGCGAGGGCAAGTCGCTGCTGGGCTCCTACATGGGTGACGCGGTCCCGCGCCGCGACATCCCCCGGTTCCTGGACCTGTGGCGGGCGGGGCTGATGCCGGTGGAGGAGATGCACACCGGCACCCTCGTGCTGGACGAGGTCAACCACGCGATGGAGGAGCTGGCTTCCGGCCGGGCGATCCGTCAGGTGCTCGACACTTCGGGGCTGCTGGGGGTGTGAGAAGAGGATCCCGGCCGCCCTTCACCGAGCCTCCGGCCCGCGCGGCCGGGGCCCGGTGCCGGGGTTCGGTGCCGGGTTCGGTGCCGGGTTCGGACAGCACCTCCTGTGTCCGCTCCGGAATGAGCGGACACGAGCGCGTCAGCCGCAGTGCCCGCGCTGTACGGCCGTCTCGCGCCCCGGGGCGACGAGTTCCGGAGCGGGGCAGCCGCCCGACCGATCGTGGTTCCGCGCGCGGCAGCAGTCCCACGCCTCCGTTCAGGCCCGCTCGTACCGCAGTTCCACGACCCCGCTGCCGAAGGTCCGCGTGCCCGCGAGCCGGAGTGCGGTCCTGGTGTCCGTCGACGGGAACATGGACCTCCCCCGGCCGATCAGGACCGGGTGGACGTAGACCCAGTACTCGTCGATCAGATCGAGCGCCGCGAAGGACGCGGCGAGGTCGGCGCCACCGAGCCCCAGGTCACCGCCGGGCTGCTCCTTCAGAGCCCTGACCTCTTCGGGCACGACCTCGCGGACGATCGTGGTGTTCCAGTCCGCCCGCTCCAGCGTCCGGGAGTAGACGTACTTCGGCATGTTCCGCCAGATGACGGCGAAATCGGCCATCGGCCCGGCGTTCGCCGGGTCCTGGTCCGCGGTGGGCCAGAAATCCGCCATCAGCTCATGGACGACCCGCCCGTGAAGGAACCCGCCCATCCCGGCGATCCGCTCGTTGAAGTAGCGGTGCAGTTCCTCGTCGACGAGGTGCCAGCTGATGTCCTGGTCCGGTCCCTCGAAGAAGCCGTCGAGGGAGACCGACATGGAATAGATGATCTTTCGCATCGCGAACCTCACCGGAAGCCTCGGGGCTGATCTGCGGGGACGATTCCCGACCATACCGGGCTGCCGGTCGCGGGCGCGGGAACCGGGGAGCGGCATCCGGATGTCCACGACGGACACATCGGGGCGGGAGGCACCGGGCTCGCGTCCGGCACCCCCTGACGGTTCGGCGCGGCCGGTCGCGCGTGTGAGGGCCCGCCTCCGACAGGCCGCCTCCGGCCTGTTCAGCGCGTGACGGTGAACGTGGCCGCCCGGGGCAGGAACTTCGTGTCTCCGTCCTTCGCGGTCGCCAGCACCGACACGTCCCAGGCGCCTTCCGCCAGACCGGCCGCGTCCCGCTGTGTCACCTTCAGCGTGTAGGTGCAGCGCGAGGTGGTGTCCGAGGTGCCGCGGCAGGTGGCCGCGTCCACGGACCGCATCTCCGCCTCGGTCGGGTCGAGCTTCGAGCTCGTCGGCCAGGCGAGCACCTTGAGGCTGCGCACACCCGAGTCGTCGCTCACGTCCGCGGTGTACGTGAGTGCCCCCGCACCGCGCGGGGTCGGCGCGACGTAGCGTGCCGAACCGTTCTCCACGTCCGGCCCGGAGGCGGCCGAGGCAATGGCGTATCCCCCGGCGGCGACGGCACCGAGAGCGACGACGCCGATGACGGACGGGACGAGGACGCGCTTGGACATGGGTGACTCCTTGAATCGACGGGAGAGTTGATGGGCGGGATGCGGAACAGCCGGTGACCGGCCGCTTTCCCGATGTGATCGAGCCTAGGGCCGGCCGTGCCCCCCGTCCTCGGGCCGGGGGACGACCGCGGGGTCCTCCCGCGGGTGCAGAGCCTGCACCCCAGGTAAGAGAACGGCGTCCGCCCCGGGTCGGAGGACGGCCGCTCACCTGCGGCCATAGCCTTGGTCCCTGATGAACCGAACCGACCGTCGACTGCTCCCGCTCGTGGTGCTCTGCGCCCAGGCCGCCCTGTGGCCGGGGGCCGGCCTGATCCGTGGGACGGTCCCGGACGGGTCCGCGCTTCTGGTGGCCGCCCTCGTCGCCGGACTGGTGACGGCCGCGCTCCTTGTCCGGCACGCGAGGCCGGTGACCACCCTTGTCCTGGTCGCCGCCGCCTGCGCCCTGGGGGCAGGTCCGCTGCCGCCGGGCGCGGTGGCTGTCCTGGGTACGGCCGGTGTCGCGCTGGCCCTGTTCACGGTGGCCTGCGAACACGACACCTTCACCGCCGTGTTGTGCGTACTGGCGCTCGCCGCCTGGCAGTCGCTGCACAACCTCAGCCTGCAAGGCCTCAGCGACCGCGACGGACTCGACCTCGCTCTGACGGCCGTGCTGTACGCAGCCACGTGCGCAGCCGGAATTCTCGTACGCCGGGCCCGGCAGGCGCGATGGACCGCCGGACAACTTCTCCTGCGGGCCGAGACTGAGCGCCATCGGCTCCCTGGCGCCGAAAGGCAGCGGATGGAAAGGGAGTTGCATGATGTCAGCGCCCACCACCTGACCGCTGTGGTCGTCACTGCCGGGGCCGCCCTCGGGCTGCGCGAGCGCCGTCCCGAACTGGCCGGCGAAGCGCTGAGGTTCGCCGCCGAGACCGGTCGCGAGGTGACCCGCGCCCTCGGTGCGGTGCGGGCTCCGGCACCCTCGCGGGAACAGCTCCCGTCGCCGCGGGAGCGACTGCTGGGCCTGGTCGACGGCTTCTCCCGGCTGGGCCGGCGGGTGGAGTGCGAGATCGATTCCCTGCCGGACGGCGCCGTCGCGGACGCGGCGTACGGAATCGTGCGCGAGGCGCTGACCAACGTGGCGCGGCACGCGCCCGGTGCGCCGGCCACTGTGACGTGCCGGTACGGCGACACCCGTACGGAGGTCGTGATCACGAGCGGGGCGCCACCGGCGGGGGCGGCGGCCCACGGCGCGGGCCTCGGTTCGGGACGCGGACAGGGCTTTCTGCGGTCCCGGGCACGAGAGGCGGGCGGCACGCTGACCAGCGGTCCGACGGCGGAGGGCGGCTGGGAGGTGTACGCGATCCTGCCCGGCAGGACCGCGGCCCCGGTGGAGCAGCCGGTCCCGTGGACCTACCGCCTCGCGCAACTGACGGCCGCTGCCGCCCTCGTCCTGCAGCCGCTGCTGCCCCTGCTGGTCGTCCGGACGGATTCCGTCTCCGGCGGCGAGCGGGTGTCGGCGGGCGTGCTCTTCGCCCTGCTGGCCGCGGCGCAGGCGTTCGCGCTGCTGTGGCGGCACCGGGCTCCCGTCGCCACCCCCGGGATCGTGAGCGGCCTGGCCGTGCTCTGGCCGGTGGCGATGGCCGTGGGCGAGTACACCGGTCCGGTGCTTCTGCCGCTGGTGCTGAGCATGGCCGCCACCTGCGCGGCCGTCGCCTCGGCCGCGGCCCGCCCGTCCGCCGCCGGCCCTCCCGGCACCGACGGCCGCCCGCGTGTCCCTCTGCCGGCCTTCCCGGTGGTGGCCGCCGTGGTGGGGCACGCGGTGGCCACCACCGCGGCGTTCCTGCACCGGGGCACGGACATCCCCGTCCCGGCGCTCGCCGCAGGGGCGACGGCCCAGGCGGCTCTGGTGGCCGGCGCGGCCTGGTGGGCCGGGTCCGTGCGGGGGCGTCGCGTCCGAGACGCCCGCAGCTCGCAGGCGGAACACCTCGCGGCCTGGACCGAGGAGGCGGTACGGGACGCGTGGGCGGAGCGCCGACGGATCGCCGAGGGGCTGGAGACCACCGTGCTGGCGCGCACCGCCGACCTTGTCGCGCAGGCCGAGGCGGGCCGGCTCGACGCGGTCGCCGACCACGCCCGTCAGGCCCTCGCCGCGATGCGCGGCCTGCTCGACACGGCCCGCGAGGTCCAGGGGCCGCCCGAGCTCCGTCCGCAGCCCACCCTCCAGGCCCTCGACCTGCTGGCCCATCAGGTCCGGGCCATCGGCCGCGAGGTCGAGATCCGGCCCGCCGACGGAATGCCGGAACAGCTGCCGTCGGCGGTGGACCTGGCCGCCTACCATGCCTGCGAGACCATCATCACGGCCGGCGGCGAGGAGCCCATGGTGCTGGCACTGGACGCGGACGACGCCGCGCTGATACTCACGGCGACCGGCGTGCCGGATTCCGTGCGCGCGTCCCTGTGCCGGGAGTTGGCCCTGCGGGCCGCGGTGATCGGCGGAACTCTCACCGGCGGCCCGTCGGGCCCGGTGCGCGTCCGGCTGCCACTGACCGCGGTACCCGCCGAGCGGCAGGACGACGAGGAGGGACAACGATGAGCCTCAGCGTGCTGGTCGTCGACGACCAGGGCATCGTACGGGCGGGATTCGCCGCCGTGATCGACGACGCACAGGACTTGACGGTGGTCGGCGAGGCCGCCGACGGCGCCGAGGCGGTACGCCTCGCCGGGGAACTGGCACCCGACGTGGTCCTCATGGACGTCCGGATGCCCGTACTCGACGGCATCGCCGCCACCCGCATCATCACCGGCCGCCCCGGCGCCCCTCGCGTGCTGGTGCTGACCACCTTCGACCTCGACGCATACGTGTTCGACGCCCTGCGCGCCGGCGCTTCCGGTTTCCTCCTCAAGGACGTGCGTCCCGGCGAACTGCTGGACGGCATCCGGGTGGTGGCATCCGGCGAGAGCGTCCTCGCCCCGTCCGCCACCCGTCGGCTCATCGGCTACTACGCGTCCGCACCGGGCGCCGGCATTCCGGGCGCCCGTACCCCTCGCGAGCTGGAGAGCCTGACCGCCCGCGAGCAGAGCGTCCTGAGCCTGATCGCCGCCGGACTCACCAACCCGGAGATCGCCGAGCACCTCGGCATCACCGTCGGGACCGTGAAATCCCATGTCAACGCGGTGCTCCGCAAGCTCGGACTGCGCGACCGGGTCCAGGCCACGATCCTCGCCTACGATCTCGGGCTCGCCCGGCCGGACCGGTCCCGAGGAGTCCCGTCGTGAGGGTCGGGACCGCACGCGCCGCCGCAGTCCGCTGGGTGGCCGCCCACGCCCGTCCCGCCCCCGGCTACCGCGGGGCGTACTTCAGCGGGTCGACCGTCGGCCGGCCCGACGACGCCGAGCTGCCGCCCTCGTCCGACGTCGACGTCGTGGTCGTCACGGAGGAGGACGAGCCGCCCGCCAAGCCCGGCAAACTCCGGTACGACGGCGCACTGTTGGAGATCACGTACGTACCGTGGGCCGAGCTGCGCGATCCGGGGGCCGTGCTGTCCTCGTACCACCTGGCGGGCAGCTTCCGTACGGACACGGTCATCGACGATCCCACCGGCGGGCTGCGCGCCCTGTACGCGGCCGTCGCGCCCCGGTTCGCCCAGCGGAGCCAGGTGCGCCGCCGGTGTCTGGACGCCCGGCGCCGCGTCGTGGACCGCCTTGCCGCGTTCGACGCGTCCGCGCCCTTTCACGAGCAGGTACCGGCCTGGATGTTCCCCGCCGGGGTCACCACCCACGTCCTGCTGGTCGCCGCACTGCGCAATCCCACCGTCCGGCTGCGCTACCGCGCCGCCCGCGACGTCCTCACCGCGTACGGACAGCCGGATCTCTACCGGAAGTTGCTGGCACTCCTCGGCTGCGCCGATGTGTCCGAGCGCGTGGTGCGGCACCATGTGGGCGAGCTGACGCGGACGTTCGACGCCACGGTCCCGGTGGCGCGCACCCCGTTCTTCTTCAGCAGCGACCTCACCGGGCAGGCGCGGCCCATCGCCGTCGACGGCAGCCTTGAGCTGATCGACCGCGGCGAGCACCGCGAGGCGGTGTTCTGGATCGTCGCGACGCTCGCCCGCTGCCACGCGGTCCTGGCCGTCGACGCTCCCGCGCTGCACCGGGCGCGGCTGCCGGCCTTCGAGGCGGCCGTGGCCGAGCTCACCGGGATCACCTGTACCGCCGATCTGCTGGACCGGCGTTCGGCGGTCCTCGGGTTCCTGCCCCTGCTGGACGCGGCCACGGAGGCCGTACTGGCCGCCAATCCGGACATCACCGGGTAGAGGGCCCTGACGCCGCGGGGCGCGCTCTGCTAATTTGCCCGCATGTTCCTTCCTCGTGCGTAGGACCCCGCGCTGACCGCACCCCCTCCCGGGTGCGGCACTCCGGTGTCCCCGCATGCCCGCAGCGCCGCGTCCTCGCGCTGCCCTCACGAGGAAAGTCATCGTGTCCACATCCTCCGCGCCCTCGCGCGCGCCTTCGTACGCCACCGTGCTCCGTACCCCGCACGCCGCACGCACCTTCGGGGCAGCGCTGCTGGGGCGGCTCTCGTACGGAATCGTCCCGCTCTCCCTCCTGCTCTCGGTCAAGGACGCCACCGGCTCGTACGCCGCGGCCGGTGGTGCGATGGCGGTGTTCGGGGCCGCGAGCGTCGTCCTCTCCCCCGCGCGTGCCGCGCTGATCGACCGGCACGGGCCGCGCCGGGCCCTGCCGCCAATGGCCGGGCTGTACGCGGCCCTGCTCGCCGTGATCGCCCTGGTCGCCTGGCGGCCGGGGGCCCCGCCGCTCGTCCTGGGCGCCCTGGCCGTGGCGGCGGGGGCCTGCACGCCGCCGCTCGGGCCGGTCATGCGGACGTTGTGGAGCAGCCTCGTTCCCGACCGCGAGCTGTTGCAGCGCGCGTACAGCCTGGACGGCGTCGCCGAGGAACTGCTTTATGTCACAGGTCCGTTGCTGGTGGGGATCGTGGTGACGGTCACCGTACCCGCGGCCGGTGTCCTGGCCGGTGCGGTGCTCGTGTTCGTGGGGGCGGCGGCGCTGGTGTCGTCGCCCGCGGTGTCCCGCGCGCGCATGGTGGAGCCCCCGGCAGGCGAGCCGGCAGCGCCCGGGCCGCGGTTGCACGGCATCGTCGCGCTGCGGCACGCGGTCGTGGTGACGGCCGCCGTGGGTCTCTGCCTCGGGGCGCTCGATCTGCTGGTGGTGGCGTTCACCGAGCAGCTCCAGCGGCCGGCGGCGGTGTCGTGGGTGCTGGCGGCCCTCTCGGCCGGGAGCGCCGTCGGCGGCCTGGCCTACGGGGCGGTGCGGTGGAGGTCGGCGAGCCGGGTGCGGCTTCCGGTGGTGGCCGCCGCGCTGGGTGCGGCGCTGATGGTGGCCGGCGTCTCGCCGCATCTCTATGTGCTGGTCGCCGTCGTCGCCGTCGCCGGGCTGTTCGTCGCCCCGGCGCTCACGACCGCTTATCTGATCGCCGACGAGTCCGTGGACGCCGCCCGGCGCACCCAGGCGGGCGCCTGGGTGAACACCGCGTTCAACGCCGGTTCGTCGGGCGGTACGGCGGTGGTCGGCCTGCTCGTGGACCGGCTGCCGCTCGCCCTGTGCTTCGCGCTGGCGGCGGCCCCGGCGCTGGCGTGCGCGGCGGTGGTGGGCGCCGGGGCCCGCGGCCGCCGGGCGGCGGGAACGGGGGCCCGGGACGCGGTCAGCGGAGCTTGATCGCGCCGCCGTCGGCCATCAGGGTCTGACCGGTGATGTAACGGGCGTCGTCGCTCGCGAGGAACGCGATGACGGGGGCGACGTCCGTGCGCGGGTCCCCGAAGCGGCCCAGCGGGACCTTGGCCGCGGAGAGGGCGTACTGCTCGGGGTTGGCATCGGCCCAGGCGGCGACGCCCGCGGTCTTCGCCATCGGCGCGACGACGTTGACGCGGATCTGGTCGGCCGCCCACTCGTTGGCGACGACCCGGCTCAGTCCGCGGATCGCCTCCTTCGCGGCGGCGTACGAGGCCTGGTTCGGCTGACCGTCGATGCCCGCGCCCGAGCCGAAGTTGATCACCGCGCCCCGGTTCCTGCGGAGCTCGGGGTACGCGGCGAGCATGAAGTTGCGGGTGGCGAAGAGCCCGGTGCCCAGGGCGAGCTTCCAGTCGTCCTCGGTCTGCTCGGTGAAGGGCCGTACGCGCGAGGCGCTGGCGTTGTTCACCAGGATGTCCAGACCGCCGAAGCGCTCGACGGCCGTGGCCACCGCCAGGTCGGCGACCGCCCGGTCGGAGACGTCGCCCCGGATGAACGCCACGGCGTCTTCGAGATCGGCGACGACGGCGTCCCCGGCCTCCTGCTGAAGGTCGACGACCACGACCCGGGCGCCCCGCTCGACGAAGAGCCGGGTGACGGCCTCGCCGATGCCCGAGGCTCCTCCGGTGACGACGGCGACCTTGTTCTCCAGTGTCATTGCGCTTTTCCTCCGACTCGATGTGTCCGGCGTCGCACCCCCGCGCCTCGCCATTTCTATGCACCATACATCCTATATGTATGGTGCATATCAATGAGGGAGCCAGGCCTCCCAGACCGCGCTCAGCTCCGCCTCGACCGCCGGGGCGACCGTGTCCAGCAGCCGCACCTGCGCACCCGGGCCCGCCAGGTCCGTCCGGTAGGGGTGCGGCGGGCCCGCCGGGGTCGCGCCGAGCGCGGTGACGGCTCCGACGACCCGGTGAGGACCGAGAACGCCGGGCAGTTCGCGCAGGTCCGGATCGGTCAGGTCGAGGTCCTCGACGAGGAGCTCGCGTCCGCCGTACGTCACCCGGGTCGTGGCCCGCAGGCTGCCGCCGCGTTCGCCCGAGCGGCCGAGGACCAGGGTGTCGCGCCACAGCATCCGGGCCCCGGCGGCGAGCCGGGCATCCATCGTACGGACGACGTCGGCCCCGTCCGAGACGACGAACGGCAGGCCGCGCCACAGGAGTTCGCCACCCTCGGCAATGTCCACGAAGGCCTGCCAGCGGGAGCTGCCGCCCCGGTGGTCGTAGGCGACGAGCCCGGCCGGTTCCACGAGCTCCAGACGCGCGCCCGGACCGACCGAGATCCGCAGTCCGAGGTCGTCGCCCGCCAGGAGCCCCGCCCGCGTGCCGACCAGGGCGATCCGTATCCGGTCGGAGGCCGGCATCAGGGGGCGGGGTGCGAGGAAGGCTCCTGGCCGCAGCTCGCGGGCCAGGTGGCGGCCCGAGGCGTCGCGCTCGACACCGACGACAACCGGTTCGTTCACGAGTGGCTGTGGGGCGCCATCGGGCCCGGGTCCGTGGGCACATGGCTGCCCGCACGGTGGCGGGCGAGCAGGGCCCGTACCCAGTCGGCGAGTTCGGCGACGGAGGCCGGGTCCTTCCGGGACAGGGCGAGGACGGGAAGTCCGCCGCGGGCCGCTTCGGCGTCGGCCACCATCGCGGCCACGTCCACCTCCACATAGGGCGCGAGGTCGGTCTTGTTGATGATCAGGAGGTCGGCGCCGGTGATGCCGGGGCCGCCCTTGCGGGCCACGTCGCCGCCGCCCGCGACGTCGATGCAGAACAGCTGCGCGTCGGCGAGGGCCGGGCTGAACGTGGCGGTGAGATTGTCGCCACCGCTCTCGATGAGGACCAGGTCCAGCGGCCCGTACGCCTCCTCCAGGTCCTCGACGGCGTCCAGGTTGGCGCTGACGTCGTCGCGGATCGCGGTGTGCGGGCAGGCGCCGGTCTCGACCGCCCGGATCCGTTCGGTGGGCAGGACGCCCGCCGAGCGCAGGAAGCGGGCGTCCTCGTCGGTGTAGATGTCGTTGGTGACGACCGCCATGGACAGTTCACCTGCGAGCTCGCGGCACAGGGTGGCCAGGATCGAGCTCTTCCCGGTGCCGACGGGGCCCGCGACGCCCAGGCGCAGTGCGCGGGGCTGGTTGAGCGGCTCGTGGAAGTGGGGGTTCGGCTGCGGGGCGGGGGTGGTGTCGTTGTCAGGCAAGGAAGAGTCTCCGTTCGCGTCGTGCGTGTTCGAGCGCCCACTGTTCGGTGAGCGGGGCCGTCCGGGCGGGCAGTCGGTCCGGGCCCGGTACGGCGAGGGCGGCGGTCACCGCCCGTGCCGCGTCGGGTTCGGCGGCGAGGATCCAGGCGACCGAGTCGAGCGGGTCGCCCGGCAGGAGTTTCAGCGCGGCCGAGGCGATGGTCTGGAGCTCGTCGTAGACGACGGCGTGCGCCAGTTCCTCCTCGGAGACCTTCAGTACGGCTCCGAGTGCGCCGAGCGCGACCGGCCGCAGTGGCCGGGGCCGCAGGGCGGCCAGTGCGGTGACCGCCGGGTGGTCCGGTGCCAGGCGCCGGGCCAGCCGGTGCACGCCCCGGCCGAGCGCCGCCGACGCCTCGCGCTGGGGCGCGGCCGGGGTCCGGGCGGTCAGTGCGTGCTGTACGGGTCCGTAGTCGGCCGGGTCCTGTCCGGCGGCCCGCAGCGCGAGGACTGCGGCGGCCGCCTCGGTCACGGCGGTGGTGTGCAGCCGGGCCCTGAGCAGTGCGGGGATCCGGTCGCGGGTGAGGCCGGCGGCGACGGCGGGTTCGAGTCCCGCGCTGTAGGTGTACGCGCCGACCGGGAGCCGTCCGTCGCCGAGCAGAAGAGAGGCGAGCGATGCCATCAGAACATGGAGTACCGCTGGGTCAGCGGCAGTTCGGTGGCGGGCGACGGCTCGACGAGTTCCCCGTCGATCCGGATGGCGAAGGTCTCCGGATCGACCTCGATGGCCGGGAGCGCGGTGTTGTTCGGCAGATCGGCCTTGGTGAGGTGGCGGGTGGGGCGCACGGCGACCAGTTCGCGTACGAGACCGAGCCGTTCGGCGAGCCCGTCGTCCAGGGCGGCCGGGGAGACGAAGGCGACCGAGAGGTGCGGGGCCGCCCCGGCGGCCGCCGTGGGGCGCAGCAGCACGGGCTGGGTGGTGGGGATCGCGGCGTTGGCGTCGCCGAGGGGTGCGTACACGACCATGCCGCCCTTGATGACGGCGGCGGGGCGGATGCCGAAGAACGCGGGGTCCCAGAGCACCAGGTCGGCGAGCTTGCCCGGTTCGACGGAGCCGATGACGTGGTCGATGCCGTGGGCGACTGCTGGGCAGATCGTGTACTTCGCGACGTAGCGGCGGGCGCGCTCGTTGTCGGCGGGCAGGGCGCTGCCGCGGTCCCCGAAGCGCTGCTTCATGACGTGGGCGACCTGCCAGGTGCGGCTGATGACTTCGCCGATGCGGCCCATGGCCTGGGCGTCGGACGAGGTGATGGAGAGGGCGCCGATGTCGTGGAGGATGTCCTCGGCCGCGATGGTGGTGGCGCGGATGCGGGACTCGGCGAAGGCGAGGTCCTCGGGGACCCGCGGGTTGAGGTGGTGGCAGACCATCAGCATGTCGAGGTGTTCGTCGACGGTGTTGACGGTGTGCGGGAGCGTCGGGTTGGTGGACGCCGGGAGGATGTTGGGGTGGGAGGCCACCGTGATGATGTCGGGTGCGTGGCCGCCGCCCGCGCCCTCGGCGTGGAAGACGTGGATGGAGCGGCCCGCGATGGCGTCGAGGGTTCCCTCGACATAGCCGGCCTCGTTGAGGCTGTCGCCGTGCAGGGCGACCTGGAGGCCATAGATGTCGGCGGCCTTCAGGGCGGCGTCGATGGCGGCGGGGGTCGCGCCCCAGTCCTCGTGGACCTTGTAGCCGCCCGCGCCGCCGAGCGCCGCCTCGCGCAGGGCCTCCTCGCCGACGGTGGAGCCCTTGCCGAACAGCATGACGTTGAGCGGGACGTTCTCCAGGGACCGGAACATCATCGCGAGGTTCCACGCGCCGGGGGTGACGGTGGTGGCCTTGGATCCTTCGGTGGCTCCGGTGCCGCCGCCGATGACGGTCGTGGTGCCGGTGGCCAGGGCCTCGTGGAGGGTCTCCGGCATCAGGAAGTGGACGTGGGTGTCGACGGCCCCGGCGGTGAGGACGCGGCCCTCGCCGGAGACGACGTCGGTGCCGGGCCCGATCACGAGGTCCGGGTGGACCCCGTCGGCGATGTCGGGGTTGCCGGAGCGGCCCAGGGCGACGATCCGGCCGGCCCGGATGCCGACGTCGGCCTTGACGACGCCCCAGTGGTCGAGGACCACGGCATTGGTGATGACCAGGTCGAGGGCGCCGTCGGCGCGCGACGCGGTCGCCTGGGCCATGGACTCGCGGATCGACTTGCCACCGCCGAAGACGGCCTCCTCGCCGCCGAAGCAGCGGTCCTCCTCGACCTCGATCCAGAGGTCGGTGTCGGCGAGCCGGACGCGGTCGCCGGTGGTGGGCCCGTAGAGCGACGCGTAGGCGGCGCGGGTCAGTTGTGCCATGTCACACGGCCTCCTCTGCCGCTGCGCGCGTCCGGGGTGCGGCGACGACGATGCCGGGCACCGTCCCGCGTCCGCCGAGCGCGACGAGGGTGATCTCCGCGCCGACGCCGGGCTCGAAGCGCAGCGACGTACCGGAGGGAATATCGAGCCGGAATCCCCTCGCCGGAAAACGGTCGAAGGAAAGTGCGGGATTGACGTCGAAGAAATGGAAATGGGATCCGACCTGAATGGGGCGGTCGCCGTCGTTCACCACGGTCAGCTGAATTTTCGGACGGTCGGAATTGATGTGCAGTACGCCGGATCCGGTCCGGATCTCACCGGGGATCACGGGATGGGCGAGGTGATCGTGACGAGCTTGCGCCCGTCGGGGAAGGTCGCCTCGACCTGGACGTCGTGCAGCATCTCCGGAACACCTTCGAGCACGTCAGCGCGGGTGAGGACGGATCGCCCCGCGGTCATGAGGTCGGCGACGCGAGCCCCTTCGCGGGCCCGTTCCATCGCCCAGCAGGCGAGCAGTGCGACGGCCTCGGGATAGTTGAGGCGTACGCCCCGCTCCCTCCGGTCACGGGCGACCATTCCGGCAACACTCAGTAGCAATTTCTCCGTGTCGGACGGAGTCAGAAACATGGGAAACCTCCGTGGCGGCAGTCCCCGGAATTCCCGGAATCGCCTTGACCACCCTCCTCTTATAAGCCTCCGGGCAGAGCCGTGGCAACTTGCACCGCACCGCAAAAAGTCCCTTTCTACCGTTATCACCTGCCATATACGGGCAAAGCAGACAAATTTTGGTCATCCGGAGGGCAGCACGAAGGCGGCCGCGCACCCGGTGAACGGGGTGCGCGGCCGCCTCGGGCGGAGTACTCAGCAGATCACTTCAGGCCGAAGGCCCGGATGATCTCCTGGTCCACCGCCAGACCGTCGCCGGCCTCGGCGTGCGCCTTGAGCGAAACCGCGGTGGCGCCCTTCTTCGGGGTCTTGAACCGGGCGGTCCAGGAACCGGCCGCGTCCTTCTTCAGCTGCACCGCGCTCCAGGACTTCCCGTCGTCGTAGCTGACCGACAGCGAGGCCTTCGTCGCCTTCACGGCGCCCTCCAGCCACTCCTGCGTGGTGGACGACAGCCCGATCTCGGTCCACTTCCCGGCTCTCACGTCACCGGCCAGGTCGGTCGCGACGTCGTAGTCCAGCTGGAGCATCGGGATGTCGACCTGGTACGGGCCCTCGGGGTCGGGCGCGCCCGAGACGAATGCCCACTCCGAGTGCGTGCGGACGGAGGTCTTCCAGATGTCCGCGTCGCGCGTGGCGTCGAGCACCAGCCGGTAGGGCCGTTCCGCCGCGGCGAGGTTCCCGGCGTATCCGGCACGGCCCGCGCCCTGGTCGAGCAGCTGATCGCCCTGGTACAGCGCGGCCGTCGTGGTGTCGTACTCCTTGTCCGGCATGGAGCCCGAGTGACCGGCGCCCCCGTCCGTCCACGGAGTGATGTTGTACTGCATGTCGTTGTACTGCGTGCGGAACGGGCCCCAGTAGCCGGTGCCCAGACGCGGCCGGGTGATCGGCGCGAACCAGTCGGCCGGGTAGGTGCGGCCCGCCGTGTAGTCCAGGTCGGCGCTGCGCTCCTCCAGCGAGACGTCCGTACCGCTCTCGTTGTACACCGCGTGGTCCTCGTACCAGAACGAGTCGCCCGGCAGCGGATTGACCCATTCCGTGCGGGTGGCGGGGTACTTCTCGTACTCGGCGAAGCCGATGCCGAATCCGTAGTCCGGGATGTCGTACCGGTAACCGCCGCCGACGACGGTCCGGTGGCCGTAGAAGGTGTTCTCGACCTTCGCCAGCTGACGGGTGGACGGGGCGAAGGCGAGTGAGCGGTCCGGGATCGTACCGTCGTGGCGGTCGACCAGGTCGTACACGTAGCTCGCGTACTTGTGCTGGTCGACAGTCAGCGGTTTGCCCCGCTGGGCGGCCCCGACGAGGCCCTCTCCGGCCAGTCGCCGGACGGAGGCGACCGGGATGGGCAGCGTGGTGCCGTAGTCGGCGTAGGACTCCATCAGCACGCCGTCGCCGCTGTTGACGACGAACAGGGCCTTCGCACCGGCGGCGATCGCGGCAGCGGCCCGGTCGGCGGGGGCCACCGTGTCGCTACTGCGGATCACGACGGCCTTGCCGCGGGCGTCGAGGCCATCGTAGTCGGCGGCGGCGCCGTTGCCGGCGAAGACGCTGCCGAACCGCTGCCCGCTGTCCTCGGCGACGGGCGAACCGCCCTGCACGGCCACCGGGACGTCACGGCCGTCGGCCGTCAGGTCGATCAGCTTCTCGCCCTGCCGCCAGCGGGTGAGGAAGGAGAAGCTGCCCTGGGTGACCTTCTCGGTCGGGCTCGCCCACAACTGGTCGTAGGTCAGCGGGATCTGGTACGCGTCGCGCTGGACGGTGCCGTCCGGTGCGGTGCGTGCCATGTCGTAGCGCAGCTGACGGGTCTCCGTCTCCTTCGGCGTCTTCACGGCGACCTTGTTGGCCTCGGAGGCGTCGAGGGTGACGGTGGTGGGCTTGTCGAGGATGACCTCGGGGGCCGCCAGGAAGGCCAGGGCCTTCGAGTCGGCGGTGTCGCCCTTGATGTCGGCGGCGGACCATGCGGTGTAGTTGCCCGGGGGCATCCGCAGTGTGGTCGTCCCGGACACCTGGACGGGGGTCAGGTTCGGGTCGCCGAGCGCGGCGAGGACGACGATGCCGTCCATCGGCCTGCCCGAGCGGTCACGCAGCTCCAGCGTGAGGTCGTAGAGCTCCTGCTCCTTGTTGAGCGCGAAGCCGGTGTGTGCGACGACCGTGCCGGAGGCGTCCTTCGCGATCACCTGGCCGGAGAACGTGGTGTTGTTCGCGACCTTCGACGGGTCGAGCGAGAGGACGGCCTCGGCGGTCGAGCCGGCCGGGACGGTCAGCTGCTTCGCGGACAGCGTGTACGCGTCGGTGTCGCTGTCCGTCGCCAGGTCGAGGGTGACGTCCTCGGTGCCGCTGTTGCGGTAGGTGATCGTCCGCTCGGCGACCGGGTCGGAGGCGCTGTGCGGCCAGTCGTACGCCGCGACCTCGACGGAACCGGTGGCCTCGATCGTCGTGTCGATCGCGGCCTTCACATCGAGCCGGCCGGTGCCCTGCTCGTACGGGGTGTAGGCGGGCAGCACCTTGGACGAGGTCATGAGCGCTTCCTTGATGCGCTGACCGGACCAGTCGGGGTGACGCTCCTTCACGATCGCCGCGGCGCCCGCGACGTGCGGGGTGGCCATCGACGTACCGGACATCGACTGGTACATGCCCTCGATGCCCGGGACGGACTGCGAGGCGGCCGCGTTGATGTCGACGCCCGGGGCGGAGAGGTCCGGCTTGAGGCCGTAGGAGCGGGTCAGCGGACCCATGGAGGAGAAGTCGGCACGGTTGTCCTGCTTGTCGACCGCGGCGATGGTGAGCGCCTTCTCCGCCGAGCCGGGCGAGCCGATGGTGCCGGCGCCGTACGCGTTGCCCGCGGCGATCACGTACAGCGGACCGCCATCGGCGGACAGCGCGTTCACGGCCTGGGACATCGGGTCGGAACCGTCGTCCGGGATGCTGGAGCCGAGGCTCATGGAGACCACGTCGGCGCCCTCCGCCTTCGCCCACTCCATCGCCTCGATGATGCCGGAGTCGGCTCCCGAACCCTCGTTGCTGAGGACCTTCCCGATGATCAGGTCCGCGGCCGGGGCGACGCCCTTGTTGACGCCGTCGGAGGCGGCGCCGGAGCCGGCGATGGTGGACGCGACATGCGTGCCGTGGCCGTTCCTGTCGTCGACCTCCTCGCCCGGCACGAAGCTCCTGGTCTCCAGGATGCGGTCCTTGACGTCCGGGTGGTCGGCGTCGATGCCGGTGTCCAGGACGGCGACCTTGGATCCCTTGCCGTCGTATCCCTCGGCCCAGGCCTGCGGGGCGTTGATCTGCGGTACGGAGTCCTTGAGCGCCGCCTCGACGCGGCCGTCGAGCCACAGCTTCGCGATGCCGTTGTCCAGCGATCGGGCCGTGGACGTCTTCGCGATGTCGTCCCAGAAGGAGCGCGCGGTGCCCTTGCCGGCCGTCAGCGCGGCACCGTGGATGGACTCCAGCGTCCGGACGGACTTGCTGCCGCGCGGGGCGGCGGGCAGCGAACGGGCCTTGCTCGCCGGGTAGGTGGCGATCAGTGGGATGCCGCCGGACCTCTTGTCGTCGTAGCCCATCTTCGCGAGCGCGGAGATGTTGAAGAGGCGGCGGTCCAGCTTGCCGGCGGCGATCAGGCTGCCGGCCTCGTCGGGCAGGACGTAGAGGTCGTCCCCGGCCTGCTGGACGTGGACCCCGCCGACCGCGCCGTCCGGGCGGTCCACGGTGACGGTGTCCTGCTTGCCCGCGCCGTCGGCGTAGTGGACAACATCGCCGGTGACCAGGGTGATGTCGTACTCACGGACAGGAGCGGCCGGGCGGTCGGCGGACGGCGCGGTCCCCTCGGTGGCGGACGCGGAACCCGTGACGGGCAGCAGCGCACCGCTCACCAGGGCGACGGAGGTCGCTATGAGGAGGGCTCTGCGCCGCGCACGAGCGGGTCTCGCCCGGCCGGCGGCGGTGGAGGGTGTCGAAGTCATGCACATGATTTACCGGTTGGCGCACCGGTACGTCATCGACCATCGCTGGCGGGAAACCGCCGCGGCGGAGAACCGCCTGTTCCCGAACCGGAACGGGGTACCCGCCGTCAGGCCACGGAGGCGATGCGCCCGGCCGGTGCCGGGGTGCCGCTGCGGTGGATCGGGGTGTGGGCTCCGGTCAGCGGGACGCCGCTGCCGCCGCGGCGGTCGGCGACTATCTCGGCGGCGATCGACAGGGCGGTCTCCTCGGGCGTACGGGCGCCGAGGTCGAGGCCGATCGGCGAGTGCAGCCGGGCGAGCTCCAGCTCGGTGACGCCCACCTCGCGCAGCCGGTCGTTGCGCTCCAGATGGGTGCGGCGCGAGCCCATCGCGCCGACGTACGCGACCGGCAGCTTCAGGGCCGCCTCCAGGAGCGGGACGTCGAACTTCGCGTCGTGCGTCAGGACGCACAGGACGGTACGGGCGTCCACACCGGTGGCGGCCAGGTAGCGGTGCGGCCAGTCGACGACCAGCTCGTCGGCGTCCGGGAATCGCGCCTTCGTGGCGAAGACGGGGCGCGCGTCGCACACCGTGACGTGGTAGCCGAGGAACTTCCCGGCCCGTACCAGCGCGGAGGCGAAGTCGATGGCCCCGAACACGATCATCCGGGGCGGCGGGACGCTGGATTCGACGAGCAGCGTGAGCGGCTGTCCGCACTGCGAGCCGTCCGCGCCGATGGTGAGCGTTCCGGTGCGTCCGGCGTCCAGCATGGCCCTGGTCTCCGCGGCCGCGGTGCGGTCCAGTGCCGGGTGTCCGCCGAGCCCGCCCTCATGGCTCCCGTCGGGGTGGACCAGCAGGGGCCGGCCGAGGAGTTCGGCGGGTCCCTCCGTGATCCGGGCCAGCGCCGCCGCCCGTCCCCGCGAGGCGGCGGCGAGCGCGGCGGCGAACACCGGACGGGCGGGGTCGTCCGCCCGGACCGGTGTCACCAGGATGTCGATGACGCCCCCGCAGGTCAGGCCGACCGCGAAGGCGGTCTCGTCGCTGTAGCCGAACCGCTCCCGTACGGATCTGCCGTCGTCGAGGGCCTGCCGGCACAGCTCGTACACCGCGCCCTCCACACACCCGCCGGAGACCGAGCCGATCGCCGTGCCGTCACGGTCGACGGCCAGTGCGGCACCCGGCTGGCGGGGCGCGCTGCCGCCGACGGCGACGACGGTCGCGACGGCGAAGTCGCGTCCCTGCCCGGCCCACCGGTCGAGCTCCTCGGCGATGTCCAGCATCTCGGTCTCCTTGGCGGATGTGTGGAGCGGCGGCGTCAGCTGACGCCGAGCCAGCTCTCGATCGGGTTCAGGGCGAAGTAGATGACGAAGATCACCGTCAGCCCCCACATGAAGGCACCGACCTCACGGGCCCGGCCCTGGGCCGCCTTGATGGCGACGTAACTGATGACGCCCGCGGCGACACCGGTGGTGATGGTGTACGTGAACGGCATCAGGACCACGGTCAGGAAGACCGGGATGGCGACGGAGCGGTCGCTCCAGTCCACGTGCCGGGCGTTCTGCATCATCATGGCGCCGATGACGACCAGGGCGGCGGACGCCACCTCGGCCGGCACGATCGCCGTGAGCGGGGTGAAGAAGAGGCAGGCGGCGAAGAAGAGTCCGGTGACGACGGAGGCGAGCCCGGTCCGGGCCCCCTCCCCGACCCCGGTCGCCGACTCGACGAAGACCGTCTGGCCGGAGCCGCCGGCGACGCCGCCGATCGCACCGCCCGCGCCGTCGATGAACAGCGCCTTGGACAGGCCCGGCATGCGGCCCTTGTCGTCGGCGAGCTTGGCCTCCGTGCCGACCCCGATGATGGTGGCCATCGCGTCGAAGAAGCCGGCCAGCACCAGGGTGAAGACGATGAAGCCGACGGTCATCGCACCGACGTCGCCCCAGCCGCCGAACTCGACGTCGCCGAAGAGGGAGAAGTCGGGTGACGAGACCGCGGAGCCCTTGAGCTCGGGCGGGCCGCTGCTCCAGATCTTCGGGTCGACGTCGGCGACCTTGTTGATCACGACGGCGACGACCGTGCCGACCACGATGCCGATGAGGATCGCGCCGGGGATGTTGCGCGCCTGCAGCATGAAGATCAGCAGCAGGGTGACCGCGAAGACGAGGACGGGCCAGCCGGCGAGTTCACCGGCGGGGCCCAGAGTGACCGGAGTGGCGGTGCCCTTCCCCACGAAGCCGGCCTTGTAGAGGCCGATCAGGGCGATGAACAGACCGATGCCCATGGTGATGCCGTGCTTCAGCGGGAGCGGGATCGCGTTCATGATCAGCTCACGCAGACCGGTGACCACCAGGAGGCAGATCACCAGGCCGTACATCACACACATGCCCATGGCCTGCGGCCAGGTCATCTCCGGGGCGACCTGTGAGGACAGGACGCCGGAGACGCTGAGTCCCGCGGCGAGCGCGAGAGGGACCTTGCCGACGAAGCCCATCAGCAGGGTGGTCGCGGCGGCCGCGAGCGCGGTCGCGGTGATCAGGCCGGGCTGGCTGAGGAGGTTTCCGTCGACGTCCTTGCCGCCGAGGATCAGCGGGTTGAGCAGCAGGATGTACGCCATGGCCATGAAGGTCGTGACGCCGCCGCGCACTTCGGTGGCCACGGTCGATCCGCGTTCGGATATGTGGAAGTACCGGTCGAGCCACGATCTGCCCGCGGGGACGCGCGAGCCTGGGCCCGCGTCCTCCGCACCGGTCTTCGGTTGCACTGACTGCTGGGTCATGATGCCTGACTCCCAAGGTTCACAGGGGCACCCGCGATGGTGAGTGGAGATGCGGGATTTGGGATGAATGCTCTGGCTGCACGACCCGGGGGACGGCCCGAGACGAACTGTTCGTGCGGGTGGAAAGGGAACTGCGTACATCAGGTCAAGGGCCGCTAGCGGTGCGGAACTTGGGTTCTCCGGGCGGTGCGGATGGCGGGGAGGTGTGACGTTCCCGTCGGGCGCGCACCGCCCGGAGAGCTGTGGCGGAGCGCCGGTCAGGTGCCGGTGAGGTGCTCCGGGCGGACCGGGGTCCGGTTGAGCTCCAGCCCGGTCGCGTTCCGGATCGCCGCGAGGACGGCCGGGGTCGACGACAGGGTGGGGGCCTCGCCGATGCCACGGAGCCCGTACGGGGCGTGGTCGTCGGCGAGTTCGAGCACGTCGACCGGGATGGTCGGGGTGTCGAGGATGGTGGGCAGGAGGTAGTCCGTGAAGGACGGGTTGCGTACCTTCGCGGTCTTCGGGTCGACGATGATCTCCTCCATGACGGCGATGCCCATGCCCTGGAGCGTGCCGCCCTGGATCTGGCCGAGGACGGAGAGCGGGTTGAGCGCCTTGCCGACGTCCTGGGCGCAGGCCAGTTCGATGACCTTGACCAGGCCGAGCTCGGTGTCGACCTCGACGACCGCGCGGTGCGCGGCGAAGGAGTACTGGACGTGGCCGTTGCCCTGTCCGGTACGGAGGTCGAAGGCCTCGGTGGGCCGGTGGCGCCACTCCAGCTCGACGTCGACCGCCTCGTCCTCCAGCACATCGGCCAGGTCGGCGAGCACCTCGCCGCCGTCGGTGACGACCTTGCCGCCCTCCAGGAGCAGTTCGGCGGTGGCCCAGGCGGGGTGGTACGTACCGAACTTGCGGCGGCCGATCTCCAGGACCTGCTCCCGGACGGCCTCGCAGGAGTTCTTCACGGCGCCGCCGGTGACGTAGGTCTGGCGGGACGCGGAGGTCGAGCCCGCCGAGCCGACAGCGGTGTCGGCCGGGCGGATGGTGACCTGGGAGACGCCCAGTTCGGTACGGGCGATCTGGGCGTGCACGGTGACGCCGCCCTGTCCGACCTCCGCCATGGCGGTGTGGACGGTCGCGACGGGTTCGCCGCCGATGACCTCCATGCGCACCCGGGCGGTGGAGTAGTCGTCGAAGCCCTCGGAGAAGCCGACGTTCTTCAGGCCGACCGCGTAACCGATCCCGCGCACGACACCTTCGCCGTGCGTGGTGTTGGAGAGCCCACCGGGCAGGGCGCGCACGTCGGGGTGCTCGCCGGCGCTCTCCCACTGGCGCTCGGGCGGCAGCGGCCTGGCCTTGACCCGGCGCAGCAGTTCGGCGACCGGGGCGGGCGAGTCGACCACCTGGCCGGTCGGCAGCAGCGTGCCCTGCTCCATGGCGTTGAGCTGCCTGAACTCGACCGGGTCCATGCCGAGTTCGGCGGCGACCTTGTCCATCTGCGCCTCGTAGGCGAAGCAGGCCTGGACCGCCCCGAAGCCGCGCATCGCGCCGCACGGCGGATTGTTGGTGTAGAGCGCGACCGCCTCGATGTCGACGTCGTCGATGACGTACGGGCCCACCGCGAGCGAGGAAGCGTTGCCGACCACGGCCGGCGAGGCGGAGGCGTACGCGCCGCCGTCGAGCACGATGCGGCACTTCATGTGCGTGAGCTTGCCGTCGCGGGTGGCGCCGTGCTCGTACCAGAGCTTGGCGGGGTGACGGTGGACGTGCCCGAAGAAGGACTCGAAGCGGTTGTAGACGATCTTCACCGGCTTGCCGGTGCGCAGCGCCAGCAGGCAGGCGTGGATCTGCATCGACAGGTCCTCGCGGCCGCCGAAGGCGCCGCCTACGCCGGAGAGCGTCATGCGGACCTTGTCCTCGGGCAGGCCGAGGACGGGGGCGATCTGGCGGAGGTCGGAGTGCAGCCACTGGGTGGCGACGTACAGGTCGACGCCGCCGTCCTCGGAGGGCACGGCAAGACCGGACTCGGGACCGAGGAAGGCCTGGTCCTGCATGCCGAAGACGTACTCGCCGCTGACCACCACGTCGGCGCGGGCCTTCGCGGCCTCCGCGTCGCCGCGGACGATCGGCTGGCGGTGGACGATGTTGGGGTGCGGTACGTGCCCGATGTGGTGGTCGTCGCGGCCCTCGTGGAGGAGGGGTGCGCCGGGCGCGGTCGCGGAGGCCTCGTCGGTGACGACCGGCAGCTCGCGGTAGTCGATCCTGATCTTCGCGGCGGCGCGGCGTGCCGTCTCCGGGTGGTCGGCGGCGACGAGTGCCACCGGCTCGCCGTGGTGGCGGACCCGGCCGTGGGCCAGGACGGGGGTGTCCTGGATCTCCAGGCCGTAGTTCTTCACCGCGGTAGGCAGGTCGTCGTAGGTGAGGACGGCGTAGACGCCGGAGGTGGCCAGCGCCTCGGAGGTGTCGATCGAGACGATCTCGGCGTGCGCGACGGTGGAGCGCAGGGTGTGGCCCCAGAGCATGTCCTCGTGCCACATGTCCGAGGAGTACGCGAACTCGCCGGTGACCTTCAGGATCCCGTCGGGGCGCAGCGTGGACTCGCCGATGCCGCCCTTGGTGCGGGTGCCCTGGTTGATGTTGGTGGGGGAACCGGTAACGCCCATCGTTAGGTCCTGTCTGGAGTCCCGCGTCGTCCGCGCGGAGCGCGGGCGCAGCGGCGGTCGGTGCGATCGGTGTGCGTGGTCGTGGGTCATGTGGCGGAGTCACCTGTCCTGCGACCACGTGCGGCGGGTGTGCGTGCCGGGCGTCGGGGCGTAGAGGCGGGACTCCGGACAGGACCTAGACCGTTTCATCCGCGCGGGCGGCCGCGAGGCGGACCGCGTCGAGGATCTTCTCGTAGCCGGTGCAGCGGCACAGGTTGCCGGAGAGCGCCTCGCGGATGTCCGCGTCGGACGGCTCCGGGTTGCGCTCCAGGAGCTCGTCGGCGGCGACCAGCAGTCCGGGGGTGCAGAAGCCGCACTGGACGGCTCCGGCGTCGATGAACGCCTGCTGGATCGGGGAGAGCTCCCCGGTGTCGCGGGTCTCCTCACCGGTCGGCTTGGCCTTCCACCGCTGCGCCTGGTCGACCGTGGTGCCGCAGGCGCCCGACGCGCAGCCGGTGCCGGGGTGGGCCTCGGAGCGGTGGGCGGCGAAGTCGGCGAGACCTTCGACGGTGACGACCTCGCGGCCCTCTACCTGTCCGGCGGCGACCAGGCAGGAGCAGACCGGGACCCCGTCGAGGCGGACCGTGCAGGAGCCGCACTCGCCCTGCTCACAGGCGTTCTTGGAGCCGGGCAGGCCCATCCGCTCGCGCAGGACGTACAGGAGGGACTCGCCCTCCCACACGTCGTCGGCCTCGTGACGTCGGCCGTTGACCGTGAAATTGACGCGCATGATCAGGCAGCTCCTTCGGTGCTGCGGCCGTTGCCGCGGTACGTCTCCCAGGTCCAGCCGAGGGTCCGGCGGGCCATGATCCCGACCGCGTGCCGGCGGTAGCTCGCGGTGCCGCGCACGTCGTCGATCGGGTTGCAGGCGCCCGCGGCGAGCGTGGCGAACTGCTTGGCGACGGAGGGCGTGATGATGGTCCGGCTGTCCCAGAACCCGCCTTCCTCCAGCGCCGCGTTCAGGAAGGCCTCGGCCTCCTTCGCCCGTACGGGTGTCGGGGCGGCGGATCCGATGCCGGTGCGGACGGTGCGGGTCTCGGGGTGCAGGGCCAGACCGAAGGCGCAGACGGCGATGACCATCGCGTTGCGGGTGCCGACCTTGGAGTACTGCTGCGGCCCGTCGGCCTTCTTGATGTGCACGGCCCGGATCAGCTCGTCCGGTTCCAGGGCGTTGCGCTTGACGCCGGTGTAGAAGTCGTCGATGGGGATCAGCCGGGTTCCGCGGACGGACTCGGCCTCCACCTCGGCGCCCGCGGCGAGCAGTGCCGGGTGGGCGTCACCGGCGGGCGACGCGGTGCCCAGGTTGCCGCCGACGCCGCCGCGGTTGCGGATCTGCGGGGAGGCGACGGTGTGCGAGGCGAGCGCCAGCCCGGGCAGCTCGGCCCGCAGGTGCTCCATGATGGCGCTGTACGGGACCGAGGCGCCGAGCCGCACGTTCTCCTGGCCCACCTCCCACTCGGACAGCTCACCGATGCGGTTCAGGTCCAGGAGGTACTCGGGCCGCCGGTGGTCGAAGTTGATCTCGACCATCACATCGGTGCCGCCCGCGATGGGTACAGCCGTCGGGTGCTCGGCCTTGGCGGCGAGCGCCTCCTCCCAGCTGGCGGGGCGAAGGAAGTCCATGAGTGGCTCTCTTCTTCTCAATCGGGTGGTTCGCTGGGGCGGGGGACGGCCGGCCCTCGACTCTGTTCATGTCTTGTTCACGCGGTGTGTGACTCAGTACACAAGCACTGCTCCACCTGGTGCAGTCACCGAAACCATGAAGGAGTTGGCTGGTCTCCTCGCTCGTCTTGTAGATTCGAACGAATGGCGGGGATCGGTGACCTCACCGCAATACCCAGTTTTCACCCGCACCAACGAATGAGAACGGCGGCGACGAGATGCGGCTGCGCGCACTGCTGGAGACCGACGCGCTGGGCCTGCGGCTGCTCGGCGGCGACGAGGAGCTGGACCGGTCGGTCCGGGGCGTGATGACCACCGACCTGAAGGACCCCAGCCGCTACCTCACGGGCGGCGAACTGGTGCTGACCGGGCTGGCCTGGCACCGGGAAGCGAAGGACTCGGAGCCGTTCGTACGGATCCTGTCGGCGGCCGGGGTCGCCGGCCTCGCGGCGGGCGAGGCGGAGCTCGGAGCCATCCCGGACGACCTGGTCGAGGCGTGCCGCCACCACCGGCTGCCGCTCTTCGCCGTTCATGAGACCGTCGCGTTCGCAACGATCACCGAGCATGTGGTCCGCCAGGTGTCCGGCGAGCGGGCGGGCGACCTCGCCGCGGTGGTGGACCGGCACCGCAGGCTGATGACATCGGGGCCCGCGGGCGGCGGCCCCGAGGTGGTCCTCGATCTGCTCGGCTCCGACCTCGACCTGCACGCCTGGGTGCTCTCACCCACCGGCCGGCAGATCGCGGGCGCGGGTGCGCCGCTGTCCGGGCCGACGGGTGCGGAGCTGGCCGGGCTGCACCTGGCCGCGGTGCGCTCCGGCCGGCGTGCCCCGCACCGGGTCACCGTCGACGGGGTGACGTATTCGCTCTTCCCGATCCGCAACAACGGCCGGGGCGCCGTGCCGGCCTCCCGCGATGTGCGGGAGTCGGTGCTTTCCGACTGGCTGCTGGCCGTCGAGGCCGACGCGGGCGACTGGCCGGCCGCCCGGCTCGACCTGCTCCAGGGCGTCACCCAGCTGATCGCGGTGGAACGGGACCGGCGCGACGCGGCCCGTACGGTGCGCCGCAGGCTCGCCCAGGAGGTTCTGGAGCTCGTCCAGGCGGGCGCCCCGCCCACCGAGATCGCCGCCAGGCTGCGGGTGGCCGCCCCGGTCCTGCTGCCCGGCGTCGGCACCGCACCGCACTGGCAGGTGGTGGTGGCCCGGGTCGAGTGGGACGCGGCGGACGCGCCCGGCGGTGCGGGCTCCGGGATCGCGGGCGGCCCGGTCGCCCAGGCGCTGCTGGAGGAGATCCTGGTCGACCCGGCGGTGACCGGTCCGGATTCGGCCGACCGGATCGCGGTCGCCCACACGGGTGACGAGGCCATCGCGCTCGTACCGCTGCCCGCCCTGTCCGATGCCCGGCCGGAGGCGGACGGGGCCGAAGACGGGGAGGCCCCGGCGCAGGACCCGGCGCTGCACGCCGACGCCCTGCTCGCCGCCGTACGCGCGCCGCTCTCCGCGGGCCTTGCCGACGACGGCCGTCTGACACTGGGTGTCAGCGCCTCGGTGCACTCCCCCGAGGGGCTGCGCGGCGCCCTGGAGGAGGCCCGGCACGCCCGCCGGGTGGCGGCGGCCCGGCCGGGACGGGTCTGCGCGGCCGGCCACCACGAGCTGGCCTCGCACGTGCTGCTGCTGCCGTTCGTGCCCGACGACGTCCGTCGCGCGTTCACCGCACGGCTGCTCGACCCGCTGCGCGACTACGACCGGCGGCACCGCGCCGAACTCATCCCGACCTTGGAGGCGTTCCTGGACTGCGACGGTTCGTGGACCCGCTGCGCGGCCCGGCTGCACCTCCACGTCAACACGCTGCGCTACCGCGTCGGGCGGATCGAGCAGTTGACGGGGCGTGACCTTTCGCGGCTCGAGGACAAGCTCGATTTCTTCCTCGCCCTGCGCATGAGCTGAATCCCGGGGGCCACGGGGCTCCCGCGGGGTTACTGCGAGGTCCCGCCGATTGTGAAAAGTTTCACCTGACATTGCCTCGACCTCTTGGCCCGGCGTGCCATTCCGTGCTGTGATGCGGCCAGACTCAGAGCATCCGGCGCTCCATGGCCGGACGTTCTCCACAGCTCGATGGCGCGCTCGGGGAGGGCAATGTGGCGGATACCGCCATGTCTGGTTCCGGAACGACAGCAGATGACGATCCGCCGCTCCAGACAGCGGTATGGCGGCTGCGGTCACGCGCCTGCTGGACGGACGCCGCGGCACTGCTCGAACACGACGCCGCCACCGACCCGGCAGCGGCGCTCCAGCGCACGGCGCTGCTGACCGAGCGGTGTCTCTACACCGGACAGGGCTGGACCGAGGCCGAGGACGCGCTGCGTATCTCCGAGGCCATGGCCCAGGACGACGCCGAGCGGGGGGCCGCCGCCTGCGAGCGCGGCTATCTCGCCTACGCCTCGACCCTGCTCGGCGTACGGGACCGGGCCGACGAGGCGCGGGTGGCGCTGAGCCGCGCCGCGGCGCTTCTGGCGCCTGCCGCAGCGGGCCGCCCCCTCCTCGACTTCCGGCGGGGCCTGATCGCGCAGAACATCGCCGACTCGCCCCAGGCCGCCCGCGCCGCGTACCGAAGGGCCCACGCGGGCGCCACCGCACAGGGTGACGCACTGCTGCTCTCCTCCACCTGGCGCCATCTGGCCCTGATCGCCCTGCGCGAGGGCGAGCTGGCGGAGGCCAGGCACGGCTTCTCGGAGTCCCTGCGGATAAGGGAGGAGCTGGGCTATCTGGTCGGTACGGCTCCCGCGCTCATCGCGATGGCGGACGCCGAACCGGAGCCGGAGGCCGCCACCAGGCTGCGTGCCGAGGCGGGCCGGCTGTTCCGGCTGCTGGGCGGCGTACCGACGTGGCTGGCGCCGCATCTGGACCCGCCGGGTCCGGAGACCGTCGGGGCGAACTGACGCCGGCGGGCGGTCCGGGGGCGGCATCGACGTCCGCGGACCGATGCCGGCCACCGGAACCTCGCTCAGCCGGCGGACCCGGGGCGGCCACCCGGCTCGCTGCCGGCCACCGGTTCCGGTGGCCGCCGCCAAGCCCGATGCCGGCCACCGGAACCCGGGTCCGTTCAGCCGCCGGAGCCCGCGAAGTGTTCCCGTACAAGAGACTGCACGACGGCCAGGTCCTGGGCGATCAGCGCGTCCAGCAGGGCCGTGTGTTCGGCCGCGTCCGCCAGCAGGTCGGCGCGGCGGGTGACGGGGTTGCCCTCCAGGGGCCACTGCGAGCGGCGGTGCAGTTCGTCGGCCACCATCACCAGCTGGGCGTTGCCCGCCAGCGTGAGCACCGCTCCGTGGAAGGCCCGGTCGGCCTCCGCGTAGCTCGCCCGGTCGCCGACGGCCGCCGACGCGACGGTGGCCTCGGCCAGCGGGCGCAGGGCGCACCAGCTCGCCGGCGGGACGGTGCGGGCCAGCCGCAGCATGACGGGGACTTCGAGCAGCGCCCGCACCTCGGCCAGCTCGGCCAGCTCGCCCGGACCGCGCTCGGCGACCCGGAAGCCGCGGTTCGGCACCACCTCGACGGCACCTTCCACGGCCAGCTGCTGCATGGCCTCGCGCACGGGGGTGGCGGAGACCCCGAAGCGGGCGCCGAGCGCCGGGGCGGAGTAGACCTGCCCGGGGACCAGCTCGCCGTCGACGAGGGCGGCGCGCAGGGCGTCCAGGATCTGACCGCGTACGGAGTGCCGCTGCACCGCGGCCCGGGGAGCGGGTGCCTCGCTGTGGGTGTGCTCGCCGCGGGCCTGTTCGGGCACCCGGAGGGACGAGGAGGCGGACATGGATGCGGCGGACGCATGCGGTGCCCACACGTCGTCACGGGCTCTGCCCTGCTCCACGGATACCTCCTCGGCCGGTCGCGGGCGCGGCTCGCGGGCGCGGCGCCTCCTATGCACGATAGGCGGAGGAGGCTGCAGTTCAAACATCGATCGCGTCGGGTAAGGTAAGGCTTACCTGCAAACGATCGCGATTCGGTGGTCCCTGCATGACCCTTCCCACTCTCCTTCCGGGC
Source organism: Streptomyces poriferorum (assembly GCF_019399235.1). GTDB lineage: Bacteria > Actinomycetota > Actinomycetes > Streptomycetales > Streptomycetaceae > Streptomyces > Streptomyces poriferorum. Next base: position 18,510 of record NZ_JAELVH010000006.1, on the reverse strand, counting down.
ACGACGACCTCGGCGGTCACGGACGCTTACGCGCGCCTGGCCGAGGTCTTTCCCGGTCTGCGCGCCGAGGCGCTCGACGACGCCGAGCCTTCCCCCGGCGGCGCCGGCTGGGTGGGTGCCCACGAGCTCGCGGCCGGGGGAAGCGGACTCGACGCCTTCCTCGCCTGGGACGAGGCGCAGGTGCTGCGGGACTACGGGCAGCGGGCCCGGCCCGATGTGATCGCCGGTTTCGGACTGCACCGGTACGCCTGGCCGGCCTGTCTGCTGGTGACGGTGCCGTGGTTTCTGCACCGCCGGGTGCCCCGGATCCCGGTCGAGGACGTCTCCTTCCAGCGAGCGCTGGGCCATCTGACCGTACGGGTGAGGGAATTCGCCTGCCTGCCCGGCGATCCGGCGGCGGAGCTGCCCGGCGCGCGCGTGGTGGCGGACGAGGCGGCGCTGCGCGCCGAGGTGCTCGCGTCCGTGGCCGAACACCTCGGCCCGGTGCTCGACGGCTTCGGCCCGCGGATGCGGCGCGGCAAGCGGGCCCTGTGGGGAATGGCCACGGACGAGATCGTCGAGGGCCTCTGGTACATCGCCCATCTCCTCGGTGAGGAGCGGCGCGCGATGGCCGAGCTGGAGGCGCTCCTGCCGGGCACCACGAAGCCGTACGTCGGCACCGCGGGCTTCCGCGAACTGACCGGACCGGACGGCGAGTCGCTGCCCACCCGGGACCGGGCGAGCTGCTGCATGTTCTACACGCTGCGGCCCGAGGACACCTGTGTCACCTGCCCGCGCACCTGCGATGCGGACCGGGTCCGGAAACTGACGCCCGCCCCCTGATCCGTGCGGCGGATCGGGGTCGGGCGGCTCCTGGCCCACACCGCCCGCAAGGGTGGCGTAAATCGAACGCAACTCGACTGCGACATACGGGTATTCGACCAGATCACGGTAATCGGTCGACTCTGCCACCCCATTGGCGTTCTCTTGCCCCGAAACCGCCTGAACGCGAGGAAAACCCCGGCACGATGGCGGCCGAAACGCCCTATCGCAACGCAAGGGACCGTGCATGAGACTGACCGACATATCGCTTGACTGGCTGCTTCCGGCTGCCGTATTGCTGGCGGGGGTCATGGCGGCGGTGGCGGTGGTCGCGCGCGGCAAGCGCGCCTCTGACACATCCGCGGCCGACGACTCCTGGGAACGCAGCGAGGAACGCCGCAGACGCAAGGAAACGCTCTACGCCACCGCGTCGTACGTACTGCTGTTCTGCTGCGCGGCGGTCGCCGCCGCGCTCTCCTTCCACGGACTCGTCGGCTTCGGCGAGCAGAACCTCGGCCTCTCCGGAGGCTGGGAGTACCTGGTGCCGTTCGGCCTCGACGGGGCGGCGATGTTCTGCTCCGTGCTCGCCGTGCGCGAGGCCAGCCACGGCGACGCGGCGCTCGGCTCACGCCTGCTGGTGTGGACCTTCGCCGGTGCCGCCGCCTGGTTCAACTGGGTGCACGCGCCTCGCGGACTGAACCACGCGGGTGCTCCGCACTTCTTCGCGGGCATGTCGCTCTCGGCGGCAGTGCTCTTCGACCGGGCACTGAAGCAGACCCGGGTGGCCGCGCTGCGCGAGCAGGGCCTGGTGCCCCGCCCGCTGCCGCAGATCCGGATCGTACGGTGGCTGCGCGCGCCCAGGGAGACCTTCGGCGCCTGGTCGCTGATGCTGCTCGAAGGCGTACGCACGCTGGACGAAGCGGTCGACGAGGTACGCGAGGACCGCCGGGAGAAGGAGCAGAACCGTCTCCGCAGGAGGGACCAGGAGAAGCTGGACCGGGCGCAGATCAAGGCCCTGAACCGGCAGAACCGGGCCTGGGCACGAGTCGGCCGGGGCGGCGCCCAGGTCGACGTCCAGGCCATCGCCCCCGCGACGGGCTCCGCGCAGTCCGTCGCGGAGCCCGCCATATCCGAGCCGGGTCAGCTGCCCCTGCGACCCCGACCATCCCTGCAAGCCGTGAACGGCCCGAAATCGAGGGACGTACCGGAACTGAACGCGACTGATCCGAGAACGGTCGACCTCACTGTCGACGACGACACCCAGGCACTGCCCCGGCTCGACTCGCTGGAGCAGAAACTGAAGGATCTGGAGCAGCAGTTCGGCTGATGTGGCGGCAGACGGACCTGCGGGATACACGGCCCTGACGATCCGAGCGGATCGTCAGGGCCGTTCGCCGTCCAGTTCGAACCAGACCATTTTGCCCAGCGGGTGGGAGCTGATCCCCCAGGAGTCCGCGAGGCTCTCCACCAGGACGAGTCCCCTGCCGTGCGTACCGTCGTCGGCGTCCGGTACGTGCGAAACGGGCATGTCCGGGACGAAGTCCCGTACCTCCACGCGCAGCCTCTGCGGTGCCACGCTCACAGCGACGACCGCTCCGTCGTCCGTGTGGACCAGCGCGTTGGTCACCAGCTCGCTGAGCAGCAGCTCGGCCACCTGCGCGGGCTCATCCCTCCATCGATATCGCAGTAACTCCCTTACGGCCCCTCGCACTTCCGATACGGCCGCCACATCGGCGCGGCCGACTCTGCGATGCAGCCGGGCCAGTTCCTGACGCTCCATCGTTTCCCCCGCACACACAGTGAATCGCCCCCTGTTCTTCGAAGGTGCTCACGCAATGCATGCCCCGCCTACGGGCAGTCACGCTTACTGCGGGCCACGGGACAGGAATGCCGGACGGGCGGAGAGGGCGGGCCGCTGTCGTGCGGAGCTCAGGCAGGCTTGCAGCAGCGGCCCACGCCTCGTGCGGACAGGAGTTGTAGGCGTAGCCGGACAGGCGCACCCAGCCTGTCCGGGTGGCACTCCGTCTGCCCTTGACCGCGCGTCAGGAGGACGCCGGCCGCTCCTTCGTGCCTGCGCCGTAGGCGGCGGCCGGCCGAGCGAGCCTCCTCGCGTCCGCCGGCTCCGGCCGCTGAGCCCCGCCCCGGTCCTTCTCGGTGGCCACGGCGGACGCGGACAGGAGCGTCGCAGCAGCGAGGCTGCCCCAGAGGGCGGCCGGGCCGTGGGGCGCGAGAGCGGTGATGGCGGCCGGGGAGACAGCGAGGCCGAAGCCCGTGGAGAGCTGGAAGCGCGCGAGAGTGCGTCCCAGGACGCGGGCCGGGGCGAGGGCCGTGACGAGCGCGACGGCGCTGCCGGCGTAGATGATCTCGCCGATGGTGCAGACCACGGACACCGCGGCGACGGCCGGGGCGCTCCAGCCGAGTCCCAGTGAGGTGGCCGCGAGGAAGCCGAGGTAGGACGCGGCGAGCACCACGCCTGAAAGGGCCAGCACACAACGGCGGGGGAAGCGGGACATCAGGACGGTGACCGGGACCTGGAGGGTGACCACCAGCACCGTGTTCGCCACGAAGATGGCCGCCGACCACATCGGGGACGCGTGCAACTGGGTCACGAGGACCAGGGGCAGCGCGATTTCGGGGACGTTGAGGCAGAAGACGTAGATCACGTTGGCGGCCAGCAGCACGCGCATGCGGGGCGGCGGCCCGTCGTCCCTCTCCTCGGCCGTGGCAGCGGCCGGCCGGGCGTGCACGTGAACGGACCACGCCAGAGCCGCCGCGGCCAGATAGGCGAGCCCCGTCACGGCTGCCAGCGCCTGCAAGGCGGTGGTGCCGCCTGCCAGGCATGCGGTGGCGAGGAGCGCGCCGGTGCCCAGGCCGGCGTTGCGCAGGGCGCGGCCCGCCGCGAGAGCGGCGTCGCGTTCCCGGCCGTGGGCGAGGGTGGCCACGAGAGCCGCGTGGGCGGCCGGCCACGCCTGGTTGCCGATGCCGAGGAAGAGTGCCGCCGCCGCGAAGAGCCGGACGTCTCCCGCCGGGGTGGCCAACAGCAGCGCCACGCCCAGCACTCGCACCAGCATCGACGCCGCCACGACCGTGCTGCGTGCGCCCCGGTCCAGCCAGTGGCCGACCGCGGGCATGCACACCAGACCCACGACGACGCCGACTGTCATGGCGATGCCGGTGGCGGGCGCGGACAGCCTCAGCACGGTCACCCCGTAGAGCAGCAGAAAGGGCCGCAGCAGGCCGGTGCCGAGCGCGTCCACCGCCAGGGCGACGGCATAGCGGGGGCCTCCGGAGGCCCTGACGAGGGCGCGCGGCTGGAGCTTGGTGGTGGTTGCCATGGCGCCAACGGTCGGTTCGAACCGCCTGGCCGGGCACGTCGGTTGACGGACATCGTCAACCGACGCCGTCCCCGGCCGCCGGGTCGGCGATGATGAGGGGGTGACGTTGAGGATCGACATCAGCGGCCTGCCGTCGGAGCGACTGCGGTTCGCCGCCTCCCCGCTGGCCGAACTGACCGCGATGCTGCACGTGCTGGCCGAGCCCGGGCATCATCCGGGACTCGCCGGCTGGGCCGGGGACGTCCGGGCAGGGCTGCGGCCGGAGCTGGCCGAGCGGCTCGGGGAGGCGGAGTTCCTCTGGCGTTCCTCACGAGCCGATTTCCTGGTCCCCGCCCGTCCACGGCCGACCCTCGCCGAGGAACTGGACGACGTGGACCGGATCGACGACGAGACGTATGTGAGGTCCGCGCTCGTCACCACGTGCGGCAGCAACCGGGTCCGCTTCGGTGCGCCGTCGCCGCTTGCCGACGCGACCGCACGCGAGCGCGCCCTGGACCTGGCCCAGGCGCGCGGCCCGCTCCAGGAGGCCTTCGCGGAACGGCTGCTCTCGGATCCGGCCGCCGTACGGGCACGGGTGCGCCGTACCCTCGAACAGTGCGCCGACGCCTTCTTCGACGCCGCCTGGGCGGGCGTCGCCGTGCGCATCGCCACCGACCTGCGGCTGAAGAACGACCTGCTGAAGCACCAGGGCCTCGGGGCGGCACTCGCGTCGGTCTCCGACGCGGTCACCCTGGCCCCGGACGGCGACAGCATCACCGTGGACAAGCTGCAGGACAACGCGACCGCCGCCCATGGCGCCGGGACCACGTTCCTCCCCAGCGTCTTCGGCCGCCCGCACCTCGTGGTGGTCCACGCGCCGGGGTGGCAGCCGGTGGTGCAGTACCCCGTGGCCGAGCCGAGCCCGGCCGAGCCGGTACCGCTGGAGACCGTCACGCTACGGCTGACGGCACTCGCGCATCCGGTACGGCTGCGGCTGCTGCGCACCCTGGCCCGCGGCCCGCACACCACCGGCGAACTGGCCCACGCCTGGGAACTCTCGCCCCCGGAGGTGTCCCGCCACCTCGCCGTGCTGCGCCACGCCGGTCTGCTCACGGCCCGGCGGCGCGGCCGCTACGTGCACCACACCCTCGACCTGTCCGCGATGACGGCGCTGGGTACGGACCTGCTGTCGGCCGTCATGCGCTGAGCGGCTTCGGTCCGCCGCGACGTGTTGTGTGCCGTCTCCTCGGTTAACTCCAGGAAAATTCACTCTTGTTGGCGTTGACGGGAGGGTATCTACGCGCGTCATCATGGTGGTTATGCGAATCCCCCCACGGATCACCACGCTCGGCGGCGTCGCCGCCCTCCTGTCCGTCCTCTTCGTCGGCGGCCCGGTCACGGCGACCGCGACCGCCGCCACCACCTCGGTCGGCAGCGTCTGTTACTCCGCGCTGCCGTCCCAGGCCCACGACACCCTCGACCTCATCGACGCCGGCGGCCCCTTCCCGTACGACCAGGACGGGACCGTCTTCCAGAACCGTGAAGGCGTCCTGCCCGGACAGAGCACCGGGTACTACCACGAGTACACCGTGATCACCCCCGGCTCCCCGACCCGCGGCGCGCGACGCATCGTCACGGGCGAGGAGGTCCAGGAGGACTACTACACCGCCGACCACTACGAGACGTTCGACCTCGTCGACCACGACTGCTGAGCCGCACCCCCGGTCCGGTCCGCGCCGCAGGGCCTTTCGGCCCCGACCCCCCACCTGCGGCGCGGATCACCGGAGCGAGGTACTTGTACGCTCACCCCATGACCGTGACCTATGTCATCGACGGCTCCGAGGTCACCGGCCTGGAGCGTTTCTGGGACGTGATCGGCGAGGCGGTGAACGGTCCTGGCGGCTGCTTCGGCCGGGGCCTCGACTCCTTCGCGGACTGTCTGAGAGGCGGGATGGGCACGCCGGACGACGGCGACTTCGTCATCGAGTGGCGGGACCACGCCCTGTCCGCACGCGCTCTGTCCCACGACGAGACCGCGCGCTTTCTCCGCGGCCTGTCCGGCCGTGCCCACACGAGCAACCTGCCGCGGCTGCGCGAGGAACTGGCGCAGGCGGAGGCCGGCCGGGGGCCGACGCTCTTCGACCGGCTGCTGGAGATCATCCGGGAGGAGACGGCCCCCGGCACCCTGCGACTGCTCTGAGGGCCACGGATGCGGCCGGCCGCGTCCGTGGCCCCCGGAGACCGGTCAGTACTGGGTGGAGATCTTCACCCCGCCGAAGTCCTGCACGGCGTAGAGGCTGATGTAGTTCGCTCCTGCCGCCGGGTTGTCGACCGTCAGCGTGTGGGCGTTGCCACTGCCGGTCGACCGTGAGGTGTAGGCGCCCGTGGTGGCCCAGCCGTTGGCGTTGTAGTAGAGGTCGGCGTCGCCCGTACCGCCGCTCGTGGTGATGGTGAGCCGGGTGGTCCCGGCGGGCACGTAGAGGTACAGGTAGGAGTAGTTGCCCCGGGTGGCCTGCCGTCCGCTCCGGGCACAGTCCTCGCCCAGTTCCCGGACGTCACTCCCGGTGCACTCGGCCGTCGGCTCGGTCGGCGGGTTGGTGGTGGTGCCACAGCTGCCGGCCGCGCACGCCGTCAGCCAGGAGTTCCAGTCGGCGTCGTAGCGGCTGCCGATGGTGGAGGTGAGCAGGGTGCGGGCGCCGTTCCAGTCGCCGCCGCGGTAGCGGCCCAGGAGCGTGTCCACATCGGCACGGTGCGACTGGAGCATGTAACGGACGGCCAGGTAGCCCCAGTTGTAGATGCGCGTCTGGTCGGCGTTCTCGTAGGTGGTGTCGAACAGGGAGCGCAGGGTGTAGGTGTGTGCGGCGGCCTGGGTGACGGCGTCGTCGTAGGTCACGTCACGGTAGGAGTAGGAGACGTACTCCGCGAAGCCCTCGACCCACCAGATGGTCGGCGTGGTGAGGCCGTCCTCGAAGTCGCCGGACATGTTGAACCGGCCGTCGAGGTAGTGCGTGTACTCGTGGTTGAGGTTCCAGATCTGGAAGTCGGGGCGCACCCATTCGGCCTCGTACGCGATGAAGCGCGGCTGGTTGCCGGCCACTGCCGGGTCGCCCTCCAGGTACATGCCGCCGTTGTTGGTGTCGATGCCGTAGATGGCCCCGGCGTAGGTCTGGTAGTCGGTGCTCGAATCGAAGACGACCACCTCGATGGTGGTGTTCCTGTCGTTGGCGACCGGTCCGCTGTCGCGGGCGATCCCGTGGAAGTAGGCGTCCTGGCCCTTCAGGCTGGTGCAGGCCGCCGAGAGGTCGGACGAGGACATCTGCTGGGCGAGGATGCGGATGCTGTCGCTACAGGTGTACGCGACCGGAAGGACGGCGCTCTTGATGCGTGCCGCCAGGTCGCAGGTGTTGTACGCGGTGCAGTTGGCCCGGTCGTAGTAGTCGGTCATCTCGGCGAGTCCGACCCAGAGCGGTGCGGTGGGCCCGGTCAGGGAGGTGCGGCCGAGCAGGTCGATGACGAGCGGGCGCGCCTTGGGCCGCAGCGACTCCTCCTGGAGGAAACGCCCGAGCTCGCGCCCGGCGTTGGAGGTCAGGTAGGAGCGGTCCGTGCCCAGCAGGCCGAGGTGGTCGCGGGCGAAGCCGGCGAGCGAGTCGAGCAGGCTCGGGTCGGCCTGGACGGCGCTGACGAACTCGGGCACCTGATGACCCCGGAAGGTCACCGTGTAGACGCTGTTGACGGCGTTCAGCATGTACCAGGAGCTGTCGTACGAGGAGTCGTAGTCGGCGAGCAGGCGCTTGACGACGTTGAGGTAGCGGGCGTTCTGCACGGCGCTGTCGATGAGGACGACGGCTTCGGACAGGGTCTCCCCGTTGGCGTCCGTGACGTCGTAGGCGTGCGCGGAGCCGAAGAAGGCGTCGAGCCCGCCCTGGATGGCGGTGCGGAGCGCGTCGCCGTAGTCGCCGACGGTGGCGGGGTCGTAGTACTGCACGTAGTAGCCGGCCCGGAGGAACAGCACCAGCTGGGGCATGCCGGTGCTGCTGTCACCCGGGTACGCGGCCGATCCGTCGCGCAGGGCGTTGGCGACGGTGACCATCTGCGCCTCACGGAAGGCGAGGTAGCCATCGTTGCCCTTGACCGTGAACAGGGTGTTGACGCAGGCGGTCGTCGACGACTTGATCTGCTGCACCAGGGCACTGCCGGTGCGGCTGGTGAAGTCGGCGACGGAGCAGGCGGCGGCAGGGGCGATTCCGGCGGCCTTCGCGGCGGAGCGGGCCTTGGCCCTCATCGAGGGGGCCGGGTGGCTCGGCGCGGTGGCACGCGGGTCGTCGTAGTCGCGCTTCAGCGCGTCCTTGGACGCGGTCTGCGGTGCCCGGTCTGCGGGCTTCAGGGCCGTGCCGCCTATGTGGCCGGGGTCCTGGACGGGCGCGGTGAGTGCCTGCGCGGCGGGGCCGCCCGGCTCGGGCGCCCCGGGAGCAACGGCCTTGCCCGCGGCGGCGGTCGTGGTGACCGCGGCCGGTGTGGAGGGCCGGGGCTCGGCGGCCCGGCTCGGTGCGGCGAGCATGCCGACACCCAGACAGGCGGCCAGGGCCACGGTGGACAAGCCGGTGAATCTCTGTCGAACCGTACGGTTCTTCACGTGCCGCCTCCCAGCGGTGTGGTGCCGCGCGACGGTGCGCGGCGTGGGGGATGGCGCGGTCGGGGCCGGAGGGCAGGCCCGTGGAGCAGCTCATGACATGAGCACGACCTCAACCGCGGCCGTCTGTACAATGGCACATGTCACATGTTCTTTGGAAGGCGCTGGGCGCACATTCATCTGCGCGCCAACTCCCGTCCGCGGCGCTCTGCTTGCGGGCGATTCCGCTTCAGCCCGAGGAGTTCCGCTCGTGACCGAGCCCCGACTTCGCCCGCCCACCGGCAGCCACGACCTGCCGGTGTCCCCGGCCCTGGACACCTTCATGCGTACGGGCTGGGCCAGGGACCGGCGCCCCGCCGACGCCCGCGTTCCCGCCCACGCCCTCACACCGGCCCGCCGCGCCCGCGTCGCCGCACGGTTCCCGGGCGAGCGGCTCGTCGTTCCGGCGGGCTCCCCCGCCGTGGCGTCCCTCGACGCGGACCACCGCTTCCGTCCGCACACCGCGTACGCCTGGCTCACCGGTCTCACCGGCGAGGACCAGGCCGGCCATGTGCTGGTCCTGGAACCGGACGGGGACGCGCGCCACGAGGCGGTCCTGTACATGAGACCCGGCTCGCCCCGCAGCGGCCAGGACTTCCACCGCGACCGCGGGCACGGGGAGTTCTGGGTGGGCCGCAGACCGGGCCTGGCCGAGGCCGCCGTACTCACCGGCATCCGTTGCGAGCACCGGGACGCGTGGGAAAAGCTCCTGACGGGCACCCAGCCCCCGACCCGGGTCCTCACCGGCGTGGACCCGTCCGTCGACATCTGGCTCGGGGACGCCCGCCGGATGCCCGCCGTCCGGTCCGCCCCTGCCGGGATCGACGCGGTGATCGACGAGCTCAGACTCGTCAAGGACTCATGGGAGCAGGGCCAGTTGCAGCGTGCCGTCGACGCGACGACCGCCGGATTCGAGGACGTCGTCCGCTGCCTCCCGCAGGCGATGGCCGGCCCACGGGGAGAGCGCCGGGTGGAGGGAGTCTTCGGACTGCGGGCCCGGCTCGAAGGACACGGCCCCGGGTTTCCGACCGTCGCGGCCGCCGGCGACCACGCGTGCGTGCTGCGCCGGACCCGCAACGACGGCCCGCTGGAGCGCGGCCGGTTGCTGCTGCTGGACGCGGGCGTGGCGACCGACTCCCTCTACACGGCCGACATCACCCGCACGATCCCGCTGTCCGGCACCTTCACCCCCGTCCAGCGCACGGTGTACGAACTGGTGCTGGCCGCACAGGACGCGGGGATCGCCGCACTACGGCCGGGCGCCCGCTTCCACGACTTCCACGAGGCCGCGATGCGGGTCATCGCCGAGGGCCTGCACGACTGGGGCGTACTGCCGGTCCCCGCGGACGAGTCGCTCACCCCCGAGAACGGTCTCCACCGCCGCTACACCCTGTGCGGCAGCGGCCACATGCTCGGCATGGACGTGCACGACTGCGCGCGGGCCCGCGCCGGCATCTACCCGGACGGGGTCCTGGAGGCGGGGCAGGTCCTGACCGTGGGGCCGGGGCTCTACCTCCGGCCGGACGACGAGACGCTGCCGCGTTCGCTCCGGGGCAACGGCGTCAGGATCGAGGACGACCTCGTGATCACCGGGGACGGCGCCCGCCTCATGTCGTCCGCGCTCCCCCGCACACCGGACGGCGTCGAGGCCTGGATGGCGGGACTGCTGGACGGCTGAGCGCGCGAAGGCCGCCACTCCGGGCAGAGGGTGGCGGCGTTCGCACGGCTCAGGGCTTCTCCTCGGCCCACAGCGAGCGGACGTGCGACATATGGGCGAGCATGCAGGCCTCGGCCCCCGGCGCGTCCCCGGCGACCACCAGGTCCAGCAGCTGTACGTGCTCCTGCGCGGAGGCGATCAACTGGCCCGACTCGGCAAGGCGGTTCAGCCCGAACAGCCGGGAACGCTTGCGCAGTTCACCGACCTCCTCGACCAGCCGGCGATTCCCGGCCAGCGCCAGCAGGGCGAGGTGGAAGCGGCGGTCCGCCTCCAGGTACCCCAGGATGTCGTGGCGCCGCGCGGCCTCGACGATCTCCAGCGCGACGGGCCGCAGCGCCTCCAACTCCTGTGTGAGGCCCATCCGGGCGATCCGGCCCACGGTGGGGACCTCGATCATGGCGCGGAGTTCGGTGAAGTCGTCGAGGTCCTGCTCGGTGAGTTCGGTGATCCGGAAGCCCTTGTTGCGGACGGCCTCGACCAGGCCCTCCCGGGCCAGGTCGAGCATCGCCTCACGGACGGGCGTCGCGGAGACCCCGAACTCGGAGGCGAGCGCGGGCGCCGAGTAGACGGTGCCGGGCTTCAGTTCGCCGGAGATGAGCGCCGCCCGCAGCGCGTGCGCCACCTGGTCGCGCAGATGCTCCTGCGCCGAGATCACGTTGAGCGATGTCAGGCGGGCCATGTCTGCTCCTCCAGGACCGTGCGGAGCCCAAGAATACAATGTGACGTTGTCCGCCCCGGATGCGACGTTGTCCACCCCGGACTCGACGCGTCACAGCAGGAACCCCTCGGGGAACGGGTCGGCCGGGTCGAGGAAGTACTGTGCGGTCCCGGTGATCCAGGCACGGCCCGTGACGGTGGGCACGACGGCGGGCAGCGGTCCCACGGTCGTCTCGGCGACGAGCCGGCCGGTGAACTCCGTACCGATGAAGGACTCGTTGACGAAGTCGGTGTCCAGGGCCAGTTCGCCGCGCGCGTGCAGCTGGGCCATGCGCGCCGAGGTACCGGTGCCGCACGGCGAGCGGTCGAACCAGCCGGGGTGGATGGCCATGGCGTGCCGGGAACGGACGGCGTCCGAGCCGGGGGCGATCAGCTGGACGTGCTTGAGCCCGTGTATGGCGGGGTCGAGGGGGTGGACCGGGCGGTCGGTGGCGTTGACCGCGTCCATCAGGGCGAGCCCGGCGGCCAGCAGCTCGTCCTTGCGGGACCGGTCGAACGGCAGACCCAGGTCGTCCAGGTGGACCATCGCGTAGAAGTTGCCTCCGTACGCGAGGTCGTACGGCACGGTGCCGTGGCCGGGGACCTTCGCCGTGAGCCCGAGTCCGGCGCTGAAGGCCGGCACGTTGGTGAGCGTGACGGAGGTGGCGGCGCCGTCCTCCACCCGGACGTCGACGCTCACCAGCCCGGCGGGGGTGTCCAGCCGCACGGTGGTGACCGGTTCGGTGACCTCCACCATGCCGGTCTCCACCAGGACGGTGGCCACCCCGATGGTGCCGTGCCCGCACATCGGCAGACAGCCGGAGACCTCCATGAACAGGACCCCGAAGTCGGCGTCGGGGCGCGTCGGCGGCTGGAGCACGGCCCCGCTCATGGCGGCATGGCCGCGCGGCTCGTACATCAGCAGGGTGCGCACCGTGTCCCGGTGCGCCATGAAGTGGGCGCGGCGCTCGGCCATGGTGGCGCCGGGCAGCGTGCCGATGCCGCCGGTGATCACCCGGGTCGGCATGCCCTCGGTGTGCGAGTCGACGGCGTGGAAGATGTGACGCGTGCGCAAGGGTCCCCCTCGGTCGTCCGGCCGGTCCGGGACCACGTTCCGGACCGGCCGGTGTCTGCTGTGGCGATGGGTGGTGCGGGAGGTTCAGCCGAGGCCCTCGGCGAGGGCCTTCTCGGTGGCCGCGCGCACGGCGGCCAGGGAGGCCGCGTCCAGCGGCGTGCGCGGCGGCCGGGTGGGGCCGCCGTGCCGGCCGACGATGTCCATCGACGCCTTGATGGCCTGGACGAACTCCGGCTTGGAGTCCCAGCGCAGCAGCGGGTGCAGCCGCCGGTACAGCGGCAGCGCCGTCTCCAGGTCCCCGGACACGGCGGCCCGGTACAGGGCGACACAGCCGGCGGGCAGCATGTTGGGGCACCCTGCGATCCAGCCGACGGCTCCGGCGAGCGCGAGCTCCAGCAGCACGTCGTCGGCGCCGATCAGGAGGTCGAGCCCCGGCGCCTCCTCGGCGATCTCGTAGGCCCTGCGGACGTCCCCGCTGAACTCCTTGACGGCGACGACGGAACCCTCCGCGTGGAGCTGGGCGAGCAGCCGCGGGGTCAGGTCCACCTTCGTGTCGTACGGGTTGTTGTACGCGACGACCGGCAGGCCCGCCGAGGCGACCTCCGCGTAGTGCGCGCGGACCGCCGCGTCGTCGCAGGCGTATCCGTTGGGCGGCAGCAGCAGGACGGAGCCGGCGCCGGCCTCGGCCGCCTGCTCCGCGCGGCGCCGCGACTGGGTGCTGTCGTACGCGGAGACGCCGGGCATCACCCTGGCTCCGTCCCCGGCCGCCTCGACGGCGACGCGCACGACCTGGTCGCGCTCCTGGTCCGTGAGCGTCTGGTACTCCCCCAGTGAGCCGTTGGGCACCACCCCGTCGCAGCCCGCGGCGACGAGGTCGCGCACATGGGCGGCGTACGCGTCGAAGTCGATGGACCGGTCCTCGCCCAGGGTGAGCGGCGTGGCGACCATGACGCCCCGCCAGGGACTGGTGCGTGCGGGCGTGTTCGTGTTCATGAAGGCTCCTTGAGAGGTGGGGCGAAGGAAGAGGGCGGCGATGGCGCCGGCGCGTCTGTCGTGCTCACGCGTCCTCGGGACGGTCGGCACGGGCGAGTACGGACAGGGGGACCGGGCAGGCGAGCGGCCGGCGGTCGGGGGCCCCGGCGTCCGCGGCGCAGCCGGCGAGTTCCCGCACGGCGAATCCGCACGTCCGGCCCTGGCACCAGCCCATTCCGGCCCGGGTGAGGAGCTTGACCGTGCGGCTGTCCCCGGCACCGAGTTCCGCGACGGCGGTGCGGATCGCGCCGGTGGTGACCTCCTCGCACCGGCAGACCTCGGTGTCGGCCGCCGTCCAGTCGGTCCAGCCCGGCCCGGGCCGGTGCACGGCGCCCATGAGTTCGGCGAACGCGCGCATCCGGCGCCGGGACCGGCACAGCGCCGCGGCGCGGGCCGTACCCGGGCCGCCGCGGGCGTCCGCGATCACGGAGCGGGCGGCCAGTTCGCCCTCGGTCAGGGCGAGGCGGACACCGCCGATGCCCCCGGTCTCGCCGGCGGCCCAGACTCCGGGCACGGTGGTGCGCAGCCCGTCGTCGAGCTCCAGCGCGGCCGAACCGTCCGCGCCGCACCGGGTGGCGCAGCCGATCCCCACCGCGAGGTCGAGCTGGGGCACCAGACCGTGCCCGACGGCCAGGACGTCGCAGTCGATGCGGCGCCCGGTCCCGGGCAGCGGGCGCCACTCGCGGTCCAGCCGGCTGACCGTGACGCCCTCCACCCGGTCGGTGCCGTGCACGGCGGTGACCGCCCGGTGCGTCAGCGGCCGGATCCGGTGGCGGGCCAGCGCGGCGCCGTGGCGGGCGCCTTCCGCGAGCCGGCCGGGGTTGCCGGCCAGCACCAGTGGCGCCCGTCCGTACGCCCCGTAGCCGGAGGCCTCCACCAGGGCGGGGACGCGGGCGCCCGCCCTGGCGAGGGAGACGGCGACGGCCTGCAGCAGTGGTCCGCTGCCGGCGACGACGATGCGGCGGCCCGGCAGCACCAGGCCCGACTTCAGCATGGCCTGCGCCCCGGCCGCTCCGACGACACCCGGCAGGGTCCAGCCGGGGAAGGGGAGTTGGCGCTCGACCGAGCCGGTCGCGATCAGCAGGCGGCGTGCGTCGAGGGTGGTGGCCCCGTCGCGTCCGTCGGGTCCGGTGACCGCGTGCAGTGTCCAGTCCGCCCCGCTCCGCTCGACGGCCCAGACGTGGTGTCCGGTGAGGTGGCGGATCCGGCCCGCGGTGCGGTGCCGGCCGAGCCGCGCGACGAGGGCGGCGAACTCCGCCCAGCCGTGGTGCAGCGCCTCGGGGCGGGTGGCGCCGAGGCCGGGCGCGGGAGCCCGGTAGTACTGGCCGCCCGGTGCGTCGGCGGCGTCCAGCAGGACCACGTCGAGTCCGCCGTCGGCCGCGGTGACGGCGGCGGCAAGACCGGCGGGACCGGCGCCCACGACCGCGAGTTCGGTGCGCTCCGGCCGGGCGGCGGGCTGCTCAGCGGACGAGGCCGGCATGTCCGTCCCCTTCCTGCGAGGTGACGACGTCGCCGGGACGGGCGGGGAGCAGGCAGGCGCGCCGGTTGGGCTGCCCGTTGACGGTGGCCAGGCAGTCGAAGCAGGACCCGATCCCGCAGAAGGCGCCCCGCGGGCGTCCGTTCACCCGGGTGGTGCGCCAGGTGAGGACGGAGGCGGCCCAGAGGGCGGCCGCGATGCTCTGTCCGGGCAGGGCCCGGACCGGTCGACCGTCGAAGGTGATCTCGAATGCGGGGCCGGGAACGGCTCCGGCCAGGGCGGCCGGGGTCCGTCCGGCCGTGCGTATGCGGGGACGTCTCACCAGGGCTCCTGCTCAGTCGGCGGCCGGTCGGTCCGGACCGTCAGCGGGCATCTCGGGGGGTGCGGCGTCACGGCGGCGGCCTCAGCTGCCGTGACCGGTCCGGGACGCCGCGTCGAACCGGTCCGGGCGGAACGGCTCCGGGTCAAGCGCGGGTTCCTCTCCCCGGATCGCGGCGGTGACCAGCACGGCGGTGGCGGGTGCGAGTCCGATGCCCGCGCCCTCGTGACCGCAGGCGTGGAAGAGGCCGGGCACCCGGCGGTCGGGTCCGATCGCGGGGAGGTGGTCGGGCAGGTAGGGGCGGAAGCCGTGGTAGGTCCGCAGTACCCGTGCATCGGCCAGTACCGGGAAGAGCGCAGCCGCCGCCGTGGCCAGCCTGCTGACCACGGGAACGGACAACGTGCGGTCGAATCCCACCCGTTCACGGCTGGCGCCGATGAGAACCGGACCTGCCTGGGTGCCCTCCACCACGGGTGAGGTCTGCAGGGCGGCCGATGCGCTGGACACGTCGGCCACGTACTCCGCCGCGTACACCTTGTGCCGGATCAGCCGGGGCAGCGGCTCGGTCACCAGGACGAAGCCGCGCCGGGGAAGCACGGGCAGCTCCACGCCCGCCAGGGCCGCCAGTTCACCGCCCCGTACGCCCGTCGCGTTGACCACCACCGGGGCGAGCAGATCACCCGCTCCTGTCCGTACGCCGCGCACCGCGCCCGTCGGTCCGGTCAGCACGGCCGTGACCGCCTGCCCGGGGTGGAGGCTCGCTCCGGCATCGCGGGCGGCTCGGACGAGGTGGGCCGCCGCCAGGGCGGGCTGGACCTGGGCATCCTGCGGATAGAGGAAGCCCCCGGCGAGCCCGGGCGCCAAGTGCGGTTCCAGCGAACCCAGTTCGTCCGCGGCCACCGAGGTGGCCCGGACCCCTGCCGCCAGCTGCCCGGAGGCGGTCGCGGTCAGGGTGGCCAGCGACTCGGGGCTCGCCGCGACGACCAGGCCGCCCTTCTGCTCGAACTCGATCGCGTGGGGCAGCACTTGGGCCAGCTCACGCCAGAGTGCGGCGGACAGGAGCGCAAGATCCAGCTCCGGGCCGGGCACCTTGTCGGAGACCAGGAGGTTGCCCTCCCCCGCTCCGGTGGTGCCGCCGGCGACCGGTCCGCTGTCCACCACCGCGACGACAAGTCCGGACCGGGCGGCGTAGTACGCGCAGGCGGCACCGACCACTCCGGCACCGACCACGACCACATCCAAAGGCTGTCTCGTGAACACGGCAGTAATATGTCACATTGCTCTGTGGCCGCCAAGAGGGCGTCAAAGACCTTCCTTTGACGCCCTGTCAGATGCGCTGGACCGCCGGTCTACGGACGGGGCACGTTGCGCAGGTTGGACCGGGCCATCTGCACCATCCTGCCCACGCCGCCGTCCAGCACGATCTTGCCGGCGGAGAGCGCGAAGCCGGTCACCATGTCCGCGCTGATCTTCGGCGGGATGGAGAGCGCGTTCGGGTCGGTGACGATGTCGACGAGCGCCGGGCCCTTGTGTTTGAAGGCGTCCTTGAGGGCGCCCTCCAGCTGCTTGGGTTTCTCGACGCGAACGCCGTACGCCCCCGAGGCCCGTGCGACGGCCGCGAAGTCCGGGTTCTTGTTGGTCGTACCGAACGACGGCAGCCCCGCGACCAGCATCTCCAGTTCGACCATGCCCAGCGAGGAGTTGTTGAACAGCACGACCTTCACCGGCAGGTCGTACTGGACGAGGGTCAGGAAGTCCCCCATCAGCATGGTGAATCCGCCGTCCCCGGACATCGACACGACCTGCCGGTTCCGGTCGGTGAACTGGGCGCCGATGGCCTGTGGCAGCGCGTTCGCCATCGAGCCGTGGCTGAACGAACCGATCACCCTGCGCTTGCCGTTCGGCGTCAGATAGCGGGCCGCCCAGACATTGCACATGCCGGTGTCGACGGTGAACACCGCGTCCTCATCCGCGAGTTCGTCCAGTACCGAGGCCACGTACTCCGGATGGATCGGAACGTGCTTGTCGACCTTGCGGGTGTACGCGCTGATCACACCCTCCAGCGCGTCCGCGTGCTTCTTGAGCATCCGGTCGAGGAACTTGCGGTCGCTCTTGGCCTTCACCCGCGGCGTCAGACAGCGCAGCGTCTCGCGGACATCGCCCCAGACCGCGAGATCGAGCTTGGAGCGGCGGCCCAGGTGCTCGGGGCGCACATCGACCTGGACGATCTTCACGTCGGTGGGGAGGAAGGCGTTGTACGGGAAGTCCGTGCCGAGCAGGATCAGCAGATCGCACTCGTTCGTAGCCTCGTACGCGGCGCCGTAGCCGAGCAGCCCGCTCATGCCGACGTCGTACGGGTTGTCGTACTGGATCCACTCCTTGCCGCGCAGCGCGTGGCCCACCGGGGCCTTCACCCGCTCGGCGAACTCCATCACCTCGGCGTGCGCGCCCGCTGTGCCGCTGCCGCAGAACAGCGTCACCCGTTTGGCCTCGTCGACCATCCGGCACAGCTTCTCGATCTCCCCGTCGCCGGGGCGCACGGAGGGCCGCGAGGTGACCAGGGCGTGCTCGACGGACTTCTCCGGCGCGGGCTGGGAGGCCACGTCGCCCGGCATCGAGACGACGGCGACACCGCCCCGGCCGATCGCGTGCTGGATCGCCGTCTGCAGCAGCCGCGGCATCTGCTGCGGGTTGGAGATCATCTCGTTGTAGTGGCTGCACTCCTGGAAGAGCAGCTCGGGATGGGTCTCCTGGAAGTAGCCGAGGCCGATCTCGCCCGACGGGATGTGCGAGGCGAGCGCGAGGACGGGGGCCATGGAGCGGTGGGCGTCGTAGAGGCCGTTGATGAGGTGCAGGTTGCCGGGTCCGCACGACCCGGCGCAGGCCGCAAGTTCGCCGGTGATCTGCGCCTCGGCACCGGCGGCGAACGCGGCCGTCTCCTCGTGCCGCACCTGGACCCAGTCCATGGCGGGATTGCGGCGGATCGCGTCGACGACCGGGTTGAGGCTGTCGCCGACCACCCCGTACAGGCGTTTGACGCCCGCCCGGGCGAGGATGTCGACGAACTGCTCCGACACGTTCTGCTTGGCCATGAGTGCGCACTCCCTCTGCCTGTGCTCCGTGCACGATCGGCTGTCCGGATCTCCGGGGCGCGAAACCCCCGCCGGACGGGTTCTCCGGAGTCCATCAACCCATGACCCGTGCGGTTACGCCTCCCAGACGCCGACCGCCGTCCGGTCGTCGGCGTACCCCTTCACCCGCAGCTGGGTGTCGGCCAGGAACGAGCCGAGGCCGGGCGCACCGGCCGGAGTCCAGCGCTCGGCGAGTTCCGCGGCGAGGGCCGGTTCGCCGCGCAACGGCTCTGCAAGGCCCGGGCTGCACAGCAGCAGGGTGTCGCCCGGCCGGGCGAC
>NZ_JAELVH010000069.1 GCF_019399235.1 Streptomyces poriferorum | reverse complement strand
GCGCGCTGCACGCCGGCGGCTCCCGTCTGTTCGAGCAGGGAGAGCGCGGTCGCGTAGTGCAGTTCGGCCGCCTCGGCGTCACCGGCCTCCTCGGCGATCAGCCCGAGCAGCCGGTGGGCGCCGCCGGCGTGCAGCGCGCCGCGGCCGGGCTTCAGCCCGGCCAGCAGGCTTTCCAGAAGTTCCGCGGCCTCCGCCGACTTCCCGCCCCTTCGCAGGACGTCGGCGAGTTCGACCTCCACCTGTGAGACGTACAGGGCGGCCCGCTTGGAGACCAGCATCGAGTGCGCGATGCGCAGCTCCGTCTCCGCCTGTGCGAGGTCGTCGTGCTGGGCACAGACATAGCCGCGCATCCAGTGGCAGTGAGCCAGTTCGGTACGGATCTGGAGCTGCTCGTAGAGCTCGGTGGCCCGTGCCAGCGATGCCTGTGCGGCGTCGACCCTGCCCTCGGCCAGCAGCGTGCGCGCCACGGTCCGGTGCATGGTGGCGACCAGGGCGGGGTCGGACACCTGCGGTACCAGGGCGAGGGCGAGTTCGGCCGCCTGCGCGGCACGGGCGTGGGCGCCCATGTCCATGTACGGGGCGATCGAGGCCGTGTAGAGCTGGAGCAGCGCGCCGGGGTCGTGCAGGCCGGACGTGTTCAGTCCGTCGATGGCGCTTTCCAGCAGGTAGCACGCGTAGCGCAGTTCACCGGCCAGGTAGTGGGCGACCGACCTTCCCCGGACCGCCCGGGCCCGGGCGGGGAGCGGATCGTCGGCCAGTGCGTGCTCGGCCGCCTCGAACCGGGCCAGGGCCTCGGTCAGTTCGCCCGTCTCCAACGCGCATTCCCCGAGGCCCACCAGCGCCGCCGCCCGCTCCTGGGTGAGCCCGTACTCCTCGGCGCGGCCGAGGATCTGCTCGTAGGCGGCCCGCGCGTCGGCGGCGTCCTCGACGGCCAGGGTCCGCTGGGCGTCGGCCAGCCCCATCCGCAGGGAGGTGGCGATGTGGGTGGGTTTGCCCGTGGCGAGTTCCTCGTGGGCGACGCCGAGCCGCTCGGCGAGATGGCGGAGGCCCGCTTCGGAGGGCCGCACCTTGCCGGCTTCCAGGGTGGAGACGTACGCGGCGGTGTACGCGGGTTCGGCGAGCTGTCGCTGGGTCAGTCCGCGTTCCTTGCGGAGCCGCTTCACGCGGCGGCCGATCGCGGCCGGTGCGTCCGGCGCCTCCTCCTGTGCCGGGCCGGGCCGCCCGGGCGCCCCGCCGCCGTCCGCCTCAGTCGTGCCGGTGTGCGCCATGACCGTCCTTCTTCCTGTGCCCATGCCCGGATTCTCCCGTTGGCGAAGCGCCCAGTTATCCAAAAGCAACATCATTCCCGCCCTCGCACCCGTTGTGCGCCTCCTCGCCGAAGCCTAAGTTAAACCGCAACTCAAACCGACTGAACCAATGACTTAATTCAGCCCGGGTGTTGGAGGACGTCGGCCGCCGACGAACCGGACACCGGAGTGAGGATCGGCATGCGCACGAACAGATCCACCGCCATATCCGTCGGCGTCGCGTTCACGGCGATCATCGGCGCCGCCCTCGCCACCCCCGCGGCCGCCCTGGACCCGGAGCCCGTCCAGAAACCGCGTGTCTCCGTCGAGTACTTCCCCGAGCCCGGTGGCGAGGGCCGCCGGACCGAGGTCCCGGTCAACACGGATACGGTGAGCGGCCGTCCGGCCGCCCGGAGCCTCGCCCCGGCCGCGGGGACGACCGACGGGGAGGTGGGGAAGCTGTCGGTGACCGGCTCCTCGGCCGACCGGCTCGACGTGGTGATCGTGGGCGACGGCTACACCGCCGACCAGCAGGATGCCTTCCACACCGCGGCGGCCACGAAGTGGGCGGCCATCACGGACATCGAGCCCTATGCCAGCTACCAGGGCCTGATGAACGTGTGGACCGTCGACGCGGTGTCGGCCGAATCCGGCATCACCGGCGACCCCACCGCCGACGTCGCGAAGGACACCGCGCTCGGCAGCTACTTCTGGTGCTCGGAGACCGAGCGGCTGATCTGCGCCGACATCGACAAGGTCGCCTCCTACGCCGCGAAGGCCCCCGAGGCCGACCTGGTCATCGTCATCTCCAACTCCACCAAGTACGGCGGCGCCGGCTACTCCGGCCTGGAGGCGGAGGGCTACCCGTTCGACGGCGTCTCCACGCTCTCCTCCGACAACGTGCAGTCGAGCATGATCGCGGCCCACGAGATCGCCCACTCGGTGGGACTCCTGGCGGACGAGTACACGTACGACAGTTACGGCACCTGGACGGGCGGCGAGCTCCCCGACATCAACTCCAGCACCTTCACCGCGGAGCAGATGGCCGCCAACCGGACCAAGTGGTACCGCTGGCTCGGCGAGACCGACCCCACGGGTGGCACCGTCGGCACGTACGAGGGCAGCAGCTACTACCCCTTCGGGATCTACCGCCCGACCGGCAACTCCATCATGCGGGCCCTGAACATCAGTGAGTTCAACCTTCCCGGACGCGAGGCCATGATCGCCGGCTTCTACCGCGAGGCCAACGCGCTGAGCAGCGAGACCGGTACGGACTCCGCGATCCTGCGGACCAGCCGCATCAAGGTCTCCCGGGCAGAGCTCACCGGCCTCGCCGCACCGGAGCTGCGCTGGTACGTGGACGGCCGCCCCGTGAAGCGGGCGCAGGGTCTCTCCTCCGTCGCCCCCGCCGCACTGGGTGTCCCCGCGGACGGCAGGACGCACATCGTCACGGTCACGTCCGTGGACCGGACCGCGTCGGTCCGCGACCCCGAGGTCCGTGCCGAGGCCACCGAGAAGCTGACCTGGACGGTCAAGGCTTCCGGGCGCAAGGGCCACAAGCAGCACTGACGAACGGCCGTTCACCGGCCACGGGCACGACCACCGCGCCGGGCCGGGACTCCGTGGTCCCGGTCCGGCGCAGCAACGCCGCCGCTCCGTCAGCGACTCCCGGCGGCCGTGGCGGTCCCACGCGCGGGCAGGAGCCGCATGAGGCGGCCCACCATCGCGAGCCTCTCGTCGACCGTGGCATCGCCGGGAACCTGGATCTTCGCGCCGGCGTAAGCGATCGTGCCTTCCGCCGCGCGGAGGCAACGGCGCACCTCGTCCGCGTCCATCAGGGACGTGGGCTCGTCCTCGGCGAGAGGCAGATGCGCGTCCGCCCACGGCCCCCCGTACGCGTTCGCGGCCGGGCCCGCACCGGAGAACATGACGCCCTCCAGCAGCCCTTCGGAGGCGAGCCGGGTGATCTGGGCGAGCGGCCGGCCGGGGTCCCGCGCCTCGATCGCCGAACGGCCCCAGTTGACGGCGATACCGATCCCGCCTTGGCGTGCGAGGCGGATCTCGGCCTCCAGCGGCAGGAAACGCTTCTCCCCCGGGACGCCGGGCGCGTAGGCGTCGCAGTGCTCCAGGACGAGCCGGGTGGACCACGCGCCCGCGGCGGGTCCGCTCGCCGTGATCTCGTCGAGGGAACGGGCGAACATCTCCGCGACCGCGGTCGTCGAGGGCGCGGTGTGGATGTGGAGGACGGACACCGACTGTTCGCCGGTGAGCTGGTTCAACTCCTCGGCGGCGGTACGGGCCTCCAGGAGGAACCCGAGCGCCGCCTGCCGGCCGTCGGGGTCCGCGGAGGCGAGCCCGAAGGTGCCCGAGGCGCCCACGCGCGCCATCGTGCCCGGAATCAGCGTGAGCACGGAACGGGTGAAGCGGCCGCGCACCTGTGCGGCCAGCCAGGGAACGTCCTCACCCAGTCCGTCGCGGTAGGGGATCTCCAGCCCGTCGGCGATCTCCCGGCCGGCGAGCCCTTCGTAGAAGCGTTCCTGGTCGGCGCGCATGGAGGGAAGGGCCGCATACGCGCCCACGAGCGCGGCGGGCAGTGCTGTGTTCATGGTGTCGGGTCTCCCGTACCGTGCGATTGGGCCCGGCAGGGCAGGCGGGACACCCGCCCCTCGGCTCACGGTCCGGGGAGACTCTACCCAAGATCAGACGTCTGATGTCTAGGGCCCGGGTTCCGATGTGGCCCCGGTGCCCCGCCCTGCGACGGGCCACCGGGGGCCGAGCGCGGGCCCGGCCGCTCAGAGCCGTTCGATGATGGTCACGTTGGCCTGGCCGCCGCCCTCGCACATGGTCTGCAGGCCGTAGCGGCCGCCGGTGCGCTCCAGTTCGTGGAGCAGGGTCGTCATCAGCTTGGCGCCGGTGGCACCCAGCGGGTGGCCGAGCGCGATGGCGCCGCCGTTGACGTTGACCTTGTCGGGGTCGGCGCCGGTCTCCTTCAGCCAGGCGAGGACGACCGGCGCGAACGCCTCGTTGATCTCCACGAGGTCCATGTCGCCGATGGACATCCCGGCCTTCTTCAGCGCGTACGCCGTCGCCGGAATGGGCGCCGACAGCATCCGGATCGGGTCCTCCCCGCGCACGGACAGGTGGTGGATGCGGGCGCGGGGCGTCAGGCCGTGCTCGGCGACGGCCCGCTCGGAGGCGATGAGCAGCGCCGAGGCGCCGTCGGAGACCTGCGAGGAGACACCGGCGGTCAGCCGGCCGCCCTCGACGACCGGCTTGAGGCCGGCCATCTTCTCCAGCGAGGTGTCCCGGCGCGGCCCCTCGTCCACCGTCACGTCGCCGTACGCGACGGTCTCCCGGGCGAACCGGCCCTCGTCGATGGCGCGGGCGGCCCGCTGGTGCGAGCGGAGCGCGAAGTGCTCCATGTCCTCACGGGAGATGCCCCACTTCTCCGCGATGAGTTCGGCGCCGTGGAACTGGTTGACGGGCGCGTCGCCGTAGCGGGCGCGCCAGCCCTCGGAACCGGCGTACGGGCCGTCGGTCAGGCCCAGGGGTTCGGCGGCCTGGCGGCTGGCGTAGGCGATGGGGATCATCGACATGTTCTGCGTGCCGCCGGCGACGACAAGGTCCTGGGTGCCGGACATGACGCCCTGGGCGGCGAAGTGGACGGCCTGCTGGGAGGAGCCGCACTGCCGGTCGACGGTGGTGCCGGGCACCTCCTCGGGGAGACCCGCCGCGAGCCAGGCGGTGCGGGCGATGTCCCCGGCCTGGGGGCCGACGGTGTCCAGGCAGCCGAAGACGACGTCCTCCACCGCGGCCGGGTCGATCCCGCTGCGCTCGACCAGCGCCCTGATGACATGGGCGCCGAGGTCGGCGGGGTGGACGGCAGAGAGACCGCCCTTGCGCCGGCCGACCGGGGTGCGTACCGCTTCGACGATGTAGGCCTCGGCCATGACTGCTCCTTCGTAAGTGAGATGAGGGGGTATCAGGTCTTGGTGGTGATGCCCGCGAGGACCATCGACAGGTACTGGCGGGCGATCTCCTCAGGGCTGTGGGTGCCGCCGGGGCGGTACCAGGAGGCGGCCACCCAGACGGTGTCGCGGACGAAGCGGTAGACCAGCCGGACGTCCAGGTCACCCCGGAAGGCGCCTTCGGCCACTCCGCGCTCCAGCGTGCGCAGCCAGGCGTTCTCGAACTTCAGCTGGGAGTCGGCGAGATAGGCGAAGCGGGGCTGGGCGGACAGGTGCCTGGACTCCCGCTGGTAGATGGCCACCGCCGGCCCGTGCCGGTCGATCTGCCGGAAGGACTGGGTGACGAGCGCCCCGATCGCCTCGCGCGGCCCCAGCCCGGCGGCGAGGACCGTGTCGTATCCGGTCCACAGTTCGTCCAGGAAGGCGGAGAGGATCTCGTCGAGCATCGACTCCTTGGAGTCGAAGTGGTAGTAGAGGCTGCCCGCGAGCATCCCCGCCTCGTCCGCGATGCGGCGGACCGTGGTGGCGTTGTAGCCCTGGGCGGCGAACACCTCGGCGGCGGTCGCCAGGAGTTCGGCGCGCCGTTCGGCGCTGGCGGTCCCGGTGATCGCCGTCACGCCCTCTGGCTGCTGACGGAGACGGTCTCCCCCGTCATGTACGAGGAGTAGCCGCTGGCCAGGAAGACGATGACGTTGGCGATCTCCCAGGGCTCCGCGTACCGGCCGAAGGCCTCGCGTTCGGTGAGTTCGGCGAGGAGCTCCGGGGTGGTGACCTTCACCAGGTGGGGGTGCATGGCGAGGCTCGGGGCGACCGCGTTGACGCGTACACCGAAGTCGGCCGCCTCCAGGGCGGCGCACCGGGTGAGGGCCATGACACCGGCCTTGGCGGCGGCGTAGTGGGCCTGGCCGCGCTGGGCGCGCCAGCCGACCACGGAGGCGTTGTTGACGACGATGCCGCCGGTGGCGCGGTCCTTGAAGTGGCGCAGGGCGGTGCGGGTGCAGCGGAAGGTGCCGTTCAGGGTGACGTCGAGGACCCTTGCCCACTGCTCGTCGGTCATGTCGACGAGGTCGGCCGTGCCGCCGAGACCGGCGTTGTTGACCACGATGTCGAGACCGTCGTGGCGTTCCGCGGCGAGCGCGAACAGGGCGTCGACCTGCTGCTGGTCGGTGACGTCGCAGGGCAGCGCGGCGACGTTGTCCGCGCCGAACTCCTCCGCGAGGGCGGCGGCACTCTCCTTCAGCCGGCGTTCGTGGGCGTCGCCGATGACGATCCGGGCGCCTTCCTCCAGGAACTTGCGGGCGGTCGCTCCGCCGATGCCGGCGCCCGCGGCGGCGGTGATCACGGCGGTGCGTCCGTCCAGAAGGGAGTGGCCCGGTACATAGGGCGGCTGCGGGGTCACGGGCGGATCTCCTTGGGCAGGCCGAGGACGCGCTCGGCGATGATGTTGCGCTGGATCTCGTTGGATCCGGCGTAGATGGTGTCGGAGCGGGAGAAGAGGAACAGCCGCTGCCAGTCGTCGAGTTCGTAGGGGGCCTCAGGCACGGTCATGCCGCCGGCGCCGAGGACCGCCATGGCGAGCTCACCGAGTTCCCGGTGCCAGGTGGCCCAGAAGATCTTCCCGATGGACGCCTCGGGACCGGGGGCGCCCGCCGCCACGCCGTCGAGCATGCGCAGGGCGTTGAACCGGATGGTCTCCAGTCCTGTCCAGGCGCGGGCGAGCCGGTCGCGGATCAGCGGGTCGTCCGCGGCGCCGCTTCGCCGGGCCAGGTCGATGAGGGTCTCCAGTTCGCGCCGGAAGCCGACCTGCTGGCCGAGGGTGGAGACGCCGCGCTCGAAGCCGAGGGTGGCCATGGCGACCCGCCAGCCGTCGCCGGGTTCACCGACGATGTTCGCCGCGCCGGTGCGGGCGCCGTCGAAGAAGACCTCGTTGAACTCGGAGGTGCCGGTCAGCTGCTGGATCGGCCGTATCTCCACTCCCGGCTGGTCGAGCGGGACCAGGAGGTAGGAGAGGCCCGCGTGGCGGGTGGAGCCCGCTTCGGTGCGGGCGACGACGAAGCACCACTGGGCGTCGTGGGCGAGTGACGTCCAGATCTTCTGCCCGGTGACCACCCAGTCGCCCCCACTCCCGGCCCCACTCGATCGGGAGGTGCCACCTTCGTCCCGCACGGCCCGGGTCCGTACGTTCGCCAGGTCGGACCCGGCGTCCGGCTCGCTGTAGCCCTGGCACCACAGCTCCTCGACGGCGACGATCGGCGGCAGGAAGCGGGCTCGCTGCTCGGGCGTGCCGAACGCCACCAGGGTCGGGCCGAGCAGTTGCTCCCCGATGTGGTTGACGCGTGCGGGAGCGTCGGCCAGGGCGTACTCCTCGTGGAAGGCGACCTGCTGCTCGATGGTCGCGCCCCGGCCTCCGTGTTCCTCGGGCCAGCCCACACACGTCCAGCCCTCCGCGGCCATGTGCCGTTCCCAGGCGAGCCGTTCGGCGAACGCCTCGTGCTCACGGCCGGGTCCGCCGCGACCGCGAAGGCCCGCGAAGGCGCCGGTGAGGTTGGCGGCCAGCCAGCCGCGGATCTCGGTGCGGAACTCCTCGACGCTGCTCATGGGGGTACGTTAATCTACCAAACACTTGTTAGGGAAGGAGGGGCCGATGTCCACTGCCCACGACGAACCGGTGCGCTACGAGAAGCGCGGCCCTGTCGCGACGGTCACCATGAACCGGCCCGACTACCGCAACGCGCAGAACTCCGCGATGACCTACGCCCTGGACCGGGCGTTCTACCGCGCGGCCGACGACAGCGAGGTGAAGACCGTCGTCCTGGCCGGAGCGGGCAAGCACTTCTCCGCCGGCCACGACATCGGAACCCCGGAGCGTGACGCGCATCTGCCGTTCGAGCGCCGGGCGGGACTCTGGTGGGACCACTCGGACAAGGAGGGCGCGGAGAGCCGCTTCGCCCGCGAGTCCGAGGTGTATCTGGGGATGTGCCGCCGCTGGCGGGAGCTGCCCAAGCCGGTCATCGCGTCCGTGCAGGGCGCGTGTGTGGCGGGCGGTCTGATGCTCGCCTGGGTGTGTGACCTGATCGTGGCCTCACAGGACGCGTTCTTCGCCGATCCCGTGGTCCGGATGGGCATCCCCGGCGTCGAGTACTTCGCCCACCCGTGGGTGATGCCGCCACGGATCGCCAAGGAGTTCCTCTTCACCGGTGACCGGATGAGCGCGCAGCGCGCGTACGAGGTCGGCATGGTGAACCGGGTCGTCGCCCGTGACGAACTGGCCGAGCGTACGGAGGAGTTGGCCCTGCGCATCGCGGAGATGCCGCGCATGGGCCTGGCGCTGACCAAGCGCGCGGTCAACCAGGCCGAGGACCTCCAGGGCATGCACACCGGCATGGACTCGGTGTTCGGCCTGCACCACCTGGCGCACGCGCACAACGCCGAGACCGCGCCGGACGCACTCGGCGGCATGGACATCCGGGCGATGAAGAAGGCGGGCGCCTGATGGACCTCGAATTCGACGCGGCCGACGAGGCGTTCCGTACCGAGGTACGCGACTGGCTGGCCGCCCACGTCCCGGCCACTCCCCTGCCGTCCCTGGAGACCGCCGAGGGCTTCGCCGCGCACCGGGAGTGGGAGGCGGCCCTGGCCGCGGACCGCTGGTCGGTGGTCTCCTGGCCCGAGGAGTTCGGTGGGCGTGGCAGTTCCCTGCTGCACTGGATGATCTTCGAGGAGGAGTACTACGCCGCCGGGGCTCCCGGCCGGGTCAGCCAGAACGGCATCAGCCTGCTGGCCCCGACGCTCTTCGAGAACGGCAGCGCCGGGCAACGGGCCAGGATCCTGCCCGCCATGGCGCGCGGTGAGGTCATCTGGGCGCAGGCCTGGTCCGAGCCGGAGTCCGGCTCGGACCTGGCGTCGCTGAAGTCGACGGCCGTGCGGGCCGAGGGCGGCTGGCTGCTCAGCGGCCAGAAGACGTGGTCCTCGCGGGCGGCCTTCGCCGACCGGGCCTTCGGACTGTTCCGCAGCGACCCGGACGCGGACCGGCCGCACCGGGGGCTCACGTACCTGATGTTCCCGCTGGACGCCGAGGGCGTGACCGTGCGGCCCATCGGGCGGCTCGACGGGAAGCCCGCCTTCGCCGAACTCTTCCTGGACGAGGTGTTCGTACCCGACGAGGACGTCATCGGCGAGCCCGGCCAGGGCTGGCGGGTCGCGATGAGCACCACCGGCAACGAGCGCGGGCTCACCCTGCGCAGCCCCGGCCGCTTCACGGCCGCCGCGGAGCGCCTGACCGCCCTATGGCGGGAACACGGCGACCCGGCGGACACGGCCCTGCGCGACCGGGTCGCCGACGCGGTGATCGGGGCCCGCGCCTACCGCCTGTTCTCCTACGCGGGCGTCTCCCAGGTCCTGCACGGCGACGGCGGCCCCGCCGGGGCCGTCTCCAGCCTCAACAAGATCTACTGGTCCGAGCTGGACATAGCCCTGCACGAGACGGCGCTCGACCTGCTCGGTCCGTACGGCGAACTCGCCGACCACGCCACCCAGTCGCCGGACCACGGCAGCTGGTCCGAGGGCTACACCTTCTCGCTGGCGGGCCCCGTCTACGCGGGCACCAACGAGATCCAGCGCGACATCATCGCCGAGCGGCTGCTCGGCCTGCCGAAGGGGCGCCGCTGATGCGTTTCCTCCTGGACGCCGAGCAGCGGGACTTCGCCCGCTCGCTCGACGCTCTGCTCACCTCATGCGACACCCCGTCCGTCGTCCGGTCCTGGGCGGCCGGAGACCATGTCCCGGGGCGTGCCGTCTGGGCCCGGCTGGCCGAGGCCGGAGTGTTCGCGCTCGCGGTTCCGGAGCGGCACGAGGGGTTCGGACCACTGCCCCTCGAACTCACCCTCGCCTTCGAGGCGCTGGGGCGCCACGCCGTCCCCGGGCCACTGGTCGAGACGGTGGCGGCGGCGGCCCTGCTGGACCGGCTCGGCGACGACCGCATCGCTGCCGGCCGGCTGCCCGGGATCGCCTCCGGGAAGTCGACAGCCTCCCTCTGTCTGACCTCGCTCGGCCCGTACGCCCTGGACGCCGACATGGCCGACGCGGTGTTCGTGGTGGACGGCGACATCTTGCGCCTCGCCACCGGAACGGGGGCCGTGCAGCCCTCGGCGGACCCCGCTCGGCGGCTGTCACGGCCGTCGGACGGAACGGTCCTCGCCCAGGGCCCGGCGGTGGCCGCGGCCGCCCGGTACGCCGCCGACGTGGCCGCGCTCGCCACCGCCGCCCAGTGCCTCGGGGTCGGCCGGGCCCTGCTGGCACGCACCGTCGAATACGTCACGCAGCGCACCCAGTTCGGGGTGGCGATCGGCTCCTTCCAGGCGGTCAAGCACCGGCTGGCCGACACCCTGCTGGCCCTGGAGTTCGCCGGGCCGCTGGTGCACGGCGCCGCGCTCGCGCTCGCCGCGGGCGACGAGAGGGCGGGCGGCGACATCGCCGCGGCCAAGGTCACGGCGGGCGAGGCCGCGTACGCGGCGGCGCGCACGGCTCTGCAACTGCACGGCGCCGTGGGCTACACCGACGAACTCGACCTTTCCCTGTGGATCCGCAAGGCCCGCCCGCTGCGCGACGCCTGGGGCACTCCGGCCGCCTGCCGGGCCCGCGTCGTAGGAGCGGACCGATGAGACTGACGCAGGAACAGGAAGAGCTGCGCACCGCCGTACGCGCCCTGCTGATGCAGCATCAGGGTCAGTCCGCCTGGGTGCCGTTGGCCACGCAGATCGGCGCGGCCGGCCTGACGGTGCCCGAGGAGTACGGCGGGGCGGGCGGCGGCGCCCGCGATGTCCATGTGCTGATGGAGGAGCTGGGCCGGACGCTGAGCCCGCTGCCGTGTCTGGGCTCCACGGTGCTCACAGTGGGTGCGCTGCTGGCCTCCGGGGACAAGGAGGCGTGCGGGCGGTTGCTGCCGGGGCTCGCCGAGGGTGCCTCGGTGGGCGCCCTGGCCTGGGCCGAGCAGGGATCCTGGGACCACGGGGCGATACGCGCCGAGGCGGTCCGGCCCTCCGGGGGTGGCCCCTGGCTGATCACCGGGACCAAGGAGTACGTGCTGGACTGGCCCGGCATGGACGTCCTGCTCGTCGCCGCCCGTACCGCCCATGGAGTGTCGCTCTTCGAGGTGGCGCCGGGCACCGCCGGGGTCCGGCGGGAGCCCGTCGTGACCATGGACGGGACCCGGGCCCAGGCCCGATGGGTGCTGGACGAGGCAGAGGGACGCCTGCTGGGCGTCGACGGCGACGGCGGGCGGTATCTGGACCACGTGCGGGATCTGGCCTGCACGGCGCTGGCCGCCGAGCAGGTGGGCGCGGCCGAGCGCTGTCTGGAGCTCACCGTCGAATACGCCAGGAACCGGGTCCAGTTCGGACGGCCCATCGGCTCGTTCCAGGCGGTCAAGCACCGGCTGGCCGACGCCTACGTCCTCGTGGAGTCGGCGCGTTCGACGGCGCTCGGTGCCGCGTTCGCCGCCGACGAGGACCCGGGCGCACTGCCACGGGCCGCCGCCGTCGCCAAGTCCGTCTGCTCCGAGGCGTTCTCGGCGGTGGCCGCCGAGATGATCCAGCTGCACGGCGGAATCGGGATCACCTGGGAGCACGACGCGCACCGCTACTTCAAACGGGCGCACGGGTCGGGCGAGCTGTTCGGGCCGCCCGCCCGCCACCGGGCGCGGCTCGCCGCCGGGCTCGGCCTGACCACCAACTGACCAGATCCCGTCAGACGGAAGAAGGGGCGCAACACATGGACATCGGCAAGCCGTTGGACTTCACGGGGCACGTGGTACTGGTCACCGGCGGCACCAAGGGAATCGGTGCCGCCATCGCCGGGGCGTTCCTCGGCGCCGGGGCGGACGTGGTGGTCTGCGGCCGCACCACCCCCGCCACCCTGCCCACGGCCGGGGGCCGGACGGCGGTCTTCGTCCCGGCCGACGTACGCGATCCGGCCGCGGCGTCCTCGCTGGTGGACACCGCGGTGGAACGCTTCGGCCGGCTCGACGTGGTCGTCAACAACGCGGGCGGTTCCCCCGACGCCGACGCGGCCACCGTCTCACCCCGCTTCGTGGAGAAGATCGTCGCACTCAACCTGCTCGCGCCGTTCTACGTGGCGCAGGCCGCCCACCGCGTCATGCGGGCCCAGGACGGTGGCGGTTCGGTCATCAACATCGGCAGCGTCTCCGGCCAGGACCCGCAGCCCGGCACCGCCGCCTACACGGCCGCCAAGGCCGGGCTGCTGGCCCTCACGAAGGCACTGGCCCTGGAATGGGCGCCGGCGGTCCGGGTCAACCACATCACGACGGGGCTGATCCGCACCGAGAGCGCGGCATCCGTCTACGGCCCGGACGGCGGCGCGGCGGTGGCGGGCGTCATCCCGATGGGGCGGATGGCGGTCCCCGACGACGTCGCCCGCGCCTGCCTGTTCCTCGCGGGCGGCCTGTCCGGATACGTCAACGGGGCGGACCTCGCGGTGCACGGGGGCGGGGAGTTCCCCGCCCGCTATCTGGCGGCGAGGGCGGCCGGCGGGGCGGAGTGAGCGACGCGGGACGAGCGGCAGCCGTCCCGCACACGAGGGGCCGCCAGGGCCGCCTCCCCCGCGGCGGCCCCTTCCGGAACCACCGGGCCGTGGCGATCCGGCGCAGGACGCCCAGGACGCTGCCGGGCGCCGGCTGACCGACCGGGCGCTGACGGGCCGGTGAGCCGCGGGGCTCCCGGTGGCCGGTGAACACCGGGGCCGGGTGGGGCCGGGTGGCCGAGGCGATCGTGACGGCCGATCCCAATCTGCCGGCGATCCTCGTCGGGGTCCTCGTCCCTGACGACGATGGCCCCGGCCTCGGGTTATCCCCACCCCTGATCCGCCAGCAGCCGCCATGGTCCGTCCTCACCGTGATCCGTAGCGTCGGAGTCATCGGCTCGAAGGATCACGAGAGGACGGACATGAGGCTGCGCGGCGGCACAGGACGGCAGACGGGCGACCGCCCGGAGGTCCAGGACACGTCCGGTCCGGACACGTCCGGTCGGGCCGTCGAACTGCGCGGCGTGCGGCGGCGGTACGGCCGCGGCGCCGGTGCCGTGCACGCGCTCGCCGGCATCGATCTGGTTCTGCCGCGCGGCACGTTCACCGCGGTCATGGGGCCGTCCGGGTCCGGCAAGTCCACGTTCCTGCAGTGCGCCGCCGGTCTCGACCGTCCGTCGGCGGGCTCGGTACACCTCGGAGGTACGGAGATCACCGGCATGGGCGAGACCAGGCTGACCGAACTCCGCCGCAGCCGCGTCGGCTTCGTCTTCCAGGCCTTCAACCTGCTGCCCTCGCTCACCGTGGAACAGAACGTGCTGCTGCCCATGCGCCTGGCCGGGCAGCGCCAGGACCGCCACCGGGCGGAGGCGGTCCTGGCGCAGGTGGGCCTCGCCGGCAAGGCGCGGCGCCGGCCGGGCGAGCTCTCCGGCGGCCAGCAGCAACGCGTGGCCATCGCCCGCGCCCTGATCACCGCCCCTGACGTGATCTTCGCCGACGAGCCGACCGGCGCCCTCGACACCGTCACCGCGGCCGAGGTCCTCGGGCTGCTCCGGCACGCCGTCGACACCCTCGGAGCCACCGTCGTCATGGTCACCCACGACCCGGCGGCCGCCGCCTGGGCCGACCGCGTGCTCTTCCTCGCCGACGGCGCCCTGGCCGGCGCCCTCGACCGCGGCTCGGCGGACCGGATCGGGGCGCGCATGGCCGCTCTCGCTCCCCGTCGCGACTCGCCGGCAGGGGCCGCGGTATGAGGCGCCTCGCCCCCAACGGCCTGGCCCGCGCGGCCGTCCGCTTCAAGCCCGCGTCGTTCGCCGGTACCTTCGTCGCGCTGATGATGGCGGCGCTGATCGTCTCGGCCTGCGGGATCCTGCTGGAGACGGGCGCCCGCGCGTCGGTTCCGGCCCAGCGGTACGCGCGGGCGCCGGTCGTCGTCGCGGCGGACCAGTACGCCCGCCTCGTCACGGGCAGCGGTGACAGCCGGTCCGAGTCGGCGAACCCGCTGCCGGACACGGCTCGTGTGGACACCGCGCTGGCCGGCAAGGCGGGCCGTGTGCCGGGCGTCGCGGCGGCGGTGCCGGACTTCATGTTCCCGGTGCGCCTGGGCGAGGACGCTCTGACGGGCCACGGCTGGGGATCGCACGCCTTCACCGGCACCGCGCTCACCTCCGGTGCCGCGCCCCGGGCGGGCGAGGTCGTGCTCGACGCGGCAGCGGCCCGTACCGCGAAGGCCGGTGTCGGTGACATCGTCGCGCTCGAAACCGCGTCCGGCCGGGCGGACTTCCGCGTCTCCGGGCTGGCGGGCGCGGGCCCGGGCGATGCGGCCGAGGTGGCGACGGGCTGGTTCGCCGACGTCCAGTCGTCCGTGCTCGCCGGGCATCCCGGCAAGGCCGACGCCATCGTCGTCCTGGCGAAGGACGGTGCCTCCCCCGCGGACAGCCCGGCCATTGCCGCCGGTGTGCGGAAGGCGCTCGCCGGCACGGGGGCCGAGGTCCGCACCGGCGACGGCCGCGGCGCCGTCGAGGACCACGGGCTGGCCTATGCCAAGGAGACGCTCACGGGACTCGGGGGCTCGTTCGGCGGAATCGCCGCCCTGGTCGCCGTCTTCACGATGTCCGGCACGGTCGCCCTCTCCGTCGCCCAGCGCGCCCGGGAGTTCGCGCTGCTGCGCGCCGTCGGCGCCACTCCGCGGCAGATCCGCCGCGCGGTCGCCTCCGAAGCACTGCTCGTCGCGCCCCTGGCCGGTCTGATCGGCTGCCTGCCGGGGATCGGGCTCGCGCACTGGTGGTTCGCGCAGCTGAAGGACCGCGGGGCCGTCCCGGACGCGGTGGACCTGCGGGTCTCGTGGATCCCGCTCGTCGTCGCGGTCGGCGTCGGGCTGCTGACCGCGCTCACCGCCGGCTGGGCGGCCGGACGCCGGCCCGCGAGGATCAAGCCGGGCCGGGCGCTGACCGAGGCTTCGGTGGAGCGGCTGCGTCCCGGCGTGATCCGTACCGTCCTGGGCCTGTGCGCCCTCGTCGGCGGCGGGTTCTTCACCGTCTTCGCCGCCCGCTCGGCCGGGGACGACGCGGCCAACGCCGCACTCGGTGTCGTCATGCTGTTCATGCTCGCCGTCGCCCTGCTGGGCCCTCTGGTGGCGCGGCTGTGCGCCGCGCTGATCGGGCTCGCGCTGGACGGGCACGGCGCCGCCCCGGCCACGCTCGCCGCCGCCAACTCCCGTGCCAACGCCCGTCGGCTGGCCTCCGCCATCACCCCCATCGTGCTGGCCATGGCCTTCGCGTCGACGCTCGCCTTCATGCACACGAGCGAGAGCCATGTCGCGGCGGAGCAGTTGCGCGCCGGAGTGACCGCGGACCACGTCGTCACCCACCCCGCCGGGCTGCCCGCCGATGCCGTCGGCCGGGCCGCCCGCGCGCCCGGCGTGGCCGCCGCCGTGGGCCTGCTCGACACGCAGGTGCTCGTGCCGGTCGGGTCGGGCGGCGACCGATGGCTGCAGGGTTCGTCGGTCCAGGGCGTCTCGGGCTCCGGCGCGCAGCTCGGACAGGTTCAGGACCTCGATGTGCGCGGTGGCAGCCTGGACCGGGTCGGCGAGGGCCGGATCGCCGTCGACAGGACGCTCGCCATGTCGGCGAAGGTGGAGGTGGGCGACAGGCTGCCGATGTATCTCCCGGACGGCACCAGGACCAGCCCCGAGGTCGTCGCCGTGTACGGCAGGGGGCTCGGGCTCGCCGCCGTCACCATGGACCGCGCCTCGCTGACCGGCCACGTCACGTCCGGTTTCGACACCACACTTCTGGTGCGCGGCGGAAACGCGAAGGCCCTCGCCCCGCTGGGCACGGTCACCGACGCGTCCGGCTACGCGGTCGAGGAGACCACCGACCACGAACTCAACGCCTGGGCCAACTACATGATGGCCGGGGTCCTGGGCGGCTTCGCCGCGATCGCCGCCGTCAACACCCTCGTGATGACCGTCCTGGACCGCCGCCGCGAGCTCGGCATGCTCCGTCTCGTCGGCGCCACCAGGCGTCAGGTGATGGACATGCTGCGCTGGGAGGGCCTGCTGGTGGCGGTGGCCGGTGTCGTCCTGGGTACCGCCATCGCCGCGGCCACCCTCTTCCCGATGGTGCGCGGCCTGACCGGTGAGACCCCGTACGTGCCCCCGCTCGCGTACGGGTCCTTCGCCGCCACCGCGGTGGGCCTCGCCCTGCTCGCCGTCACGCTCCCGGCACGCGGGGCGCTCGGTGCCCGGAAGGCCTGATGTGCGGGCGACCGCGGGTCAGACCAGGTTGTCCTCGACCGTCAGGCCGAAGGCTCCGCGCCCGTACATGGCCAGTGCGCGCTCCACGTCGTTGGCGACGTGGACGCTGCCCGCGTGGGCGTCGCGCCAGGCCCGTTCGACGGGGTTGCCGCGCCGCAGCGCGTTGCCGCCGGCGGTCTTGAAGAGCAGGTCGATCGCGGCGACGGCCCGTTCCGTGCCCCGGACCTGGTCACGCCGGGTGCGCAGCCTCAGCTCCACCGGTATCTCCTGTCCGGCGGAGGCGAGTTCGAGCAGCTCGCGCATGTTCCGGTCCATCTGGAGCACGGACGCGTCGATGTCGGACGCGGCCCGCGCGATGGCGACCTGGGCGAACGGGTCGTCGGCGAAGTTCCCGCCGCCCAGGCTGAGCCGCACCCGCTCCTTCATGCGCGCCACGTAGGAGGCGTATCCGCCGGACACGGCCCCGAGCACCGGCGCGGTGACGGCGCTGGTGAAGATCGCGCCGAACGGCAACCGGTACAGCGGACCCGGGTTGACCTGCTGCCCCGGCACCTTCAACTGCGCCTGTTCGTAGTTGCGGAGCACCCGGTGCGCGGGTACGAACGCGGTCTCGACGACGACGTCGTTGCTGGCGGTGCCCCGGAGCCCGACCACGTCCCACATGTCCTCGATGCGGTAGTCGGACCGGGGCACCAGCACGGTGAGGAAGTCCACCGGCCGCCCCTGCGCCCCGACGACGAGGGCGCCGAGCAGGGCCCACGACGCGTGCTCGCAGCCGGAGGAGAAGCTCCACCGGCCGGCCAGCTCGTAGCCGCCGTCGACAGGGGTGAGCCGGCCCACGGGTGCGTACGACGAGGAGATGCGGGTGTCCGGGTCCTCGCCCCACACGTCCTGCTGTGCCTGCTCGGGGAACAGGCCCAGCTGCCACGGGTGGACGCCCAGGACGGATGCCACCCAGCCGGTGGAACAGCACACCGCGGAGATCTCGCGCACCACCCGGTAGAAGTCGACCGGGTCGCTCTCCAGGCCGCCGAACCCCGACGGCTGGAGCATCCGGAACACCCCGGCCCCGGACAGCTCCCGGATCGTCGCGGCCGGGATGCGCCGCGCCTCGTCCGTG
The DNA here is from genome assembly GCF_019399235.1 of Streptomyces poriferorum. GTDB lineage: Bacteria > Actinomycetota > Actinomycetes > Streptomycetales > Streptomycetaceae > Streptomyces > Streptomyces poriferorum. The sequence continues at coordinate 9,272 of NZ_JAELVH010000069.1, read as the reverse complement.
GTGACGGCCCGCTTCTCGATGGCCGGCAGCAGGGCGCGTACCGATTCCAGAACCTCGTTGCCCATAGTCCGTCCTCCATACCCTTGTCGCCCGGTGAGGCGTGTCGGTCAGACCGTCCGCAGGACGGTCTTGTCCACCTTTCCGGTGGCATTGCGGGGAAGGGCCCCGAGGATGACGACCTCGCGCGGGACCTTGAAGTTGGCGAGCCGCTCGCGGCAGTGGCCGACGAGCTCGTCCGGCCCCGTCCCTGTGCCCGGCCGCACCGTCACGTACGCGCGTCCGACCTCACCGAGCCGGGCGTCCGGGACGCCGACCACGGCGGCCTCGGCGACGGCGTCGTGGCCGGTGAGCACCTGCTCGACCTCGGCCGGATAGACGTTGAACCCGCCGACGACGAACATCTCCTTGGACCGTCCCGTGATCACCAGATTGCCCCGGGGGTCGAGGTGGCCGATGTCGCCGGTGTCCAGCCAGCCGTCGGCGTCGACCGCCGCCGCGGTGGCTTCGGGATCGTCGAGGTAGCCGTGCATCACGTGGTAACCGCGTACCAGGATCCGGCCGTCCTGCCCGGCCGGGAGCGGGCGCCGGCCGCCGTCGGCGACGAGCACCTCGGTGCCGTCGATGGGACGGCCGGCGGTCAGGGCCACGGTCTCGGCGTCGTCGTCGGCCGAGCAGACGGTGACCGTGCCGCAGGTCTCGGTCAGTCCGTACGCGGTGAGGACCTCGGGGAAGAGTTCGGCGCGCATCCGCCGCACGAGGGCGACCGGGACGACGGCAGCACCGGTCACCGCCAGCCGCAGCGACGACAGGTCGAAACGGTCCCGGCCGGGCGCGTCCAGCAGTTCCGTGTAGATCGTGGGCGGGCCCGGCAGTACGGTGATCCGCTCGGCCTCCACGGCGCGCAGCGCCCGGCCCACGTCGAACACCGGCTGCAGCACCATCGTGGCGCCGCGGAGCAGGCACGCGAGTACGCCGGCCTTGTAGCCGAAGCAGTGGAACATCGGATTGATGACGAGGTAGCGGTCGTCACCGGTGACTCCGGTCCGGCCGCTCCAGGCCCAGTAGGTGGCGAGGTTCTGCCGGTGCGTGGTGAGGGCGCCCTTGGGCCGGCCCGTCGTACCCGAGGTGAAGAGCAGGTCGCACGGGTCGTCGGGGTGGACGGCGGCGGTACGGGCCGTGACCTCGGCGTCCGGGAGGTGTGCGCCGCGGCCGAGGAACTCCTCCCAGGGCACGGTGCCGGGCGGGGTGGCGGCATCGAGGGTCACCACGTGTTCCAGCGCGGCGGGCCGGGGCTCCGGGGCGCCCTCATCCCCGGTGGCCAGCATGGACACATAGTCCTTGCCGAGGAAGCCGTTCTCGACGAACAGCAGGCGTGCGCCGCTGCGTCGCAGGAGCAGCCGCGCCTCGGCGCCCTTGTAGCGGGTGTTGACGGGGACCAGTACCGCGCCGGCCGATGTGGTGGCGAGTGCGGCGACGATCCAGTGGTGGCTGTTGGGTGCCCAGACGGCGACCCGGTCGCCGGGCCGGATGCCGAGCGCGAGGAGCGACCTCAGGGCCGCCCGTACCGCCGCGTGCAACTGGCTCCACGTCAGCCGTACGTCACCGTCCACGACCGCTTCCCTGCCGGGGTGCCGCCGCGCGGCGAGGTCGAGTGCGCCGGGAAGGGTGAGAGGGTACTCGTTTTCGCTCATCTGCTCTCCGGGAAGGGACGGACGGCCAGCACGGACGGATACTGATATGCCGTCAGGAGGACGGCGGGAGCATCTTCCTGGACGCTTCGTGTGCGGCGAGGGCGAGTTCGGCCCGGGGGAACCCGCTGCGCTTCTGTGCCGCCGCCGCATTGCCGCCGGCGACCAGAACGGGGCCGTCGGCGAGGTGTGCCAGCCCTTCCCGGGCGACGTCGTCCGGTTACGCGACCCGCAGACCGGGCAGGTCCATACGCAGCCCGGCACGCTCCATCGCGGGGGTCCGGGTCACTCCGAGGACGAGTTCCAGGACGTGCACACCGTGCGGCCGCAGTTCCAGCCACAACCCCTCGGCGAACACCCGGCTGAAGGCCTTGGCCGCCGAGTAGACGCTGATCTGCGCCTGACCGAGGTATCCGGAGAGCGAGCCGACCAGCATGATGCCGCCCCGGCCGCGCTCCTTCATCAGGGCGCCGAAGTGGTGGGTGAGGGCCATTTGCGCGGTGATGTTGAGGTCGAGGACGCCCTGGACACGGGTCAGGTCGCCGGTGACGAACTCGTGGCCGTAGCTGTTGGCTCCCGCGTTGAAGATCAGCAGACCGACCTCGAGACCGTCGGTGACCGCACGGATCGCGGCCAGGGCTCCGGGGTCGAGCAGGTCCAGTTCGAGTGTGCGGACCTCGACGCCCTTGGCGCGCACCTTCTCGGCGGTCTCGTTCAGGGGGCCCGGCTTGCGGGCGATGAGCACCAGGTTGATCCCGGCGTCGGCGAGCCGGTCGGCGAACGCGGCGCCTACCCCCTCGGAGCCGCCGGCGACGACGGCCCAGGGCCCGTACACGTTCTTGTCGGTCATCGAGAACCTCTCTTGTTCCTGGCCGCCGCGGTGCCGCGACCGACCTGGCCGCCGCGGTGCCGCGACCGTAAATCGCTCGTGCGGGGGCGCGCCCCGGGCATCCCACTGGCCGGGATACCCGGGCCCCGGCCGGTCAGACGGCGTCGGCGGGCGGCCCCGCCATGTGCCGGACGGCCAGGTAGGCGAAGACCATGGCGGTGCCGATGGGGACGCCGGGGCCGGGATAGACGTCACCGGTGAACGAGGCGCTGGTGTTCCCGGCGGCGTACAGACCGGCCAGCGGGCGGCTGTCGACGTCCAGGACGCGGGCGTCCGCGTCGGTGCGCAGACCGCCCTTCGTACCGAGGTCGGCCAGGACCACCCGGGCCGCGTAGTACGGCGGCCGGTCGAGCGGGACCAGGCACGGGTTGGGTCCGGGGGCGTTCTTCCGGTCGGCGAAGAACAGGTCGTACGGGTCCTCGCCACGGTGGTGGTCCTCGTCCGTCCCGGCGGTCGCGAAGCCGTTGAACCGGCCGACGGTGTCCGCGAGGGTGCCGGCCGGCACGCCTATGAGCGCGGCGAGCTCCGGCAGCGATTCCGCCCGGACCCAGGTGCCGGCCGCCAGGTGGTCCGCCGGGTCGGCGGAAGGGACCGTGATGGCGGGCAGGGCGCCGCCCTCGCGGGAGTCGAAGATCAGGTGTACGGCCGCGTCCGGGCCGCCCCCGCCGGCGGCGATGGCGCGGCCCATGCGGTCGTACGGCAGCGACTCGTTGGCGAACCGCCGCCCCGAGCCGTCCACCATCAGACCGCCGCGCAGACCGAGGGTGAAAGCGGCCGATCCGTCCGGGAGTTCGGTCCCCGGGCACCACCAGGCCTCGCCCATGAGGCCGGTGGCCGCGCCGGCCGCGAGGGCGGCGCGAAGCAGCTCGCCGGTGTTGGTGCCGCGGGGCGCCATGGTCCGAGCGGCCCCGCCGGGCACTCCGTGCGCGGTACGCAGGGCGTCGTCGCCCTCGAAGCCGCCGGCGGCCAGCAGCACGCCGCGCCGGGCCCGTATCCGGACCGTGCCGTGCGGTGTGCGGGCCTCGACGCCGGTGACCCGTCCGTCCTCGGTGACGAGGGCGGTGACGTGGTGCTCGGTGCGCACGAGCGCGTTGCCGGTCCGGGTGGCCGCGAGCAGGAGGCGTCCGATCAGGGCGCGGCCCGCGGTCAGCGGCGCGCCGGCAGGGTGCCCCCGGCCCGCACGGTCCCGGTCGACCGCCGGACGGACCAGGGGCAGGAGCGCGCCGAGCAGCTCCGGGTCCAGGTCCAGCGGGACGAAGGAGCGCCCGGCGTCCATCCGGCCGGGGGCGGCCACGTAGTCGGGGAACGCGCGCCACTCGAACTCGATCGCGGGGTCGCGTTCGAGCCGGCTCACCAGTTCGGGGGCATGGCGAAGGAAGGCGGTTCTGCGGTGCGCTTCGGCGTCGCCGGTGAGGGCGCGCAGATAGGTGTCGGCCGCCTCGGTGGAGTCGCCGAGCCCGGCGCGTTCCTGCACCTGGGTCCCGGGCAGCCAGCAGGCGGCTCCGGAGTAGGCGGAGGTGCCGCCGAGCAGCGCCGTCCGTTCCAGCACCACGGTGTCGAGGCCGTCGCCCGCGGCCACCAGGGCCCCGGTCATCGCGCCCGCCCCGGACCCGACGACGATCACGTCGTGGGTGGCGTCCCAGTCCTGCCGGCCGTCCTGCATGGGATGACCCCTCCTGCCGCTCGGTGGTGTGCGTCCTCAGCAGACCCGTCCGGGGCAGGGATCCGGGGGTCCGGTCCCGCTGAGCGGTATGCCCGGGCGAGCGCACCTGACGCATGGCCGGGCCCGGCGTATTGTCTGTCCAGCTGTAGACACCACCGAGCTCCGGGAGAGAGCGCGTGCCCAGAATCGCCGAGGCCAGGGCCGGGGCAGAGCCCACTTCGCCCCGGCAGCGCGCACGCCGTCAGAGCATCCTGAGGGTGGCGGCGGACATCGCCGCCACGACGGGTCTCGAACGGGTGCAGATGCAGGAGGTCGCCAAGTCCGCAGGCGTCGCCATCGCCACCCTGTACCGGTACTTCCCGTCGAAGACCCATCTGTTCACCGCGCTGATGGCCGACCAGATCGAGGGATTCGCGGCCCGGGTGCCCGAGCGCCCGGCGGGCACCTCGCCCGAGGACGCCGTCTTCGAGACGCTGGGCAGCGCGACACGCAATCTGCTGCGCAGACCTGCCCTCGCCACGGCGATGATCCAGTCGGCGAACGCGGCCCGTGCCTCGACGGTCCCGGACCTGGCGCGGATCGATTCGGGGTTCATCGATCTGCTGGTGCGGGCCTGGGGTGTGGAGGAGCCGACCGACCACCACATCACCCGTCTGCGGCTGCTGATCCTGCTCTGGTACGGGGTGCTTCAGTCGCGGCTCAACGAGCGGCTCACCCCGCAGGAGGCCGACGCCGATCTGCGGATGGCCTGCCACCTCCTGCTCGCCCCGGAGACGGACGCCGGCTGACCCCGCCTCGACGGCGGGGCCGGCCGGGCGCGCCCGGCGCTTCAGCGGGTCTGCTGCGTCCCCGTCGTGTCGAGTCCGGCGACGCTGTAGGCGGCGTAGGTCCGGTGCGGGTCACGGCCGCGGAAGTACCCCGTCAGCTGCTCGTCGAGTTCGGCCGCGGTGAAGGTGCCGTCCGCGGCGGTGAACTTCTGCTCCACGGTGGGCGGGGCGAGCAGCGCGACCATGTCGCCGTAGACGACGAAGACCTGCCCGTTGATCTCGTCGGCGGCCGGGGAGGCCAGGTGTCCGACGAGGGTGGCGACGCGCTCGGGGGCCATGATGTCGAGGCCTCCCGGTGCGGTCGCGCCCTCGCCGAAGGCCTCGGCCGTCATGGCGGTGCGGGCTCGGGGGCAGATCGCGTTGGCGCGTACGCCGTAGCGGGCCAGGCCCTGCGAGGTGGCGAGGGTCAGCGCGGTGATGCCGGCCTTGGCCGCCGAGTAGTTCGGCTGGCCGGGGGACCCGAACAGGAAGGCCTCGGACGAGGTGTTGATCACGCGGCCGTAGACCGGGGCGCCCGAGGCCTTGCTCGCCGCGCGCCAGTGGACGGCCGCGGCGCGGGAGACCGCGGCGTGCCCCTTGAGGTGGATCCGCAGGACGTCGTCCCAGTCGGATTCGGTGAGGTTGAACAGCATCTTGTCGCGGAGGACGCCCGCGTTGTTGACGACGATGTCGAGGCTGCCGAAGCTCTCCACGGCGGCCTCGACCAGCCGGTCACCCATGGACCATTCACCGACGTCGCCGGTCACCGCCACGGCCCCGGTGCCGAGCGCCTTGACCTCCGCCGCCACGTCGTCGGCCGCCGGGCCGATGTCGTTCACCACCACGTTGGCGCCGAGCGCCGCGAGTGCCAGTGCCTCGGCGCGGCCGAGCCCCGCTCCCGCACCGGTGACGACTGCGGTGCGCCCCTGAAGGGGCTTCGCCGAGGGGGTGTGCGTCGCGCTCATGCTGCCTCATTCCGTGTTCCGTCGATCCGCTGGACAAGCGGGCGCACCCCGGGGGAACCGCCCCCGGGGTGCGCCGCACACAGAAAACTAGTATTGATTTCAGTTCTCGGCCGGGCGGTGTCCCGTTGAGTGGACGAAGCCGACGGAGACGGACCCGAGACCGTCGAAGTCGGCCCGGTACGACTCCCCCGGCTTCACGTCGACGGCCTTGGTGCACGACCCCGGCAGGATCACGTGACCGGCCTCCAGCCGCACCCCGAAGGACGCGACCTTGCGGGCCAGCCAGGCGACGGCCTCGGTGGGGTCGCCGAGCACCGCGCTGGTGTTGCCCCGGGCGATCTCCTCGCCGTCCCGGTGCAGGACCGCCTCGATGTCGGCCGGGTTCAGGTCGGCCGGCCGCACCCGGGCCGAACCGAGGATCACCCCGGCGGACGAGGCGTTGTCGGCGATGGTGTCGGCGAGCCCGATCCGCCAGTCCTTGATCCGGCTGTCGATGAGTTCGAGGCTCGGGACGATGTACTCGGTGGCTGCCAGGACGTCCTCGGTGGTGCACCCCTCCCCCGGCAGGCTCCGGCCCAGTACGTAGCCGATCTCGACCTCGATCCGGGGGCAGCAGTAGCGGTCCGCCTCGACGGGCGTCTGTTCGGTCAGCACCATGTCGGAGAGCAGGTGGCCGTAGTCCGGCTCGTCGACGCCCATCATCTGCTGCATGACCTTCGAGGAGAGGCCGACCTTGTGCCCCCGGACGGTGCGGCCCTCGGCCAGTTGCCGGCGGATGTTGATCAGCTGGATCCCGTAGGCGTCGCTCGCTTCGATGCCCGGCCAGGTGGTGGTGAGCGGCTCCACCGGGCTGCGGTCGCGCTGGGCGGCCCACAGCACCGCGGCGGCCTCGGCGCGCTGGGCGGGTTCAAGCATCGGGGTTCTCCGTCGGGTCGGGGGTGGTGGTACGGAATCGGGCCCGGCCGCCGGTGAGCACCGCACGTCCGTCATCGGCCGCAGCCTCGAAGCGCACGGCACGGTGGCCCGGACCTTCGTCGCCCGGGCCGTCGGTCCAGCCGGCCAGGGCGAGCCGGTCGCCGGGGAAGGCCGGTGCGGCGAACCGGGCCTCCAGTTCGGTCAGTTCGGCCGGGTGCGCGCCGAGGGTGCCGGCCAGGGGCAGCAGGCTCGCGGCGAGCGTGCACAGCCCGTGCAGGAACGGCCGGTCCATTCCGGCCGCCTTCGCCGCATCCGGGTCGATGTGCATGGCGTGCCGGTCGCCGAGCAGCCGGTAGAGGGCCGCCTGCCGGGCGTGCGTGGAGACGGTGAGGGCGTGCTCGGCCGGCCGGTCCGGGCGGCGCGGGGCGGACGGACCGCGTTCGCCGCCGAAGCCTCCACAGCCCGGCGCGAAGATCGACCAGGTGGCCGTGAACCGTTCGCAGGACACCTCGACGTCGAAGACGGCGGCGGCGCCCTTGTCGTGGACCGCGGCGACCCGGGCTGTCGTGGTCAGTTGGCCGGCTGACTCCAACGGGCTGTGCACGAACAGGCGTTGGCTGCCGTGCACGGCCGTGGTGACGTCGAAGGCACCCAGCGCGCCGAGCGCGTCGGGCGCCCACTGGGCCAGGGTCAGCGCGAAGGTGGGCAGCACCCTCAGCCGCTCCTCGTACACGAGGTCGAGCCGGTCGGCGGGGGCGCCGACCGCGAGCGCGTACAGGATCGCGTCGCGCTCGGTCCAGGAGACGGTACGGGTGCCGAGTCCGCGGCCCTCCCACGGGGATGCGGTCATCGGTCGGCTCCCAGGATCAGTCCGCTGGTGGGCACTCCGGTGCCGGCGGTGACCATGACGTGGTCGGCCTTGTCCGGCTGGTTCACCGAGGTGCCACGGACCAGCCTGACTCCCTCGGCGACGCCGTTCATACCGTGCAGATACGCCTCGCCCAGCTGCCCGCCATGGGTGTTGAAGGGCAGCCGGCCGCCGAGTTCCAGGTGGCCGTCGGCGATGAAGTCCTTCGCCTCGCCGGGCTTGCAGAAGCCCAGTTCCTCCAGTTGCGGCAGGACCAGCGGGGTGAAGTGGTCGTAGAGCACGGCCGCGTCGATGTCGTCCGGTCCGAGACCGCTCTGCGCGTACAACTGCCTTGCCACCAGACCCATTTCGGGGATGCCGGTGATCGTCGGCCGGTAGTAGCTGGTCATCATGTGCTGGTCGGCGCCGAGCCCCTGGGCCGCGGAGCGGATCACCGCGGGCGGGTGCGGAAGGTCGCGGGCGCGTTCGGCGGAGACGATCACCAGGGCCTGGCCGCCGTCGGTCTCCTGGCAGCAGTCCAGCAGCCGCAGCGGTTCGGCGATCCAGCGCGAGTCCCGGTGGTCCTGGAGGGTGATGGGACGGCCGTGGAACCAGGCGGCCGGGTTGTTCGCCGCGTGCTTGCGGTCCACCACGGCGACCCGGCCGAAGTCGTCCGTGGTGGCGCCGTATTCATGCAGATAGCGGCGGGCGAACATCGCCACCCACTGGGCCGGGGTGCTCAGCCCGAAGGGGGTCATCCAGGCGTAGGCCGCCCGGTCCGCGGTGGTGTCCATGGGGCGGGCGGCCTGCCCGAGCCCGTAGCGCTCGCCGGAGCGTTCGTTGAACGCCCGGTAGCAGACCACCACGTCGGCGACCCCGGTGGCCACGGCCATGGCGGCCTGCTGCACGGTGGCGCAGCCGGCTCCGCCGCCGTACCCGATGCGGGAGAAGAACGTCAGGTCACCCATGCCGGTGTTGCGGGCCACGTGGTTCTCGGCGTTGGTCTCCGCGGTGAAGGTGACCAGCCCGTCCACGTCGGACGGTTTCAGGCCCGCGTCCGCGACCGCGGCGAGCACCGCCTCGCAGGCGAGCCGGAGTTCGCTGCGGCCGGAGTTCTTGGAGAACTCGGTGGCGCCGATTCCGGCCACCGCCGCGGCACCCGACAGCGGTACCGCGGTCATCGGTCCTCCTCCGGAAGCTGCACCGAGACGTTCCCGGTGACATGGGCACCCAGGCTGTTGGCGCCCGTGACCGCGATCTCGACGCGGCGGTCGGCGTCCGACTTCGCGGTCACCGTTGCGGTGAGCACCATCGTGTCGCCGGGGTGGTTGGGGGCGCCGAGCCTGATCCGGATGGCCTTGACGACGGAGGCGGGGCCCGCCCAGCCGGTGACGTACCGGTCGACCAGCCCGTTGCTGGTCAGGATGTTCATGAAGATGTCCTCGGAGCCGCGTTCCCGCGCCAGTCCGGGGTCGTGGTGGACGTCCTGGTAGTCGCGG
>NZ_JAELVH010000695.1 GCF_019399235.1 Streptomyces poriferorum | reverse complement strand
CCTCCCCTCAGCCCTCACCCGACAAGCAGTCCCAGCAACCGAAGAAACAGGGAGCAGAAGAGATGGCCAACCCGTTCGAGGACCCCGAGGCCACGTACCACGTGCTGGTCAATGACGAGCTGCAGCACTCGTTGTGGCCCGTGTTCGCCGACGTGCCCGAGGGATGGACGGTCGCTCTCTCGGACAGCGGCAGGCAGGTCTGCCTCGACTTCATCAATGAGCAGTGGACCGACATGCGGCCGAACAGCCTCGTGAAGGCCATGAACGCCACACACTGACGCCCGTCCCACGCCCTACCCCTC
>NZ_JAELVH010000694.1 GCF_019399235.1 Streptomyces poriferorum | reverse complement strand
GGGGAGTGCGGTGCCGGTGCGGTCGGTGGCTCCGGTGGCGACGGCTTGGGCGATGGGGTGTTCGGAGGCGTGTTCCAGGGCTCCGGCCAGGCGCAGGACGTCGGTTTCGCTGACGCCGTGCGTGGTGTGGATGGTCTGGAGGGTCATTTTTCCGGTGGTGACGGTGCCGGTCTTGTCGAGGACGATGGTGTCGACGCGGCGGGTGGTCTCCAGGACTTCGGGGCCCTTGATGAGGATGCCGAGCTGGGCGCCGCGTCCGGTGCCGACCATGAGGGCGGTCGGGGTGGCGAGGCCCAGGGCGCA
>NZ_JAELVH010000693.1 GCF_019399235.1 Streptomyces poriferorum | reverse complement strand
GTCACCTTCGGTCTCCTCGGATCGGCAGCGGGGTCCTGATCCCGATTGTCGGCCAGGTGAGGGCGCCGCGCAGTCAGCCGCCGTACGGATGGGCGGCCCTGGCGCCCCTCAGTGCCCGCCCCCACCAGACCAGTTGGTCCAGGAGGGACTTCGCCGCCGCGTCGGGGCCGACCGGGTCGCGGTGCCTGCCCTCGTCGTCGAAGAGGGCGCCGGCGTTGTGGAAGGAGACGGTGTCGCGGATGGAGACGGCGTGCAGCTCGGCGAAGACCTGCCGCAGGTGCTCGACGGCGCGCAGACCGCCGGA
>NZ_JAELVH010000692.1 GCF_019399235.1 Streptomyces poriferorum | reverse complement strand
CCGCCCAGGTCCGCACCCGGACCTCGACGCCGTCGGAGTCGCCGACCCAGAGCGGGGCGGTGGAGCCGCGGGCGGCACCCGAGTCGCGCTCGGCGGTCCCGGCGTCGGCGGAGTGCTCGGCGTTGTGCGTCTCCAGGTCCTGCCAGTCGGACCAGCGGTCGGTGCCGGTGGCCCGGGTGCGGACCTGGGCGGTGCCGTGGAGTTCGGTGTCCACGTCGTCCCAGACGACTCCGACCAGGGAGAACGGCTGGACGTCGCGCTCGGGCAGTCCTTGTTCGGCTGCCGCGGCGGCGGGTGCGCCGGTGG
>NZ_JAELVH010000691.1 GCF_019399235.1 Streptomyces poriferorum | reverse complement strand
GGGGCATCGCGTCCTCGACGGGCGACGGCTCCTGAGGCGCCGTGCGCGTGCTGCGCCCCGGCGTGGGCCGGCTCCACCACTTCGCCTTCGGCTCGGTGGTCTTCCCGTCGTCCATGCTCTCCCCGCAACTGCCGTGAACCGGCCTCTGCACGCCCCGACAGGGGCGTCCCTCCGGAAAATCCTGCCGGAATTCAACCAGGTTTACGGATGCCCTGCGCAGCCCCGTACGGAGACCTTCGTCAGTGACGGGGCGAAAGCGGCAGGCCGTGCTGGGCGGGGGCCGGCACGGCGGCGGCCGTGGTGGGG
>NZ_JAELVH010000690.1 GCF_019399235.1 Streptomyces poriferorum | reverse complement strand
GTCGGGCGGCCCCGGCGGCGGCGGTGGCGGCCACAGCGAACCGACCGACGACGAGCGCTACCTGCGCGGCACCCAGCTCACCGACAAGCACGGCTACGTGGAGTTCAGGACGGTCTTCCCGGGCTGGTACCAGGGCCGTGCCGTGCACATCCACACCAAGGTGCACGTCGGGGGCAAGATGACCGACGCCGGGTACGAGGGCGGACACACCTGCCACACCGGCCAGTTCTTCTTCGCGGAGTCCGCGGTCCTCGACTCGGCGAAGGTCGAGCCGTACTCCACCAGCACCACCACCCGCACCACCCTG
>NZ_JAELVH010000068.1 GCF_019399235.1 Streptomyces poriferorum | reverse complement strand
GGGAAATCCCGGCCGAGCGTTGGCACAAACTGCTTGCGTCCTCATCGACACGACCACGTGCTGCGAAGACTCCTCCGTTCTGTCCGATACGTCGGGCGGCCGTGACTCAGCTCGTCAGGTCCGGCCGCTGGGTGACCCGGATCGAGTTCACCAGCGACTTGCCGTGGATCGCTGACAGCCGGACATTGAGCTGACCGTCGATGACCTTCACCGTGATCGTCTTCTTCAGGGCCGCGTAGGTGCCCTTCTCCAGAGCGATGTCGAGGTTGGGGACGAACTCCTTGCCCTCGGCGAGCACGTCGAAGACCCTGGCCCCGGGCTTGGTACCGGTGATCTCGGCGAATCCCAGCTCGACGCGGTAGACGCCGTCGGGGACGTTGTCGAATCGGTACTCCAGCGCGCCCTTGCGGGCGGTGCCGTACAGATGCTGCTCATTCGTGCCGGAGACGGTCTCGTCCGTGCTGATCGTGCTCGACTTTCCGATGAAGCCGTACGCGCCGGCCTCGTACTCCTGGTCGGGACTCCAGGTGTCACCGAGCCGGTCTGTCACCGAACCGGTCGCACCGGTGTCGAGCGCCGTCTGGTAGGCCGGGACGATGAGCTCCAGCGGAACCTCGATGACGGGCGTCCTGCCACTCTCCGACGAGATGAGCAGGGTGTCGGTGAGGACCGTGCCCGGGGTCGCGCCCGTGGTGTCGAAGTTCAGCTTCAGCTTCTGTTCGGCGCCGGTGACCAGCTCGCCCGAGGTGGACGTGACCGACACCCAGGAGGCGCCGCTCTCCTTCGTCACCGTGTACGCGGTGGTGGTGCCCGTGTTGCTCAGGGTCAGCGCGCGGGTACGCTCCTGGTCCGCCGGGACGACCAGGCTGTAGTCGGCCGCGGAGGTCTTGACCAGACCTGTCTTCAGGACGGCGTCGGCCACCGCGATGTCCTTGGCCGTCAGTTCGCGCTCTGCCGTGGCACCTGAGTAGTGGTCGGCGGAGACCGCGATGTCGTAGCCGGACTTCGTGGTGCCCGCCGGGACCTGGACGAGGTAGGTGCCGTCGGCTCCTGTGGTGCCGGTGGCGATGTCCTTTCCGTCCTGGCCGATCTTCACGGTGGCGCCCGCCACGGGCTTGTCGTCGTTGTCGTCGGTGACCGTGCCGGAGATCACCGCGTTCTTGCCGGTGCTGAAGGAGACGCTCAGGCCGTCGGTGACGGATGCCTTGTTGTACGAGTACATGAGGGCGTCCGTGCCGGTGTGGTTCTCGACACCGATCGTGGCGCTGGATCCGTTCTCGTAGGTGCCGGTACCGATGTCCTTGTAGTGGTAGGAGACGGTGCCGTCCTCGCCGATGACCGCGGAGAAGCTGATCCGCTGGGCCGGGGACGAGATGAACTCCAGGTCACGCCACTCGACGACCACCGAGCGGTGCGGTGCGGTGCCGCGGGACGCCCAGTACACACCGGACTCATTGGAGTCGGTGTCTATCTGCATGTTGTCCCAGAAGGGGTAGAGGGCGCCGTTGGGAACGGCCGAGGACGGCAGGCTGACGTTCGCCGAGGTGACGCTGGAGGTGCCGAACGCGAGCATGCCCTTCACGGTGGCGGTGGCGGAACGGTACGTCTGTCCGTACAGAGCGACCGGGAACGGCAGATCGAGGGGGGCCGAGCCGGCCACCGGGCTGGCGATGGCCAGTTTCGTGTCACCGGTCGGGAAGGCACCCGTGCCGACCTGGCAGGTCGTGCCGAAGCCGTCCGCCCGGCTGTCCAGGTAGAGGTCTTTGTCGGCCGAATCGGTCAGCTCCACTCGGACCGTCAACCCCGTGGCACAGGGGCTGACCGGCGTGACGGCGAGGTTGTACGCACCGGCCGGCAGGGTCAGTGTGTACGTGCCGTCGGCGGCCGAGACCGTCTTCACCGGGGTGCCCTGGACCACGATGCTCGCGCCGGCCTCGGCTCCGGCCTCGGTCTTCACCGTGCCGCTGAGCGTCGCGCTGGGCGCCTGTTCCAGGGTGAAGTCCTTGGTCGCCGTCTCGCTGTCGACGATCGTGACGGTGGACTCGGTGGAGTGGAAGCCGAACTTGGAGACGTTGAGCTTGTAGTCGCCGACCAGCACCTTGGGCAGGGCGTAGGAACCGTCCGTGCCGGTGCTGAGGGTGGACTTCATCGGTCCGTCCAGCGTCACGGTGGCGCCGGCGACGCCCTCGGTGCCGGAGACGACCTTGCCGGCGATCGCGCCGAGCGCACCGCGCGGGGTGGCGTTGACCGCGGCGTACGCGTCCAGGCGGCCTTCGCCCCAGACGTTGTTGTTGGCCGCGGTACCACCGCAGCTGGCGTCGTCGGTGTCGATCGCGGTCTCGTTGAGGATCTTCTCCGTCTCCGCGACGTTGCCGCGCAGGGCGGGCGAAGCCGCCCACATCAGCGCCACGGTGGCGGCGGTGTGCGGGGAGGCCATCGACGTACCGGACTTGACCGCGTAGCCGCCGCCGGGCGCGGCCGAGCGGATGTTCACACCCGGTGCGGCGATGTTCGGCTTGATGGTGCCGGCCTCACCGGTGCCGCGCGAGGAGAAGTTCGCGATGGCGTTGTTGCTGTCGTAGGCACCTGAGGCGTAGGTGTTGGAGTAGGCGCCGGGCGAGCCGGCGGTGTTGCAACCCGCGGTTCCGTTGTTGCCGTTGGAGAAGGCCGGGAAGATGCCCGCGTCAACCCACGACTGGACGGTGTCCTTGTACCAGGTGTCGATGATGTCGGCACCCCACGAGTTGTTGATGACGTCCGGCGCGAGGTCCGGGCGCGGGTTGGCACCGGAGGAGTCCGTGGGGGCGACCATCCACTGGCCCGAGGCGAGGAGATCCGCCTGCGAACAGGAGTTGGTTCCACAGCCCTTGGCCGCGATCCACTGGGCGCCGGGGGCGACACCGATCTCGTTGCCGGCGCCGTCGTCGCCGACCATGGTGCCCATGGTGTGGGTGCCATGGCCGTGGTTGTCACAGGGCGCGTCGGTCGGGCAGATGCCTGAGGGGTCGAACCAGTTGTAGGAGTGGTCGTACGAACCGTCCTCCTTCAGGCCCCGGTACTTGGACACGAGGGCCGGGTGATCGAGCTGGACGCCGGTGTCGATGTTGCCGACGACGACGCCTTCACCACGGATACCCAGGTCGTTCCAGACCTTGGGGGCGTTGATGCTGTCGAGGCCCCACTCGACGGAATTGACCTGGGTCTCCTTGGTGCCGGGCAGCGGGTCGGGAACCTTGACCGGGTCGTCGGCCTCGATGGTGGCCACGTCCGAGCGGGCCGCGATCTTCCCGGCGAGCGCCTGGTCACCCGTGATTCGAACGGTGTTCGAGATCCAGAACGACTTGTACTTCGCTCCGGCCTCCTTGGCCAGTGCGATGACCCCGGCCTGGGACTTCTCGGCGAACGCGGTCTTCGTCCGGTAGACGGCTCCGGCCTTCGCCGCTTTGCCCTTCACCGCACGGGCCGACGAGCCGTCCGCTTCCTGTGTGAAGCCGACCCAGAAGGTGACCTTCTTCCGGTCGGTGAACTGCTTGAGTATCTTGCCCTCGGACTTCGCCCGGTAGGCGGAGTACGGGGTGGGATCCGTCTGAGCCTGGGCCGGAAGGGTTCCGGCCATCAGGGGTACCGCAGTCATCGCGGCTGTGATGAAGGCTGCGGAGGACTGCCGTCTGAGACGCGTGAAACGTCTGAACACAAGCTCTCCTTGAACGGTGGGTGGGGGGATCGCCCCCATGGGGTGACGTGCTGCCACTGTCAGACGCCGCTCCCCGCCGGGATGGGTGTGGGGTGCAGCAACTGGGATTGCGGGGGTGATCCTCAAGCACGTGGGCCGGATGACGCAAGGCTCCCGGACGGTCACCGAGCGCCCTGATGGCAGCCGTCGCCCGCACGGTCGCGGTGGGAGCACCGCTTGCCGTCGGTGTCCTGTTTTCTCTGCTCTCTGCCGCTGTCGATCCCCGATGTGAAGGTCGTCCGGCACCCCTCCCATGGGGTTGACCAGGCAGTCGTCGGCGTCGGCAATGCCTTGCGCGGCCTGGGCCGGACGGTCCTGGAGTGTTCTGAGACTGGCTGGTACACGACGTTCACCGCGGCGGGCGGCAGCGCACCTGTTCGTCCTGGCGCCGCGCAGCAGGACCGATTGGCGGTGAGTGGCCAGGCGGCTTGCCGCCACCGTGCAGGGGCCGATCAGGCACCCGGAAGGGCGGAAGATCTCCGCATGACATCCGAAACACCAACTTCCGGTTACCCCCGGCCGGCGCGCAGGTGGAGAGGCCAGCTGGCGGCACTCACGTGTGCGGCGGCCATGGCCGGCGGCCTCCTCATACCCCTGCAGGCCGCAGCCCAGCCCGCCGCCTCCGGAGAAGCCGACCTGGCGAACGACACCCGCGGCTACGACGTCACCCTGATCACGGGCGACGTTGTCCACTACGTGGACGGGCCGGGAGCCCGGGACACCGTCACCGTCGATCGCGTGGACGGCACCGCGGGTGGCGTCGAGGTGCGGCAGCTCGGCGACGACTACTACGTCATCCCCGACGAGGCCGCCCCGCTGATCGCAGCGGGCACCCTGGACCGTCGGCTGTTCGACGTCACCGGTCTGATCGACATGGGCTACGACGACGCCCGCATCGACGGCCTTCCCGTGATCGCCACCTACGGCGCCGCGGCACGCTCCGTCCCCGCCGTCCCCGCCGGCAGTTCCCTGACGCACCGCCTGGACAGCATCCACGGCGCAGCCCTGACGGTGAAGCCCACCGGACAGCGGGCGTTCTGGAACGAGCTCGTCGCCGCGCCGGGCAAGAGCCGTACGCTTTCGGCCGGTGTGAAGAAGCTCTGGCTCGACGCCCGGGTCAAGGGTGCGCTGAAGGACTCGGTGCCGCAGATCGGTGCGCCGGCGGCTTGGGCCGAGGGTTACGACGGCAAGGGCGTCAAGGTCGCGGTGCTCGACACCGGAATCGACCCCGAGCACCCTGACCTGAAGGACCGGATCGTCGGTTCCAAGAGCTTCGTGCCCGGTCAGGCGGTGCTCGACGGGAACGGTCACGGTACGCATGTCGCCTCGACCGTGGCCGGCTCCGGTGCCGCCTCCGGCGGCGACTACAGGGGCGTCGCCCCCGCCGCCGACCTGCTGGTCGGCAAAGTGCTCGGCAACGACGGCTACGGGGCGAACTCCGGCATCATCGAAGCAATGGAGTGGGCCAAGGACCAGGGCGCCGCGGTCGTCTCCATGAGCCTGGGCGACACCGCGCCCGACGACGGCACCGATCCGATGGCCCAGGCCGTGAACGCGCTGTCGGCCGACGACGGACCCCTGTTCGTGATCGCCGCGGGCAACGCCTACGACCCCGGGGCCATCTCCACCCCCGGCTCCGCAGACAAGGCGCTGACCGTCGCCGCAGTGGACAAGAACGACGAGCGGGCCTCCTTCTCCAGCCAGGGCCCGCTGATCGGCACCTCCGGTCTGAAGCCGGACATCTCCGCTCCCGGTGTGGACATCACCGCCGCCGCCTCGCAGGCGATGCCCGGCGTCACCGGGATGTACCGCACGCTGTCCGGAACGTCGATGGCCACCCCGCACGTCGCCGGCGCGGCCGCGATCCTCAAGCAGCGGCACCCGGACTGGAGCGGCCAGCAGCTCAAGGACGCGCTGATGAGCACGTCCAAGGAACTGCCGGACTACACGCCCTACGAGATGGGCACCGGCCGTGTGGACGTGGCCGCGGCCGTCGACGCGCGGATCACCGCCACGGGTTCACTCGCCACGGCCTCCTACGACTGGCCGCACAGCGCCGACGACCCCGTCACCGAGCGCACCCTGATCTACCGCAACCAGGGAGACACCCCCGTCACCCTGGACCTGTCCACCGGCACCCCGGACGAGGCGTACACGCTTTCGACCGGCCAGGTCACCGTCCCGGCCGGCGGCAGCACCGACGCGGTCCTCTCGCTGGACCCGTCGAAGGTCGACCCGGGTACCACCTTCTCCGGGCAGGTGACCGCCGAGGACCACGCCACCGGCACCGTCATGGCCCACACCGGGTTCGCGCTGGCCAAGGAGCGCGAGCTCTACGACTTCACGATCAACGTGCTGGGACAGGACGGGAAGCCCGCGACGGGCACCGTCAACGTGGCACGGCTCGGATCCGACACGGCCGACTCCTACGAGGTGTCGGGCAGCCGCACCCTGCGTATGGCACCGGGCAACTACGTCGTGTGGACGCTTCTCGACGTCCCCGGTGACGGCGAGGACACGAAGGCGTCGGCCTTCCTGGTCGACCCGGAGACCGAGCTGGCCGGTGACACCTCGGTCACGCTCGACGCCTCGAAGTCACGGCTGATCAGCGCCAGGACACCGAAGCCGACCGAGGCGCGCGAGACGCGCTACGAGATGGTCCGCACCGCAACGGACGGCACGGTCATCCGCAGCGTCGTCACCCTGCCGATAGCGCTGGACGAACTGTGGGTGAGCCCCACCGACAAGGTCACCGAAGGTATCTTCGAGTTCCTCACCCGCTGGAACCTCCAGGAGGCCCGTTACACCTACCGCGCAGGCAAGGAATCCCTGCCTGCTCTGGCACAGAGCGCCGGGGCGCCCGTCACCGGCAGGCTCCAGATGCACACCGCCTACGTCCACACGGGCGCGACCGCCGACTATGCGGATCTGGACGTCAAGGGCAAGGCCGTCATCGTGGACCGGAGCGACGCGGTGCCGCCGCTCACCCGGGTGGCCAACGCCACGGCCGCCGGAGCCAAGGCCCTCGTCGTGCTCAGCGACCGGCCGGGCCGGCTCAACGAGTCGTACGCGCGCGGCGGTTCGGCAGCCATCCCGGTGCTCTCGGTGCGGCAGTCACAAGCCGCCGGCCTGCTGGCCCAGGACGAGCGCGGCAAGGAACTCACCATCGACGCGCAGGCAGCCCCCAGCTACCTGTACGACCTGGTGTCCCGCCACCCCGACCGGATCCCGAACCGCTCGCTGACCTACACGCCCGACCCGGACCGTGACCTGGCGCGACTCACCAACAGCTTCCACTCGGACCGCGCCACCACCGGGTACGGATACCGCTATGACGTCCCCACCTACGGCGCAGCCGTCGGACTCAACCTGGAGGAGCGCTACCCGATGGTCCGCACCGACTGGGTGGACCACCTGGAGGGTGGCGCCACCTGGCTCGAGGACCACACCATGTCGGACGCGCGCGGAGTGCAGCAGGTCACCGGTGGGCTGGTGACCTACGCGGCCGGAAAGCGCTACACCACCAACTGGTTCTCACCGGTCCAGAACCCCCGCGTCGGCACCGCGTACGCGGGTCCCTACCGTGACACCAACAACAATCTCTCCCTGTCCGCCACCCCGTACTCCGACGGCGGCGCCGTCGACCGGTCCGGCGTGCTGGACACCGGCACCAGCAAGATGGCGCTCTACCAGGGCGACACCCTGCTCGCACAGTCCTCTAGCCGCTCGGTGCGCGCCCTGCGCCGGCCCGCCGAAGTACTGCCCTACCGGCTGGTGATGGACAACGCACGGGACGCGGACGACTGGCACACCTCCGTGAGTAGCCACTCCGAGTGGGGCTTCACCTCTGGCGCGATACCCGGTGGTGCCGGGCGGGAGCCGGTGAGGCTGCTCCAGCCGCACTTCGGGGTGGACACCGACATGGCCGGTGACGTCAGGTCCGGTCACCGTGTCGACCTCACACTGTCTGCCTCCACGCAGCAGTGGCTGAACTCGACCACCTACGCGGACTCGGCGACCCTGTCGGTGTCGTACAACGACGGTGCCACCTGGCAGCCGGTCTCACTGGACCGCACCGGGCGAGGCAACTGGGTGGCGCAGTTCAAGCTCCCGAAGAAGCCCGGCGGATTCGTTTCGCTGAAGGCCACCGCCGAGGCCGCGAACGGACTGACCGTCGAGCAGGAAGTGATCCGCGCCTTCGGTCTCAAGTGACCCACTGAGGCCCGTCGGCCGCCGCCCCGTACTCACGGGGCGGCGGCCGACGGCGTTGTACGGAGCCGGGGCCCCGGCCGGGGCCCGCGTATGCGTTCGGCTTGTCCCCGTGGACCTTCGGCCGGTCAGGCATGACGCGGGTGCGGCGGTCCGTTGCGCCTGCTGCGGACCGTGCGGCCCTCGGCCCGGCCTCGGCGGTGGGTGGCCCGAGCCGTCCTCGCCCGGTACCACGGTGGCCCGCTCGCGCCGGACAGGGAGCCGGGGCGAGCGGGCCACGTGGAGAAACATCTTCCGGTACGCCGGTACGCCGGTACGCCGGTATGTAGGCAGGTGCGCCGGTACGTCGCAACCGGCACGGCCGCCGGTCACACGAGGTGCGGCCGCCGACTGCGACGTGCGGGGATCAGCCGGGCAGTCCGGCCACGACGACCTTCGTCGATCCCCCGTCCTTGAGGTCACCGGCGTAGAACGCCACCTCGCCCCGGTTGTTGATGCCGATGCCCTCCGTCGGGGACCAGCGGGAGGAGTCGACCATCGAACCCAGGTCGAACATGCGGCCCTGCGGGTCCCAGACCACGGGCGTGGTCACGTCGGGCTCGGTCTCGGCCGTTCCGATGATCCAGCCCGCGTCGTTCACCTTCAGCGCCTCCGCGTCGAAGCCGAAGTCGGGGAGCCGGGTCATCGTGCCGCCCGTTGCGATGACGAAGGCGTCGTCGCCGCTGGTGCCGACGACCGTGCCCGCGGAGTTGACCGACCTGGCGTAGCTGTCGGTCATGCCCGGGAGCGTGCCCAGGTCGGTGATCCCGCCGTCGGCGTCCCAGCGCACCGCGCGCCGCTTGCCGTCCTTGGAGGAGTGGCCGACCGCCACCCCGGCGTCGTTGATGGCGAGCGGTTCGGTCAGGGAGCGGTTGTCGGTCAGGTGCGCGAGTCTGCGATATCCCATCTCCGCGTCCCAGACGAACGGATCGTTCACCTGCTGGTCGCGTCCCGTTGCCGGGTTCTTGACGTACCCCGTGGCGTTACCAGTCACGGTGCCCTCGTCGTTGACGGCGAAGCCGCGGGAGTAGATGTACGTCTCCCAGTCCGGCAGCGGAAGTGTGGTGAGCTCACCTTCCGCGTTCCAGAAGGCTGCGCGCGTCTCCTTGCCGACCGTCAACTGGCCGACGGAGTAACCGCTCGACGCGCTCTGGGCGAAAACGAATCCGCTGCCGCTGCCGGCGTTGTCCAACAGAGTGACACCGCTGTCGGGCGACCAGCGGACCGGCCGGGTCACGTTGGATACCTGCTGGGAACCCGAGACCCGTCCCTTGTCGTCCAGGCTGAACCCCATCGCCGGTCCGAACGAGCCGGTGACGTCCGCCTGCGGCTGAGTCACCTTGCCGATCAGCACGTCCGCGCTTCCCAGCGTGGTGCCCTCCTCCGTCGCCAGCGAGAACCGGCCCACCAGCCGTCGTCCGGCCGGCGGCGCGGTGTCCGCGACCAGGCGGCCGCGGATCCGTGTGGCCTTTCCGGGGGCGAGGCGGACGGGGCCCGACTCGTCCACGGTCACCGATCCGAGCGACTTCGAGAACAGGGTGTCCTGGATGTCGAACGTGGTGCTGCCGGAGGGAACGTCCGTGCCGGCGATGTAGATCCCGTAGTAGCCGGGTGCCGGCTCCTTCAGGGCCAGTGACTCGCGGGCGCCTCCGTTGGTGGAGGAGGCGATCAGCGCCCCGGACGGGCCGATCAGGTACAGGTCCAGGTCGGCGTTCTCGTCCGAGGCGTTGCCGAGGCTCACCTCCAGGCGGGTCGCGTCGCGCGGAACCGCGATCCGCTTGCCCGTCATCTGCTGGTCGGCCAGGGTCGGGTGCGCCACGGAGAGCCCGCCGAGCGAGCCGCCCGCCGCGTGCGCCGTCACCGGGGCGAACCGGTTGACGGCCTTGAAGGTCCGTTCCACCGGGGAGTGCAGCGCCGCTTCGTCGATCACCGAGGACGCCGGGTCCAGCGTCGCCCCCAGCACGGTGGCGGTCAGCCGGTACGGGTTCTCCAGGAGCGGTGAGGTACGCCGCGCGTCCACCTCGAACTCCCAGACGCCGGGCATCGGGCGCTCGTAGGTGCGCGAGGCGGGGTCACAGTCCTTCGGGTCCGAGAAGTCCGAGTAGCAGCGACCGGCCGCGGGGTTGTCCACCGGCATGCCCTGCGGGTCGACCGCCAGGAAGCGGCTCTGGCCGGTTTCGGCGAGGCCGGAGAGGTCCACGTCGAGCGCTGCCGCGCCCTCGGGCACCGACACGAACAGTGACCGGGTCGCACCGCGGTCCACTCTACCGGTGCCGGAGACCGCGTACGAGGGCTTCGCCGGGTCGTCGGCGACGACGACGGTGACCGGGACGAGACGGTCGACGCCCGGCGTGGCCGGGTCGTCGACGCGCAGCAGCGCCGAGTGGGCGCCTGTGGAATTCGCTCGGGCCCGGACGCTGATCGTGGTGGCCGCACCCTCGGTGAGCCGCACCGTGCGCGGTGCGCTGAACGTGCCGTCGTTGCCCAGCCACGACAGCTCGGCCGTGCGGCTGCCCGAGCCGGTACGGGTGAGCTGCACCGAGTAGGTCCTGGGACGGTGGAGTTCCTGTCCGCCGTCACCCGGTGCGCAGCGGTTGTACACACCGGTGCCGGACTTCGGGGTGGGCAGGAGACCGGCGAGCACACCGCACACCGGGGCCTTCACCGCGTACGGGGTCGGCTCGGTGTTCTTCGCCAGCAGCTTCCAGGCCGCCGGTACGGAGATCAGCCCGGCGCCCTGTGCGTAGGCCGGCTGGTCGTCGAGGTAGTCGGCCGAACTGGTCAGAGCGGTGCGCAGCGCCGCCGGGGACACCTTCAGACCTGAATGGGACGCCGCGGACAGCAGCAGTGCGACGGCCCCGGCAGCCTGCGGCGAGGCCATTGAGGTGCCGTTGAACATGCCGTAACCCGGCGGGAGTTCGTAGCCGGCCTGCGGGACGCCCTCGCCGGGCAGCCAGGTCGGTATGGAGGAGACGGCGGCACCCGGTGCGACGACCTGCGGCTTCATGCCGCCGTCCTCGCGGGGACCGCGCGCCGAGAACGGGAACAGCGACTGGCGCGCCCGAACCTTGGAGCCGTAGTCGGCCCACCAGGTGTCCTTGCTGACGGAGGCGCCGACCGCGAGCACCTTGTCGGAGACGGCAGGGTCGGAGACGGTGTTCATGCCAGGTCCGTCGTTGCCCGCAGACGACACGATCTGCACGCTGTACTCGTCGATGAGGCGGTTGTACAGGACCGCGCGCGCGTTGTTGCCGTCGTTGAGAGCGGGCAGCCCGCCGATAGAGAGGTTGACGACGTCGACCCCCCTGTTCACCACGGCGTCGATCATGCCTTCGGCGAGGGCGTAGGAGGTGCACCCGGAGGCGAAGAGGCATACCCGCTCGGAGACGATCCGGGCGCCGGGCGCCGCACCGTTCATCTCCCGCCGAACAGTCCGTTTCCTGCTGTGATTCCGGCGACATGGGTGGCGTGGGCGCCCGAGACGATGCCGATGTTCACGAAGTCGGCGCTCTTGCCGACGCTGCTGCCACCACGCGCCGACAGGTCCACGTCGTCCCGGTACTCGACCGTGAACGGCATCGCTTCCACGACGGCCGTCTCCGGGTCGTTGGTGCCGAAGGTGCCCCAGGTGCCACTTTGCGCGTACGGCTGGACGACGTCCTCGTCACCGAAGGCGTGGTCCAGGTCGGCGTCGACCCAGATCCGGTGGTCGGAGGGCCGGTAGAGGACCGCGAACCGGTCCTTGTAGTCGCCGTCGCGGTTCACGTCGCCGCCGAGTTCGCCGCCCCAGGTCCCGGCCTCGTCGAAGATCTGGAACTCGTACGCGCCGTCGGGCGCCCGGTAGTCGACGCCCCCGTACCGGAAGGTGCCGTTCACGGCGGTGACGTTCAGGCGCATCTCCAGCCAGGTCGGGTCGGCGTCGGTGACCGGATCGGTGGCCGTCACCCAGTCCTGGATCTTCGGCTCGCCGGTCGTGGTCGTCCGCAGGGCTGGGTGGGCGACGTCGACGCCGGTGTCCAGGATGCCGACCGTGATGCCGCGGCCGTCCCAGGAAGGGTGGCCGGCGGTGAAGCCGGTGGCACCGGTCTCAGCGACGGGCAGGTACGGGTTGTCGGCTGGAGTGTCTTTGCCGGGGGCGGCGGGGGAGCCCGTCCTGCTCCCGGACTTCTTGTCGTCGGCGGTGTCCGGCGACGGGTCGGGGAGCTTGTACGTCTCGTTGAGGTCCACGGCGCGTACCGAGGTGAGCGCGGCGAGGGCGGTGACCTTCCCGGTGGGCACGGTCGCCCGGACGTAGCCGAGCCTGTCGTCCGTCTTCCCGACGTGGCCCCCGATGTCCGCGATCTTCGCGCTCAGCGCCTTCGTGTCGCCCTCGCCGGTGGCGAGCAGGACGGTGACGGTGCCCTTCTTGCCGCTCTCGGCCTTCTGCAGCAGCGTCCGGTCATGAGAGCCGAGCTTGTCCTTCGCGGACGTGAGCGCCTTCTTCGGGGAGTCGGGCACGGATGTGCCCAACGGACGCGGTACATCGGCCGCCTGCGCGGGCAGGGCCGACAGGCTCAGGAGCGAGCCGGCCAGGCCGACCGCGAGAGCGGCGGCGGTGAACCGCCGTCTGCGGCGGGGGGTGGAGCGTGGCATGGGTGGCCTTTCGGATTGCGGGTCCGCGGCGGGAGCCGGGACGTCGGCGGTCACACGGACGATCTCCGCAGGATTGCCGGTAGGTCGTGGTCACGGGTCTACCGAGTGGGGCGCCGCCCCATGCCCGAAGTCCGTGGCGGTTACATGACAGGCGTCAAGTCGCCACGTCTGTAAGGTGATCCGATCGTGGCAGTCCCGCGGCCGGCACCGGCCCCGCGCGTCCACGGACCGGCGGTGGCCGACGAGCCAACGTGCCCTGCCGGAGCGGGAGGCCGGTGCCGGGCGGACGAAGTCATTCCCACCGTCATTCCGTCAGCGCCCCGTCCGGCCGGCGTGTGGCGTACCCGGGGGTGCTCGGGACGGACGGGGGCCCACGGCTGCTGTGTCGCCGCCGCAGCGCTTACCGCCGGGAGCGGCCTTTCGTTCCGGCAAGGGCCCCGGGCCGCGCCCATCACCGCGCTGAAGGCCACCGGATCGTCGTCGAATCCGCCGGAGAAATGGACGTACACGACCTTTGCGCTGTTGAACGCCTTGCTGCGTTCTCGGCCCGCAAGCAGGCCCAGCTCCTCGGCCTTGCGCTCGCCCCGGCCGATAACGGCCCGCCTGGCCGGCGAGACCCAGCTCACCAACGTCGTCTCGTTGATCCGAAGTCCGACCTCGAGAACCGGTGTCCCGATCTCCGTCCCGAGCCGTACACCCCCTCACGCGGCCGGAGACGCGAAGAAGGGCCGCTCTGACCCGTGGGCCAACGAGGGAGGGCGGGCGTGGCCTGCATGCCGTGGCGGTCTTCGCCGGAATGCTGCGTGACAGGCTCGGAGCTCGCCTGAAACCTCCTTCCGCGCTCTCCAGATTTTGGCGGCCTGTCCTGATGGAACGTCAGTTGGTTGCGGATTCCGCTATGGCCACCGTTGCCGGAGCCGAGGACCGTCGGATGTTCGCCATGTCGCCGATCGGACATCCACGGGCGTTGCCGCCGGGCGTCAGCCTCGTCTTGGATGACCGATCATGTACAGATACGCGATAACCGTGGCCGCAGGACTGCTGCTCCTCCCGCTCGCCGTGCCCACCGGTACTGCTCGCGCGAACGACGGGCCGGCCGGGCAGACAGTGACCCGTATCATCACGCTCGGCGACGCGCCCGCCGCCAGGTACGCCGCAGCCCGGGAACGCGCTGCCGCGCGGGCCGCTGTGGACGTGTCGCAGCGGGGGGTGGTCGACGCCGCGCGCAGTGCGGGCGTCGACATCTCGGTACGCCAGCACTACCGCGAGCTCGTCAACGGGCTGGCAGTGGAGGTGCCCGCGAGCCAGAGCGGGCTGCTCGCCACGCTGCCCGGAGTGGCGGCCGTCGCCGAGCCCGCGGTCTACGAGGCGCCGGAAGCACCCACCCCCGTGTCCACGGAGGTGCTGGAGAAGGCCGTTGAGCGGTCCACGGCCGATGCGCGGTCGCCCGACGGCGCGCCGTCGGGCAGGGAGATCGTCACCGTCACCGAGCTGACCGGAGTGCCCCAGGCGCACCGCAAGGGCTTCACCGGCAAGGGTGTCACCGTCGGGATCATCGACAGCGGTATCGCCTACGACCACCCGGCGCTCGGTGGCGGGGGCTTCCCGAACGCCAAGGTGCTGGGCGGCTACGACTTCGCCGACGAGGACGCCGACCCGTACGACACCCGCAACACCGCCGCCGCCGGGCACGGCACCCACGTCGCCGGCATCGTCGCCGGCTCCGACACGCACATCGAGGGCGTCGCCCCGGATGCGACCCTGCGCGCCTACCGCGTCTTCGGCGCCAAGAACCAGGCCACCGACGAGATCGTGCTCGCCGCGCTCGACCGGGCCGCTGCGGACGGCGTGGACGTCGTCAACATGAGCCTGGGTTCGACGGGCCAGCGCAGCAGCAGCGTGCTGTCCAAGGCCGTCGACGCCCTCACCGAGTCCGGCATCTCCGCGGTCGTCGCCATCGGCAACGGCCTTGCGGGCCCGTTCAACGCCGCGGCGCCTGCCGTCGCCGACCAGGCCGTGGCGGTGGGAAGCACCTACAGCACCCGCCAGCCCTACCTGGCCTTCACCCTGGACGACGGCTCCGCTACCCCCGTCCCGTACCAGCCCTCCGGCCGCAGCCCGGTCGCACCCGCCTCCGGCAGCGCGCCGATCACGGAGATCCCCGCCGGCTGCGACCCGTTGCCCGCCGGCAGCCTCACCGGCCGGATCGCGCTCTTCGCCTCGCCGACCACGGCCGCAGGCGTCGACTGCCGCCCTATGGACGTGGCCCACGTCGCGGCGACCGCCGGGGCCGTCGCTGCGGTCAACCACAACCCCCAGCTGGACCCCGAAGCCATCCCCGCCTCGCCGTGCTGCAACCCCATCGACGTCCCGGTCGTCACGATCCGCGACGTCGACGCCCAGCGCATCCAGGCCGCCCCCGATGACACGCGGCTCACCTGGGGCGCCTACGCCGGGGCGCCGCTGAACTCCGACCTCGCCGGGCTGATGGACTACTCCTCCTCCTGGGGCCCCGGCAACGAGCTGGAGTTCAAGCCCGATGTCGCCGCCCCGGGCGGATACATCCTCTCCGCGCTGCCGCCGGCCATGAACTACTACGGCACCAAGTCCGGCACCTCCATGGCTGCACCGCACACCGCCGGCGTACTGGCCCTGATGCTCCAGGCCGACCCCGACCTCACCCCCGCGCAAGCACGCGCCGTGCTGCAGAACACCGCCACCCCGCTCGCCATGACCGGCGACCGTACCCGCGGCCTGCAGCCCGTCGCCCAGCAGGGCGCCGGCCTCGTCGACGCACTCGCCGCCGTCACCTCGGCCGCTGGGGAGATACCTACCGCCACTCCGTCAGAGCTGGCCCTGGGCGACACCGAGGGACGGCAGCAGAGCCGCCGCATCACGCTCCACAACCCCACCGGCCACCCGGTGACCTACAGGGCAGGGCAGCGCGCGGCCGTGTCCGCCGCTCCGCCCTACACCAGCCAGTGGCAGCCCCTCGACGCCGCCGCGGTGACCCGGGTCCACAACAGCGGCCGGCTGACCATCGCCCCGCACACCAGCAAGTCGGTCACCGTGCACATCAAGGAGCCCACGGACGTCGAGCCGGGCACCCTGTTCGGGGGCTGGGTGGAGTTCACTCCCATCGGCGCGGGCACCGCCCAGATACGGGTGCCGTACCTGGGGCTGGCGGGAGACTTCGACGAGGTCTCGGCGTTCAACCGCACCTTTACCGACATCAACACGACACTCGACAACCCGGCGCTGCGCCCCGGCTACTACTCCTTCGGCAGGAGCGAGGCGATGACGGTCGACTTCACGGACACCGACACCGCCAACGACCAGGCGTGGGTGATGCTGTCGACCGGGCACCCCATGTTCAAGCGGCTGCGCCTGCAGGTTCTCGACTCCAAGGGGAAGGTCGTCGCCACGCCGTACGACGACGCCTGGGTGGCGCGGAACTCCGGCGCGGGCACCGGGTTGGACTACTACAGCTGGGATGCGACCGTCCCGGACGGCTCCCCCGCCCCGGCCGGTACCTACCGGCTGAGGCTGGTCTTCGGCAAGGCGCTCGGCGACCCGGACCGGGCGCCCGGCACCCAGACGTGGACCTCGCCGAAGGTCACCCTCGTCCGCTGACGATGGCCCCGGCACCACCGCCGGGGCCATCAGCGCCGACAGCTGTCCCTTCGTGTGCCACCGACACCCACCCGGATGACCGGTCGACCTGAGAGAATCCCAGGACGGAGGCATGACGGAGGACGATCTGTGGCTCTTGAGGACCTTGGACTCGCGGCGGTCGAGGCGGCCGTCTACCGGGCACTGGTAGCACAGCCCGCCGCCTCCCTCGACGAATTGGCACAGGCGGCCGGGGCAGGGGCCGTGCAGGCCGCCGCCGCGCTGCGCGCGTTGGCCGAGCGCGGCTTGGCCAGCCGTCGGCCCGGGGGCGACGCCTACTCCGCCGCTCCACCGGCGATCGCGCTCGGTGCGGAGCTGGCCGCCCACCGCGAACGCCTCCACCGCGCGGAGCTCGCCGTCGCCGAGCTGGTGGAGACCTATCGGAGCAGCAGCACGGGCCGGGACCAACGCGAGCTGGTGGAGATCGTCGAGGGCGCTGACGCGGTGCGGCAGCGGTACACCCAGCTCCAGCTCTCCGCCCAGCGCACGATCGATGTGTTCTCCACGGGTTCGGCCCGCGCGGTCGGCCCGCAGAGCACCCAGGAGTCAACAG
Source organism: Streptomyces poriferorum (assembly GCF_019399235.1). Taxonomy (GTDB): domain Bacteria; phylum Actinomycetota; class Actinomycetes; order Streptomycetales; family Streptomycetaceae; genus Streptomyces; species Streptomyces poriferorum. Next base: position 9,173 of record NZ_JAELVH010000068.1, on the reverse strand, counting down.
TCCTGGCGCGCAGCCTGCGGGTTCGGGCCATCATCGACCAGGCATTCCTGCTGGAACCGGATGGAACGGACAACGCCGACCGCTCGGTGGAGGAGGGAGTCCGTGTTCGTATCGTCGAGGAGATCCCCCTCAAGCTCATCCTGTGTGATGGTGAGGTCGCCATGCTTCCGCTTACGGGTCGGGGGGCGGAGGTCGATCCCAGCCTTGTACTGCGCGGCGGCCTGGTATACGTGGTGCAGGCGCTCTTCGACACGGTGTGGGAGCGGGCGCGGCCCTACCATGAGCCGCACCAGGCGATCGGCCAGCTGGACACGCACATCCTGCGCATGCTGCTGGCCGGCCTCACCGACACGGCCGTCGCAGGCCAGCTCGACCTTTCAACGCGCACCGTCCAGCGCCGCCTCCAGGCGCTGATGGCCCAGGCCGGGGTCACGACCCGTATGCAGCTCGGCTGGCACGCGCGCCACCACGGTTGGGCCTGAGCGGGCGCTCGATATTTCGGCGTCTGCTGGGTTTGGCGTCAGGTTGAGCTGCCTCGTGTTTCGTAGCGGCCGGTTTCTCTGGATTCAGGCGGCGTTCGGGTTGCCTGTGATCCATAATGCGGCCTCGAATTTCTCGGGTGGGAGGGAGGCGGGGGCGCAGGGCAGACGCTCGGTGCTGTACCAGCCAACCCACGTGCACTGCTCATACAGGTCGCTGATTTCCTCGGCGTGTCCCGGGAGTTGGTGCGGCGGTGGGCGATGCAGTACGAGGTCGACGCCGGCCAGGCGGCGGGCGTGTGCACGGACGAGCGGGGAAGAACTGCGCAGGCTGCCAGCGGAGAACAAGCCGTTGCGCGAGGTCAACGAAGTGCTGAAGTCGGTGACGATCCTTTTCGCGCGAGGAGCCCGCCCCCGAGACCGCTGATCGCGGCCCTCACCGATCAGACGGGCCACGGGCTATGCCGTCGAGTCGATCCTCACCGCCCTGAAACAGGCCGGGCTGAAGATCGCGGCATGAACCTTGCGGCTGTGGTGTGCCCTGTCTGGTCCGTCCAACGTGGCCGAGGCCCGAACCGTGACTGACGCCCTGGTCCAGGACGCGGTCCGCCGCCCGACCTTCACCACCGACCCGGCCGGTGAACGTGTGCTGGCTCCCGAAGGGCTTTATGGCAGGCGCGAAATGCCGGCTCTCATCCGCCGCAATCCTGCCCGAGGCCGGCCGCGGCGCCGTCGACCGTGCCATGCGCTCACTCGACCTGTACTGCGTGGTCCGCGGGCGAAGACTCAGAACCACAATCCCCAACCGTGCCGACGCGTGGGCTCCGGACCTGCTGGACCGCGACTTCACGGTCCCGGCGCCGAACCGAAAACGGATCACGGACTTCCCCCAGGTTCACACGTATCAGTCGTTCACCTACGTCGCGATCATCGTCGACTGCTTATCCCAGAAGATCGTGAGCCGGTGCGCCGCGGTCAAGCGAGACGTGGAGTTGGTCGACATGCCACTGCGGATGGTATTGCGGCGACGAACCCACGAGCGCAACCCCGTGGGACGCGGCCAGCTCATCGACCACGCCGATGCCGGGTCGCAGGGCGGATTCAATCGGTCGTCGCACCTCGTGATCAGCGAGGTGCGGGATGGTTCGTCGTCAGCAGGCAGCCGATCGGGCGATACGGCCAAAGTTGCCGGAGCACGCCCTGATTCAGCACCACGTGGTCCCGGATTCCCCGCCCGGTGACCTGCTCCTGCGCTTCGTTCTCACCTCGCGCACCACTTCCGGCGCGGCTGTTACCAGGGCATGCAACTCGCTCCTGGCGCCGCACTGCATCTGCTCGGACCGGTTGCGGATCGCCTCGGCCCCGGTCACCACCTCAAGCAGGCCCGCCCAGTCATGTCCGGCGGCGTTCCGGGCGGTACTCCTTGCCGAGCGCGGTGCCGAAGGCCAGCTGTGGCGGCGCGACCACGTAGGCGCCGACCCGCCCGGCGTCACGTGAAACCATCCCGCTGTGTCCAGACTGCCGAGGAGACAGCTCGATGGATCGCGGCATGCCCTCTTGTCCCCTACTCTCCAGCGCCCACGGACATCGCGGTGCTGGGGGCCAGTGTGGCTCAGTGGCCCTGAGCGGCGACGGGTGCGCCCGCGGGGACGCTCTGCCCCGGGTCCGGTAGTACCGGACCCGGGGCAGGGCGGAAGTGGTCTGGTCCGGCCCGATCCGACCTGGGCGAAGCGGGCCGGACACTTGCTAGGCGGGACTCAGCGGACCTCGTACGCCCGGACCACCGTCTGGGTGACCCGCGACCCTTGGTCGTCGGCGAGAGTGACCCGCAGATGCACGAAGCTGCCCGCGGGGGCGTCTGCCGGGAGCGTCGCCTCCCAGGTGCCGTGTGCAGGTGCCAGCTTGGCCGTGTGCCAGTCGGAGACCGCCTCGACGGTGCTCTCGTCTCCGTACGCGTACTCCAGGGTGGCACTGTCCAGGGCGACGGGGCCCTCGGAGCCGTCGACGACCGCGTTGATCCCGATCGTGGTCGTCGCACCGGCGGGCCGCGTGTTGCGCAGGTCGCTGGGCACGTCGATGACGGGGACGAGCAGGCGCTGGGCGCCCTGGTCCGAGGCGTCCGTGGAGAACGTCCATTCCGTGCCGTAGGCCAGACCGGTGCGGTTGGCTGCCGAAGGGGCACGCCGCCATGCTTGCCGGAACGTCACCTCGGCCTTCTCCTGGGGCAGCGTGAACATGCCGGACGAGGGCGTCTGCGGCTCGCCGTTCACGAGGAGCTGCCGGGTGCCGTAGTCGCCCATGGTCAAGGTGGAGTCGTGTCCGCCCGCGTCACCGAACGGTGCCATGACGTACGAGAGACGGTTGCTGTCGCGGGTCATCATCTTCCGGGCATAGGTGTTGCGGACCGGACCGTAGGGCGACTTGTACCAGTTGGCCGTCGTACGGCCCTTCCCGACCGCGTGCGGACCGTCGTAGGCAGTGCCTTCGTACATTCCGAGGTTCCGACGCATCAGCGTCGTCCAGGACAGCCCCTCCGAACCGGTCGGCGTGAAGAACTCGGTGCGGTTCTGCGGCGCCTGCAGGGCCAGCGTGGTACCGCCGGCCCAGATGGCCGGCACGCCGGGCAGCCCCACCTGGACGTCCGACCAGTAGGTCGTGTCGGAGGAGTTCTGCACGTGGTAGCGGGCGTCACGCACGGCGAGGTCGGAGTCGTGGACCCGCTGCGTGCCGGGACGGATCGAGCCGTGCGAGACGTGCGCGAGGTTGTAGAGGTACGGGCTCTTCGCGGTCGCCGTACCGGACCAGCGCACGACGGCCTTGCCCTGGTCGGCCAGCTCCTTGAGCGCCAGTGAGTCCGCCCAGGTGATGCTGGCCTGCGGCACGCCGTCGGTTCCGGAGAGCTGGAAGCGCCCCTCGGTGTCGGGGTACGCCGACAGCACACCGACGGCCCCGGCCGTCGCGGCGAACCTCGCCCAGTCGAACCCGTTGCCTCCGGCGACGCCCGCGTCGACCAGGGCGATCTTGCCCTTCAGGTCGTGGGCGGCGAAGTTCGCTTCCGTGCCCTTGCCCACGGCGACGATCTCGGCGGATCCCTGCCCGTCGAACTCGGTGCCCTTCTGCAGCGGCAGCGAGTCGAGCACACGGCCGTCGGCCGCGGTCAGCTTGGCGAGCGGGGCGACCCGCCGCGCCGATGCCAGGAAAGTGAGCCGTTCGTCGTGGGAGACCGGCTGCGCGTAGACGCCCTTGACGTACGACGGAACGGCCGCGAGGTAGCCGGCGTTCAGCTTCTTGGCGTCGTCGAGGCCGAAGGCGGTGCCGATCGCGTACCCGGCGGACTGGCTGGGCCGGTCGGTTTCCCAGCTGACCCGTCGGGCGTCCCGGGCGTCGAGCGTGACGACGGTGTCGCCCGTCACCTTCACCTCGGGGTTGTACAGCTGGGAGACCGATTCGACGCTGCCGACGTTGTCCACCGCGTCACGCGTCATGATCACGCCGCCGAGGGCATAGGTGCCCAGGGGAACCCTGATCGTGGTGCTCCCCGGATCCGGGTAGCCGAGGGTGTACCGCCTGGCGGTGTCCCGCTGGTCGTCGAACACCTGGAACGTGGCCGGCGACTGCGCCGGATCGCCGTGCCGGTCAAGACCCTTGACCGTGAGGTCGGCGGACGGCACCTCCATGTGCACCCCGAACGGGACGGTGACGCGGGTGCCGTGGGCGCCGATGCCGACGAGACGCCCGGTGACCGTGCCGTAGTCAGCGGCGTCGAGGTGGGCCGACGGATCGATCCGGACCGGGACGTCGACGGTGCCGTTCGCGGGGACGGTGACGGTGCGCCTGCCCGGGGTCGCGAAGCGGGAGAGCCGGGAGCCGTCGTCGCCGCGCACGTCCTGCACGGTCAGGGCGAGGGTGACGGGCTTGTCCGTGATGTTGGTCAGGGTGACCGGCTTCTCGACAGGGTCGAGGCCGGCCTGCGGGTACGCGAAGTCGCCCAGCAGAGAGGCCGGTTCGGCGATAACCGGCTGGGTGATCGCTCGCGCCACGTCGAGCGGGCCCGATCCCTGGTCCAGGACGGGCGCGTCGGTGCGCGCCGCGGAGGCGGTCAGCAGGGCCTTGAGCTGGGCCGGGGTGAGCTCGGGCTGCTGCTGGACGAGCAGTGCGGCACCGCCCGCGACGTGCGGGGTGGCCATCGAGGTACCGGACATCTCCTGGTACGCGTTCTCGCCCTGGCCTCCCGACCTGGCGGCGACGACGTCGACGCCCTGCGAAGCGATGTCGGGCTTCGCACTCATGCCGTCAACGGAGGGGCCACGGCTGGAGAACGGCGCCGTGCGGTTGTCCCGGTCCACGGCACCGACCGTCAGCGCGCTCGGGGCGCAACCCGGTGTGGAGACGGTGCCGTGCAGTGAGGCGTTGCCCGCGGCGATGACGAACAGGGCCTTGCCCCCGAGCCGTTGGACAGCCTCGACGTCCGGACCGCTGCAGCTCGTGGCGCCGTCGGCGCCCAGCGACATGGAGACGACGTCGGCGCCATGGGCGACGGCCCACTCCATGCCGTCGACGATGCCGCTGAGGGACCCGGAGCCGTCGTCGCCCAGCACCTTGCCGATGAGCAGATCGGCCTTGGGCGCCATGCCGGCGTACCGGCCTTGCGAGGCCGCGCCGGTGCCGGCGACGGTGGAGGCTGTGTGTGTGCCGTGACCGGTGCGGTCCTCGCCGTCCTGGCTGTTGACGAACACCTTCGTCGCGGCGATCCGTCCGGCCAGGTCGGGGTGGGCGGCGTCGACACCGGTGTCCAGCACGGCGACCTTCACCCCGGAGCCGTCGAGCCCCTTGGTGTGTGCCGTGGTCGCACCGGTGAGCGGGACGGTCGGCGTGCCGAGCGAGGGCGCGGCCGTGCCGTGCACCCTGGCGTCCAGCCAGATCTTGCGGATGGCACCGACGGACTTGGTCCGTGCATCCCGCGGAGCGAGGTCCTTCCAGGCGTCGGCGGCCGACGCCTTGGCCACAGCCAGGCCGGCGCCGCCGATCGAGTCGAGTTGTGCGGTCGTCCTGGTGCCGGAAGCGGCACTGCGGGGAGTGCGTCCGCCCTCGTACGCGACGATGACGGGGAGCGCGTCGGTGCTAGCGTCGTCGTAGCCGTCGGCGACCAGTCGGCCGATGTCGAAAAGTGCGGCGTCGACCGTGCCGGCATCGATCAGCTTCTCGACGCCCTGCGGGAACACGTAGGTGTGCTCGCCGTCCTGCCAGACGGCGGCGGTGTGGTCGGTGCCGTCGGCGGGGCGGGGGGCTGCCGACAGAACCCGGCCGCGAGTGTCGACACGTGCGTCGACCACGTCACCGGTGATCAGAGTCAGGGTGACGGACCTGTCCGGGCCCGCCTGGTCCGCGATGACGGGGACGACACCGTCAGCGGCCTCGTCGGCGATCGCTACGTGGCCGCCGACGCCGAGCAGAACCACCGCCGCTATGCCGGCGGTGGTTCGCTGCCATGGCTTGCTGCGTCTCACAGATGTACTCCAGGAAGAATGGATGGATCCGGTGAGCGACAGCCTTGCCTTCTCTGCCGCCGAGCGGGGCGGGTGGACGTGGCGAGTAGTGCCATGGCGCAGATGCGCCAGCCCTCTCGCAGCTGCGGACCCCGCACAACGCCGTCGGCTGCCAGTCCGTGGGTACGGGCAGGCAGCCGAGTCGTTCGAACGTCTGATACGAGTTCGCCCTCACTTCCGCACGAGGCAGTCAGATCGAGCGTCATGCGGTCATGGGGAGCGCCCGTGCCGCCAGCACACTGTGGGGCTCCAGCACCTGTCAGCCGTCATGGCCACGGCGCAACTCGGCATCACTATCTCCTCCCTGGTGCTGGGAGCGGTGGCCGAACCCGCCATCGCCCACTTTCTGGAACCGCCCTTGGAGGCGGTCGGGGTTCCCGGGGCAGAGGAAGCTTCTGGCGGGCTACGTCACGGCGGTGCCGTCGTACACGATGGAGGTGTACGCGCAGCGGGTCTCCGGCGACGACCGGCTCACCTTCCTCGCATCGGCGCACCAGTTCGCCCCGCTCGCGGTGCTGAAGTAGTCCGACGGCCGGGTCCTCGACTCGCATCCTCTGCAGACGGGCACAGAGTTCGACGGGGAAGGGATCGGCCGAGGCCGTCGCCGTGGGCAAGGGTACGGACGAGAACATCGCCGCCCATGACCTGACGGGCAGGATCGCCCTGGTCGACGCCGGGGTCGCCGGAGGCAACGGTTACGGATGGGCGAAGGCGGCCGAGAAGGCAGGAGCCGTCGGCACCACGCCGGCGCTGCGCGCGCCGCAGGCCCGCACCGAGTTCTTCACACCGGCCGGCGGGACGGCCTGACTGGAAGACGCTGATGCGCCGGAACCTCGGACCCTAAGGCACCGCCTGCGACGGTCCGCACGCGGTCGACACGGGCCGGGCCACGGCCGACTGGTACAAGTCGCCCTACGGTCCGGTCCTCAACACCTACGCCAAGCCGCTGATGACCCGCGACAGCAACCGGCTTTCGTATGCCCTCGCACCGGTCGGCGACGCGGGCGGCCACGACTCGACGATGGAACAGAGGGACTCCAACGCCCGGCAGCTCCTCGTGAACGGGGAGGTGCCGGCCCCCACCGCCGGCCCGGTCACGCTGCCGCAGGAGAAGGCGGAGATCACGTTCCGCCAGGCGTGGCGGCGCCCTGCCTCGGCCACCGCCCCTACGGGACTGGCCCACAGCACGGAGCGGACGTTCTCGTCGGGCGCCGCCGACCAGGGCGTGCAGCGCCTGCTCGTTCCGGTCGTCGACGTGCCCAGCGACCTGCGCAACAGCCGGCCGGCCGGCGTGAAGACCGCGATCGGGATCGGTGCCGTGATCGACGGCGCCGTCTCCCTGGCCGGTGCGACCTTGGAGTACGCGTACGGCGACGAGAGCGCAGCCGAGCCCGTCTCTGCCTGGCAACCGGCGACGGGTGCGCGCACAAGGCGCCTGGCGGGCGACGCTCCCGGAGGATGCTCCCGCAGACACCTTCGTGCATCTGCGCGTGACCCGTCGCGACGGTCACAAGGCCGCGGTGACCCAGACCCTGGTCCGCGCCTGCGAGGTACGCTGAGCGCCCGACTCCGGCCCCCTGATCATGGGCGGGGCGGTGAAGGGCAGGATCACCGAGGCGGCGCCCCCGAGACTGCGCTCGTGGTCTGCCGTCCCTGGGGTCCGGATGCCGTCGGTCCGTCTGGGGTGCACGGATCTCCACTCCTCCAGCCGTTACATGTCCGTCTCGGGGGTGCCTGTGCACGTCTCAGGGCGCTGCGCCAAACTGTGGCCTCTTCGGAAGTACGGCAGTGTTCGCGGAAGAGAAAGCGAAGAGGGACGGGAGGGCCATGCTGCAATCCATCGGTCTGCCGCAGGATGAGGAGCGGGTGTACCGGGTACTGGTGCGGCTGGGCAGTGCGACAGCTCCCGAGGTGGCCCTCCACCTGGATCTGGATGCGCGGGCGGTCGGCGGACTGCTCGGCAGCCTGGAGAGCGGCGGCATTGTGTCACGTGATGTCGGACGGGCCGGCGCCTATGTGGTGGCACCGCCACGGCTGGCCTTCGGCCCTGCCCTCGCCGCGGGACGCCACGCTCTGGAGCAGGCGGAGTCCACGGTGGCCGCGCTCGCCGATGAGTACCGCCGGGGCGCGGCCGGACAGGAGCGGGCGGGACTGCTGGAGGTGGTGACCGGAGCTGAGGCGATCCGGCACCGGTTCGAGCAGATCCAGTACGGCGCCCGGCATGAGCTGCACGCCCTCGTCACGGTTGAGCCGGCAGTGGTGCGGGAGGACGAGAACGAGGCCGAGGAGCAGGCCACCGGCCGCGGGGTCCGGTACCGGGTGGTTTTGGAACAGGCAGCACTCGACCGACCTTCGACGACGGCCGAACTTTCCGCCGCGTTGGGGCGCACCCAGCTGGTGCGCGTCGTCGAGCAGGTGCCGTGCAAGCTGGTCGTGGCCGACCGCTCCACCGCGTTGATGCCGTTGCTCCGCCGGGACTCCAGTTCGGCCGATGAGGAGCCGACCTCAGTGGTGGTGCGCGCGCCAGGCGTCGTGGAGGCACTGCTCACCCTCTTCGAGGCCGTCTGGAACTCGGCCCGTCCGCTGCTGCTGTCGGCATCCGGCGAAGTGGAGGCGGAGCCGCAGACCGAGGGCCCGGACGAGACCGACCTCCTGCTGCTGTCACTGATGCTCACCGGGCTGACCGACCGTGCGGTAGCGGCCCGCCTCGGGCTGGGGCTGCGCACGGTCCAGCGTCGGCTGCAGCGACTGATGGAGGTCGCTGAGGTCTCCACCCGGATGCAGCTCGGCTGGCACGCCTTCGAACGAGGATGGGTGCGGCGCTGACCCGGGAGCGCTCGGGACGGATGGGGGCCCACGGCTGGTGGTCGCCGCCGGAGCGCGTTGCCGCCGGAGAGCGGCCTGTCGCTCCGTCAAGGGCCCCGGGCCGCGCCCGTCGCCGCGCTGAAGGCCACCGGATCGTCGTCGAACCCGCCGGAGAATCGAACGTACTCGACCTTGAGTGCGCTGTTGAATGCCTTGCTGACGTCCTTGTGGAGGCGGGAGCCGCCCCGGCCATGACCAGCTCACGCCCAGCACATGGCAGGCCGCGGTGTGCTCAAAGTTGTGCCCGGTCCTCAGTGGCTGATCCCCCGTTATGTTTTTCGCG